>PGZR01000066.1 GCA_002841405.1 Firmicutes bacterium HGW-Firmicutes-4 | reverse complement strand
TTTTAATTTTAACATAGTGAATCCAGTTTCACAATTTGTTTGCGATTCAATCATTCGCGAAACGGCTTTTTTGTTCGTGAATTTGAATTGCCCATCTGAGGATTTGTTGTTATTATTGCATTAACATGAATTTATTTAAGAGGTGAAAAGAATGAAAAAAATGAAATTTCTCAGTGTGTTAATTGTTTTTGCTTTGTCGGTCTTTATTTTTACCGGCTGTGGCGGTTCATCTTCGTCGGATGATTCTTCATCAGCAGATGAAGCTACTGTTTATTCCCAGGATTTCACCGTCGTGAATGAAACTGGGATTGAAGTTTATGCACTCTTTGTTTCCCCAACCGGCGAAGCAAGCTGGGGCGATGATATCCTAACAACCGATACCCTGCCAACTGGGAGCTCCACCGATATTGTCTTTGATACAGAAGTAGAAGAGCAATACTGGGATCTGATGATTGCCGACTCGGCTGGTACTACCGTCGAATGGTCGAATATTGATTTGTTCACGGTTTCTGAAATCACGCTTAAAATCGAAAATGGTAATCCAACTGCCACGTTCAAGTAAAATTAAACAAAAAAATAGACCGCCGGAAATTTGCTTCCGGCGGTCTTATTTTTTTGTCTGTCAACTGAAATGGTTGAACCATTTAGTGAATTAAAACATCAACTTGCTCATTTTATCAATCGCTTCATCATTTGATTCGTAAACGCCTGGGAAACATCCAAAATTTAAGCCATGGCTGGCTCCGGGAATAAAGTAAAGCTTGCCGCAACGTTCACAGGCTTCCTTAGTTTTATCAAAAATAATTTCCGGCGTCCAGCCCGGGAAATCGATAACGCCACTATCTATATCGCCCATAAAGGAAATCTGTCCGCCGTATTTTTTGATCAGTTCGGGGACGTTGTTGGTTGTCATCACACCCTGCCAGATGTCAATGCCCATCTCAATCATCGCCGGAACCAGGTTGGCGGCGTAGGAATCACTATGATGGATGATTAGTTCAACGCCATTTTCCTTATAAAAGCCGTAGATTTTTTTATAAGCCGGAACGAAAAATTCGGCAAACATTTCCGGCGAAACAAAGGAAGAACGCTGGCTACCCCAATCATCATGGTGGAAAATACAATCCGGATGAAGACGGCTGATCATTTCCTTAGCATAAGCCAGTTCATAGTCAACCAGATAGTCAATCAGATCATGCATATCTTCCGGTTCTTCATATAACGCCATCAAGGCATCTTCCATGCTCATCAGATGATGCGTCATTTCAAAAATACCAGGCGCCACAAAGGCCGTTACAAATTCGTCATTGCGGTCGACGGCATTGGCGTGGGCAACAGCCGCCGCCCAGGCTTCGTCTGATGTGGCAACGTCCGGAGCTTTAACCTGATTGCGCCAATCGGTGATATCTTTTAAAACCTTATGTTCATCGTCATGAATCGGAAAACCACCCAATTGGCCTTCTGGCCAGGTAAAGGTAATACCCCAGCCGTTTTTAATTGTCTGGCCTGGTCCGCACATCGCACCAATTGGCGCTTCCATGATGATATTCATAAACTCATATTGTTTTACAAATCGATCGGGGTTTCCACCTCGGATGGTTTCCAACAAATTCTGCCGTTTCGTTAACATTCTGATACCTCCTAAAATTTTTGTGTGAGACAAATGGGAAACGATTATCTGACGCCGACATACTATCCCTTGTTCAGGGCACTGTTCTGATAAAATCCCGACTACCAGAATCACAACGGCGAAAAACCGCTGTTGTGACATCGTTTACAGTCAACGTGTCTGTACTGCCTTCACACCGTTCTTTTCTTGGGTTAGTTTTTTTGGGGGACTTAAAGAAATTTTAAATCAATTTAAAGTTCCTGTCAACCCTTATTTATAAAAAAGCCTTTTTTTACTAATTATCAAATTAAATATGTTTAGTAGCTATACTAGAAATCTTTTGGCCTGACAAAAATCAACCGGTTTCAAATTAAAATAAGCCCTCCTTTTCCTTGATTGGCTTTTAAAGCGTTCAGGATCAGAAGAGCGTATCAACTTTCGGACTGACTGTCCGCAGTTTTTCAACCCCAGTTAGTTATTAAATAAGACACAACCAACGTAGGTTAGGGTATTGGGGCCGTAATAATACTCCAGATTGTTTAATTTGCACAAGTCACTGACAAGAATTCCAAAAGCTTCCATGGATGAGAAGGCCTTTTCGGGGAAACGACAGGCTTCATCGGGATAGGTACACTCTTCACATAGCGAGCAACAGCCATCGCCCAATGGTAGCATATCAACCTTTTTATCAAATAAGGTATTGACCAGCCGATCAAAGCTGGCATTATGCTTGTCTTTTATTTCTTCCATCCCCTCAAAATCAAAACTGTCTTCCAGTTCACCGGTAGTTTGAACAATCACACCATATTGATAGTTTTTAACCTTTACTCCGCATTCATCCAATGTTCCGCATCCCGGCGGACAGGCCCAGTTGGTATCATAGATCTGACACTTGTTGTCAGCACACATTTGTCGGACTGCCGGATTTAAATCTATCGTGGCAACATCAAGTTCAGCTGCTCTTGTAAACCCACTTTTATTTGCCAGCTCCAATACTTCAGTTAATTCGATCATATCATTTTCTCCGCTTCTGTGAAAATAATTTTTAGTCTCCACTAAATTATTAACTATTCTAGCACATTTTTTCGTATAAATATATTATTTTCTCAAATAACAGCCGAAACCCGTCCATTTAAATAAATTCAAAATTCATTTCAAGTCAGACCATTTCATGAATCGAAAAAGATCGCTCACATCAGCAGAAAACTAATCATTGGAATGGTGACAACCGAAGCCAGGGTCGTAAGAAAGACACCTTTTGTGGCCAGGGCCACATTGTTTTCATACCGATTGGCAAAAAGAACCGAGGATGTGGCCACCGGCATGGCAATAATCACAATCACTATTCCCAGCAAATAGGGGTTTACGATCACATTTTTTAGAATTGCCCAGGCCATTAAAGGCAGCAGAATCTGTTTGATAATTACGTAGGGATAAAGTCTGAACTCGGTAAAAACACTTCTGACCGTAATGCCTGACAAGGCGATGCCAATAACAACCATAGCCAGAGGGGTAGTGGTATCGCCAACGGTTTTCAGCGTGTCATTAAGAAGTGCAGGCAATTTAAGGTGGATTGAAAACATAATAACCGCTGCGATTGAAGACACTATTCCCGGAGATAAAAACTTTTTGAAATCCAGCGCTTTTCTTCCTTCCTTTGACATCAGCATAATTCCAAGCGTAAAGTTGCTCACGTTGAAAATCAGATTAAAGATCGTCGCATAAAAAATGGCACCTTCTCCAAAAATTGATGCAATCACCGGGAAACCCATAAAACCAACGTTGGACCAGATCGTCATGTACATATACATATGACGATCTTCTTTTTTCACCAACAGTATTCTCGCAATAAAATAGGCAATGAAGGGCATCACCACATAAAAAAGAATGGCGATGACAAACATCATCAAGACATTATTATTATCGGTATCTTCAGGCATGGTTGCCACCGAAGCCAGCATCATACATGGCAGGGTAATACTTAAAATAAAATTTGACAGCTGTGTTCCAAATTTGGGACCGACAACCTTTTTCTTTGCGGCAATATATCCTAATGCCAAAATCAAAAACAGCTCTACCATCTGACTGATTACTAATTTAATGTCCATAAGCCTGCTCCTCCAAATAAAACTAGGCTATCATAAGCTTGGTTTAAATTCAACCCTGTTCTTATTCAATCCTGATTACTGAAACCGTTTTTAGTCATCCCGTTAACTGCCAGCCACCCCTTATTCCGAAAATTTTTCGAAGCTTGATCCAACCTCTTGACAAATACTAAATTTTTTTAAAAAAACAAGAAATTATTTGCACATTTATCTGATTTTCTGCTACAATCAGACTTAGGTCGGTCAGTATGGGTGATACAGGACTGTTGACCTGAATTGTGAAAATTTGAGGCGGAAATGAAAAAAAGAACCACACCAAAATTAAGAATCAAAAACTTACCCCGTTTTATTCTATTTTCTACAATCAGTCTGATTATCGTTTTTTCTGTCTTAGGCGGAATGGTAACACTGACATCCAAACTGGTGATTGCCTTCAATTCCCAGCGGGAAATCCTCCAGACTGCTGCTGTTAATTCGCCTGAAACCAATGCTCCCAAATCCGAACCCATAATCATGAACACCACAACCAACCAGAATACTAAAGCTGAACCCGTACCGCAAACGAATGATACGGATTCCTTGGCTGAGATAAAGTCACGTCTGCGAAATGGCGACACTGCCGGAATCAAGGTTGTCTTTTTAACCTTTGACGATGGCCCTAGCGAGCATACCGGCGCGCTGCTTGAGATGCTCAATGAATATGATGCCAAAGGCACCTTCTTTACAACTCTTCACGACAATGATAACGCCAAAGCCATGTATCGCCAGATTGTGGATCAAGGTCATACCCTGGCCAATCATACCAGCAGCCACGACTATGGTCTTTATAGTAACCCAGAAGCCTTTTTTGCCGACGTCGACGACTTGGATCAATTCCAGAAAACAATCACCGGCCAAACGGAAACCAGCCATGTCTTCCGTTTCCCGGGGGGCTCGATGAACTCCAATGAAGCCTGTGCTCAGGGCATCGTCAGCCGGGGCTGGAATTACAGCGACTGGAATGTTTCCTCTGGCGATGGCTGTGCCGAACCACCGTCAAGTGATGTCATTGCGCAGATGATCATTGAAGGATGTCGGGAACATGATATTTCCGTTGTTTTATCTCATGCTGAACTGAAAGAATCCAGTCGGGAAGCGATGCCAATTGTGATCGAGACCCTGCAGGAAGAAGGCTATACTTTTCTAAACATGGAGAAGGACTATTCTTATCCCCGCCATTTAGAGGTTTAAAAAATACTATTTATTGTAAATAAAATTTTAATCCATAAAGCAAACCCACCGTGATCACGGTGGGTTTACTATTTTTGTCTGGCTCTCAGGGCCGCACTTTCGTATTGCTTGTGGCGGTACATATCATCTTCCGCCCGTATAAAAATTTCATCGGTGTCTTCTGTTTCTCTAACCTTTGTCTCATATTTTTTTTACAGAGCGTCTAATCCAGCCTGAGCCACGATCATATCTTCTTCGACGCTTCCGCCGCTGACGCCGATGGCACCAATGATGACGTCATCTTCTTTAATTGGCATTCCGCCGCCGAACACAACCATACGACCTTTATCACAGGTAGCCAGACCGAATAATGAGCCGGCCTCTTTTGATGCCTCGGCCACCTCATGACTGCCGCATTTTAAAGCTGCTGCGGTGTAAGCTTTGTTTGTTGCAATATCCATGCTGGCCAGCAAAGAGTCTTCCATACGGTTAAAGAGCACCGGGTTGCCATGCTTGTCACAGATTGCAATCACCATGGGCACATCGATTTCAATTGCTTTTGCCGCAGCTGCATCAGCCATTTTTTTTGCCAGATCTAATAATTTTCCAGTTGTAGTCATTCTTACATCCTCCAAATTTTAGTGTTACCCTCTTTCGCAGCTTCACATAAAACGGGATTCTATTTTTTTACTAAAAAGCAGCCTTGTAAATCGCAATCACATCTTCTTTAGTTGGGCATTTTGGATTTCCACCGGTGCAAATATCAGCCAGAGCCAGATCAGCTAATTCACTGAAGTCTGCTTCTTTAACGCCGATTTCTTCCAGTCCAGTCGGAATTCCAACATCTTTTGACAATGTTTTGATGGCTTCAATGGCCAGGTCGTTGATTTCTTCTTTGCTTTTACGAGCAGTATCAACACCCATTGCTTCAGCAACTGCTTTTAACCGATCGCCCACTGCATCGGCATTAAAGGCCGCAACATATGGCAGAAGAATGGCGTTGCACACGCCATGAGGAAGATCATAAAATCCGCCCAGCTGATGAGCCATGGAGTGAACGATTCCTAAACCGCCGTTTGAGAAGCCCATACCGGTTACAAATTGACCATAAGCCATTCCATCCCGGGCTTCCACATCTTCACCATTGGCAACAGCTGCTCTTAAACTGCTGGAGATGGCTTTGATCGCTTCCAGGTTAAATAAATCTGTAAAGCGGGAAGCACCTGCTGTGGTGTATCCTTCTACGGCATGGGTCAGGGCATCCATACCGGTGGCAGCGGTTAAAGATTTTGGCATTTTAATCATTAAATTCGGATCATTAACCGCAACTGTTGCCAGACAGTTCGGATCAACAATAACCATTTTCAGTTTGCGATCTTCATCGGTGATAACATAGTTAATAGTCGCTTCACTGGCGGTTCCGGCAGTGGTATTGATGGCCACGATGGGCAGGGATTTATTGGCGGTTTTGCCAATTCCTTCGTAGTCCCGCAGATCCCCGGGATTGGTTGCCAGAATAGCGATTCCTTTAGCAGTATCCTGGGGCGAGCCGCCGCCGATACTAACGACAAAATCACATTCGTTATCCTGTAATGCCTGAAGACCGGCATTGACATTGGTAACCGTAGGGTTCGGTTTTACATCAGAAAATACTGCATAAGCCACTTTAGCGGCATCCAATACGTTTAATACTTCCTGAACAATACCGGCTTCGATAAGGACATTATCGGTTACAATTAAAGCTTTTTTAACGTTCATGCGTATGATTTCCGGAGCGATCAGTTCGATTGCACCGGGTTCCATAATTACAACTGGTGGAAAATAATAGGTTCTTGCCATTTAAAGTACCTCCAAATATTTTGTAACTGTAAACAGTTACATTTTCTTTTTCTATTCTATCAAATTACGGCGTGGATTCAATTGACATCGGCCTTTAACTGTCACATAAGTGACAGTTCTCCCGAAGTGTAAACTGGCCCAAAATAAAAAAACCAGTTTTTATCTGCAAGGACTGTTTATCAGATAAAAATTGGTCTCTCTATATACAACATATTCATCTACAAGAACAGCAGATAGTGTCTGAGCTTTTCAGGAATTGCATCAATCAGCAATTTAGCAAACTCTGCCGGTTCCATGACCATTCCCTCGGTTACCCATTTAAAGGTCATATCCATGGATCCCTGACAATACATATCCAGTAAAAATTGATCATCTGCTTCTAGCGGTTTCCCGGTTTTTTGAACAATGCGATTACTATAATAATCCTTAATCAGATTTAAATCGTAGTCATAAATAGAATTGCAATCACTGGACTTAAATGCTGCCGTAAAAAAATCCTTTTCTGCCCGCACAAAAGCAAATTTTTTGGTCAATCCTTCTTCTAACGTAAGACTGATCCCCATCTGTTTAATCGATTGCTGGGCTAATTTATCAAAATACCAATTAACCAGATCATATTTATCCTGAAAATAACGATAAAACGTCTGCCTCGTTAATTCACTTTGATCTACAATTTCCTTAACGGTTATTTTATCTAAAGGTTTATGTACCATTAGCATTTTTATCCCTTTGGCCAACCGTTCTTTTGTGCGATCATTTGTATCCATTGATATCCCTCTTAATTAAATATTTTGATTCTGACATGATGAATCTACTCTTTCTTTTCTAATGATAATCTTATCTATCACAGTAATCGATGTCAATGAAATATTTTAACAAGTCGTATTAAAAAATTCTGTTTGTATTAGTTTTTGACAAAACTAAAAAGAACTCCTTTCGCTAATCTCTTCGTGATGAATCGATCAGAAATCGGAGTTCTTCTTTAATTACAAGTGAAGTCTGCTAAAACCACTGTTTTAGACCGCTACACCGCTTTTTTGTGAATAGTGTGTTATCCTTTGATTTCTTTTTTGCTGATCAGGTATGCCATACCCATCAGTGCCAATAGTCCCATTGTAGCCATTAACGCATCTGATGCCATGTCCTGAGTCCCAGTTTTGGGATTGTCAGATTTAGTGTAGCACAGATATGGTTCCAGGTACAGACAAGATGCGGTCAAATCTACATCACCGTAACAAGGGCTGATCCATACGCCTTCAGCGCCATAGATAGCTAAAGGATCTACTCCGCCTTGAGCACAAAGATCCAGGATACCATCTCTGATAACAACCCAGCTGCCTGCATATAATGCAGTTGCTACGCCTGTTTCCGTTGTTGAACGGACAGTTGTGTATCCACCTTTAACGATAGCATCGTCGCCGGCTCCAATACCCATGCTTGCGCCATTGATTGATTCGGTAACGACATCAATATCACCGCCGTTGATAACCAGGTCATTATCTGCCCAGAGACCATACGCGCCGTCTGTTACAGCGGTTCCGGTGTTAATAGCGGTTGCGTCAATCCAACCATCATTGATGATTAAATCGCCGTTTGTTACGTCAACTGCGGTAACATTGCCAACATTGCCCATTGCAAACAGTTCATAGTCGCCATCATTAAGGACGAGATCGCCGTCTGTAACATGAATAGCAGATTGAGATCCGATTGCTGTTATTTCGCCAGGTCCGCCCATGGTCAGATTACCTGTTACATCAACTGCACAACCGGTATCATTTGCAATTACGTTGGTGCCTTTGAGAATCATGGCAAAATTACTGCCCATATCAGTTGCAACAACTTGTTTTCCAACAAAGCCATTAAGAGTCAATGCGTTAGCTACTGCATCATACGAGTAGTCAGCACCGACAGTGTTCAGGAGAACATCAATAAATGTTACTGCATCTCTCCATAAACCTAATGTAACTGCTTTAACTTCAATGGTTCCTTCTTCAGCTGCTGTTTCAACCACTGGTTCTTCAGCATCTGGGACTGCTGCTGCTTCCACCGCTGCCGGTTCTGCAACTGCTGTTTCTACTGCTGCTGCTTCCACCGCTGGTTCTTCAACCACTGGTTCTTCAACGGCCGGCGTTTCTACTGCAGTATTTAACACCTCATCAACTGGTGCCCCCTCAACTTCTAAAACAACGAGCGTATACCAGCATTAACACCATCACCACAACCAGCAACAAAGCCATCAATTTCGACATTTTTTTCACTTCACTATTCCTCCTTTCAATGGAATTGTTTACTGCATACATCACACCGCAACTAGTGTGAAATTACACAGTCATCATTACGTTATAGTTTTTACCCTCTTTTATGATAAATAACACAATTATTAAAAAAAATATAATTATTTAAATTCTTTTTCTTGGCCATTTGCTTTTCCCACTTTTCCCAATCTGATTATCTTTTATTGCGCTTAATTTAAACTGCTTATAAAGGGAGTGGCGGTTGACCCTGGAGCTGCTGAATCTTTAGGAACAACGATGATCTGGATCCCTTCCAGCCGCAGACTCATGCCCTCAGTTCCAGCACTCTGACCATTTTTAGCCCAATCCATCCAGCCGTAGTTCTGGGCATGAACGCGATAATACGCATCATATTTATTCCATTCCACGCCGTCGAGTTCGATTTTTATCCCTTCCAGCCGCAGACTCAATCCGGTGGTGCCGCTGAGTGCGCCATTGCTGACCATCGGTTGCCAGCCGATATTCTGAACATGTGTCTGATACTGAATCACGGCGTCAACTTCGCTGTTATCAATGAGAATTTTAATCCCTTCCAATCTTAGTCCCTGACCCACCGTGCCGCTGATTTCGCCATTCTTTTTTGAGCTCTGCCAGCCCACATTCTGAACATGGGTGGAATAGTAAACATCGACATAAGAAGACGGCAGGGTTACAAATGGTCTCAGATTAGCATAAGCATAGGAGTCTGCCGTAGAGCCGGCATACCCATAAATAGTAAGATGAGGAATCGTTCCAAAGACATCTCCGTCAAAGGACATAGAACTGTTTAAAATGGTAATCTTAGTCAAGGCATTGCAGTTGGTAAAAGCGGCATAACCAACCGATGTAACCGTATTGGGTATAATGATACCGGTCAATGCCTGAGCACCCCAGAACGAGCCGTTTCCGATGGTAATTAATCCATTGCCTAAAAAGACCGAGTCCAGATTGGGGCAATTATAAAAAGAACGCATGCCCAGACTTCTAACGCTGTTAGGCAAATTAAGACCAGTCAAGCTTGTTCGTCCGTTAAATGCATCGGTGCCAATCTCCAGGACGATTTTGCCATCAATGGTGGCTGGAATATCCACATTTCCGCCGCTTCCGGTATAGGATACAATTCTGATCCCGCCCGCGATATCGTCATACCAATAATCCCCGGAGTGAACACTGTTTATTGTAATTTCTGGAGTATTCTCGCCCTGATCAAGAATCTTATCCGTTTCTAATGTCATTATCTGTTCACTTTCAGTTATACCCGTTTCACTATTTTCCGCTTCTGCTGAAATACTCATCGGCATCAGGAATATCCCCATACTTATGATGATCAGACCGCTGATCATCTGTTTGAGATATCTTTTCATTTTAATCGCCCTTTCTATTTTTTAATCAATGATCCACCGCAATTGCCTGGATTCAAACCTTACTTTACCAGTCTGGACAACGCAAAACATAACCGAGACAGACTTCTTTTATGGTCATCTTACCCAGGAATATTTACTTTAAACGGTTTAGATGGTTTTAATTAAAACCATCTAAAAAAAGACCCGCTACCTGGTAACGAGTCTCCCTAATTAAATGAATATTTGATTTTCCGGGCTAATTTTTGATTAACTAATAAAGATCGGTTCGCCGGTCTTTAAAGACGGTCATGTTATTTCTGGTCTGGTCCAGTTCGGCCAACTCGATATTGCCCTGAATCAGCTTTTCTTCGGGGTCGGCTCCGGCATCAGCCAGCAGCTTTCCCAACGGATCAATCATCATCGAGTTACCGGCGTTCTGCTGATCCTTCACAGCTTCGCCGCAGCCGTTGACGGCCACTACAAAGATCTGATTTTCGATGGCTCGAGCCTGGTTCAGAACCCGCCAGTGACCAACCCGGGGCAAGGGCCATTGGGCCGGGACAAAAAGCACCTTTGTGCCGGCCAGGGCCTGTTTACGGGACCACTCGGGAAACCGGATCTCGTAGCAGATGATGATGCCACAGGGGACCCCGTCAAGCACAAAGGTGACCAGCTGATCACCGGCGCTAAAACGCTTATCCTCGCCGGCAAAACTGAACAGATGAGCCTTGTCATAGTCGGCAATAATGTGACCCTGCCGATCGGCCACATAACTGGTATTAAAATATTGGGAACCTTTTTTTGTGGCCACCGAACCGCCGACAATATTGATCTTCAGTTCCCCTGCCAGCCTTTGCAGAAAAGCTTTGGCCCGGTGTCCATCGACATCCGCCAGCCGCTCATCCAAGTCGGCGGTAATAAATCCGCCGCTCCATATTTCCGGCAGCACGGCCACATCAGCCCCGGCCGCAGCGGCCTTGCGGATCCAGACCTCAGCCCTTTGATAATTTTCTTCGACCTGTTTTAATGCCACCTTCATTTGAATTGCAACTATTTTCATCAACATTCCCTCTCATTTTTCAGCTACATCAATGGCGCCATGATTCTTAAAATCGACTGCCCGACCTTTTTCATAAACGCGGTTTTTTCCCAATCAGAATAACACACCTCCCGACTTACCTGGATACAATCCAGCAGATCGGCTTTGATATCCAGCACCGTCTGTGAACCGGAAACCCAGGTTCCACATTCGTAATTCCAGGTCAGACTGCGATAATCCATATTGATGGAACCGACGATGGCGACCTGATCGTCGGTCACCAGCACCTTGCCGTGAACAAAGCCCGGTGAATATTCATAGATCCGCACTCCTTCCGCCAGCAGATCCCCATAAAAAGCCCGGGTGGTGGCATAAACCAGCTTCTTGTCAGGAATGCCCGGGGTAATGATCCGCACATCCACCCCGCTGCGGGCCGCCAGCAAAATACAGTTAGTCAGATCCGTATCAAGGATCAGATAAGGAGTGGTCAGATAAAGATAATCTTTGGCGTTGGCAAAGATCGTCATGTAGGTGTTGGCCGCCGGATTTCTGGAATTCATCGGCCCGTCGCAAAATGGCATCACCAGTTCATTGCCCGCTACCAGCGGAGCCGTGTCCTTAAAGTCCTCCAACTGCGAAACCGCCCCGGTGGAATAATCCCACATGTTGATAAACATGGTGGTGAGACTGAAAACGGCGTCGCCTTCCAGACGAATGGCCATGTCTTTCCAATGGCCAAACCGCACCTTTTCGTTAATGTATTCATCACCAATGTTGATCCCGCCGGTGATGGCCACCCGGCCATCGACAATGGTCATTTTACGATGATCCCGAAAACTGATAAATTTAAACAGCGATGGCGAAAAGGGATTATAGGGAATGCTTTTAATGTGATGCTCAGCACAGTTCTTATAAAAATCTTTGGGCAGAGTCGACAGGCTGCCCATTTCATCCACCATCATCCGTACTTCCACGCCGGCGGCGGCTTTTTGATAAAGGGCGGCCATCAGCTCATCATACATTTTTCCGCCAGTGACAATAAAATACTCGAGAAAAATAAATTTCTCAGCGGTTTTGATCGCTTCCAGGTTGGCCCGATGCATCTCCTCTCCCAGTTTCAGATATGTGGTTTTCGTATTTTGCCAAACCGGCAGATCGCTGAGCCGATGAACCAGCGCGACTTGTTTTTTGATCTCCTTATCAGCAATGGCATCAAACACGGCCTGGTTCTGCACCAATTGTAGAAAGGTGCGCTGATTAACTTCGTCCCATTGTTTTTTGGCTTTCTTAGACACCCGTTGCCGTCCCCAGATAAAATAAAGTATCATCCCCACGGCCGGAAGAGCCAGCACAAAAATAATCCAGGAAATTTTATAGGCAGCGGTTTTCTTGCGATAGACGATATTCAGCACCACAAAAATAGCCAATCCCTCAACCAGCCAATAGGCATACACCGCATCTTCGGAAAACTGCAGAATAATCAATCCGATGATGGTCAATTGCAAAAGAATTAAAACCACATTGATTAAAAATCTGAACAAACTTTGAAAATGGTCCGACGAACTTCTCATTGTTACCTCTTTTTCGTTTTTTTATTCAAGTAATTTCCGGATCACCTTAGGAATATCCGTATTGTCCAAATAGGCGCCCCGAACCGGGTCGGAACCCACAGCATAATTTTGAAACAAATCAGCGCCCGGACCCTTGGCAAAAATGGGCACCAGCTGATTCGTATGGCCGGTGCTGTTCCAGGCCATCGTGGGCATAACACCGGCTCCGTTATTTTTCACCTCATCATAAACCCCAGGGGTTCCGGTCAGGTAGCCGGCTTCGTGATCACTGGTGACAATCACCAGGGTTTCCGACCAGCTGCTGTTCGTTTCCACCCAGTTAGCTACTGCGGCGGCGGCCTGGTTAAAATCGGCAGCTTCCTCAATCATTCGACCGCTGTCATTGTTACTGGCGGCCCAGTCAACGGCTCCACCTTCGATCATCAGGAAAAATCCCGCTTCGTTATTATCCAGTACGTTAAGGGAAGCCCTGGCCATTGTTGCCAGAGACGGCACCTGATTATTCATCGCTACTGCAAAGGGCGTCGCATTAAGATCCCCCGCCCGGCCATACTGCAAGGTTGTATACACCCGTGGCACCCCAATCACCCGATCCGGAGCATCGCCGCTCTGGAGGGCTTCAAAATCGCTCTTTGTCTGAATCAACTGCCATGGATCACTGTCACCATCACCATCGGCGTCACTGCCCAAGGTTCCGGCTTCAAGGGCTTCCCAGGTTTCTTTGCCGCCAACGAATTGATAATGCTCCGCTGCGACAGTGCTGCGCTTAACACTATCGTCGTTATATAAGGGATTTCCTGCTCCCATGATTACATCGGTGGCGCTTGCCCGGATCATTTGATTGGCAATCTCGCTGTAGCTGCCCCGGCTGGGATGATGCGCCACAAAGGATGCCGGGGTGGCATGGCTGAGTTCCACCGAGGTAACAACACCGGTCGATTTTCCCAGCGCTTCAAAGTCTTCGGAGATATTTCGCAATGCGTTCAAATTTGGATCGACGCCGATGGCACCATTATAGGTTTTCGTTCTGGAAGCCATCGTTTTAGTTCGTCAAAACTGCTCCAGATTGTCGCCGGATCATAGGTATACCGGGCATCATCATCGGTTTCAATTTTACCGGCTGAATAGGTGCTGACATAGTACCGGGCCGGAAAGGCTTCATAACCTTGGGTTCCAGCTTGGCCACTGGTGAAATAATCGGTGGCCATGATATGGTTGGCACCGCCTCCATCTGAGATCAGTAAGATTACATTTTTAAAGGTTGTTGTATCATCTGGCGGTGGTGCTCCTTTTGTGACGATCATCATGCGGATTGCTTCCATCCGATAGGAAAGACCTTCGGTCCCGGCCAGCTCGCCATTCTTAACCCAGGCCATCCAGCCCCGGTTCTGAACGTGGGCCTGATAGTAGACGTCATAATTTGCTGCTTCGGTGCCGGTAAGTTTGATTCGGATTGCTTCCATCCGCAGTGACCGACCGATAGTACCACCCTCGGCGCCGTCATTTACCCAATTCTGCCAGCCGATATTCTGAATATGGGTTTGATAGGTAACGCCTAAACTGGGGTGATCACTAATTTTGATTTTGATCCCTTCCAGACGCAGGGACCGGCCGGTAGTACCACTAACATAAGCATCCGACTTCCAATCCTGCCAGCCGACATTCTGGATATGGGTTTGATAACTGTAATTTCCCGGGAAAACTACCGCTTGTGTCTCTGGTTCAGTGGCGCTGGCCTCAACCGGCAGCTGGACCATCAGCAATGCTCCCACAAGCAACGATACAAGTCCTTTTCTTATTCTTGTTTTCACGGTATCGACCTCTTTCTTTTTAAACGGTCTGTTCACTTTATTTAACCCCAAGCAATTCCCTGATTACCTTGGGAATGTCGGTATTATCCAGATATGCCCCCCGGACCGGATCCGAACCCACGGCGTATTTTTCAAACAAATCGACTCCCGGCCCCTTGGCGAAAATGGGTACCAGCTGATTGGTATGGCTATCACTATTCCAGGCCATGGTCGGCATGATACTCTGCCCGTTGTTAATCACCTCATCATAAACCCCGGGGGTTCCGGTCAGGTAGCCGGTTTCATGGTCGCTGGTAACAATCACCAGGGTTTCCGACCAGCTGCTATTGGCGTCAACCCAGTCAGATACTGCGGCGGCGGCCTGGTTAAAATCAGTTTCTTCTTCAATCATGCGGCCGCTCTGATTGTTACTGGCCGCCCAGTCAATGGCCCCACCTTCGATCAAAAGAAAAAATCCGTCCGGATCGTTATCGAGAACGTTGAGGGCGCCCCGGGTCATCACTGCCAATGAGGGAACGGTTTCGAGCAGCGGCACCACAAAAGGATCAGCATTGACGTCACCGCTACGGTTATATTGCAGTGATGAATAAACCTCAGGCACCCCAATCACCCGATTCGGCACCGTCCCGGTCTGAAGGGCGGTAAATTCTGCTTTGGTCTGAATCAGGTGCCACTGGTCGATGTCCCCGTCGCCGTCAGCATCATTGCCTAGACTGCCATTGCCAAGGGCTTCCCAGGTTTCCCGGCCACCCACGAATGCGTAATCATCGTCCCCGATACTGCTTCGTTGCTCGCCATCATCATTATAGCGGGGATTTCCGGCCCCCATAATCACATCGGTGGCGCTTTCCCGAATCATCTGATTGGCAATCTCGAGATAAGCCCGGCGGTCGGGATGATGGGTTACAAACCCGGCCGGAGTGGCATGACTGAGTTCTACTGAGGTAATCACACCCGTTGATTTGCCGTGTTCTTCAAAATCTGCTGCAATATTTCGCAACTCTTTTTGATTCGGATCCAGGCCGATGGCACCATTATAGGTTTTCGTTCCGGAAGCCATCGCGGTAGCGGAGGCTTTTAGTTCGTCAAAACTGCTCCAGATTGTCGCCGGATCATAGGTATACCGGGCATCATCATCGGTTTCAATTTTACCGGCTGAATAGGTGCTGACATAATACCGGGCCGGAAAGGCTTCATAAACCTGACTCCCAGCCTGGCCGTTGCTGAAATAATCGGTGGCTAGAATGTGGTTGGCCCCGCATCCGTCTGAGATCATGATGATCACATTTTTAACGGCTTTTTCGTTAACCGATGCTGTGTTGGTTCCGCCCTTATTTACACAGGCCGAAAGCGGAATTACCAGAATCAACAGCAATAACAACAACGGCATTATTTTTTTTGTTTTTTTCATAACTCCATCTTCTTTCATCAAACAGGGCTCTGCCCTAATGCATCAGTCAATCGGATGGTATTTATGTTGATTTCGGTACCTCAGGCCATATTTTTGTAGTAAAAGATGGCCAGCTGGGTCCGATCCCGGAGATTCAGCTTTTCCAATATGACGCTGATGCGGTTCCGCACCGTTCCTTCACTTAAATACAGGCTGCTGGCTATCTCCCGATTGCTGAGGCCCTGGGCCACCCGGTCGATCAGTTCCAGCTCCTTGTCACTGAGATCAAAGCTGTTCGCCTCGCGATGATCCAGCTGATTGAGCAATCCCGGAATCTTGGTCACAATATCCTGGCCAAAAACACTTTGACCAATCTGCACCGCTCTCAGGGAGGGCACAATACTTTCAAAATTCTGCTTAATAATATACCCTTTTGCACCTAGTTTAAGCGCTTTGATGATATATTCGTCATCCAGAAAGGTGGTTAAAAATAAGATCCTGGCGGCTTTATCCGCATCAAGAATGACCGCTGCAGCTTCCAACCCGGTCATTACCTCCATGCGAATGTCCATCAGCAATACATCCGGTTTTAACTGGTGGTATAGGGCAATCGCTTCTTCACCATTGTGACCCATTCCGATCACCTCAATATCACCCTGGGCTTCGATGATCGTTTTCAGCGATGCACAGACCAGCCGATCATCATCGACAATAAGTATTTTCATGGCTCCCCCTGTCGTTATATTTTTATTCACTCGTCATTTTTAGGCAGCGAGATAAAGATCCGAAAACCTCGGTCAGCGGTAATATGGACATTGCCATTCAGGGCCGCCACCCGGTCGCTGATATTTTTAAGTCCGATACCGGTGCTGTCAGAATTTACCCTGATGGTACCGTTATCCTTAACCACCAGCTGAATCAGTCCCGGATGCTCCCGGACCACCAGGGCCACTTCAGTGGCATTAGAATGGCGGATGATATTGGAAAAGGCTTCTTTGACCACGGCAATAAAACAGTATTTCACTTCCTTATCCAGCGCGGATTCCACATCATAGTCAAATATGACGGGGCAAAACTCGAAATTTTTAATCAGGGTCTGCAACTCCACTTGCAAATCCAGGGACTCATCATGGAGATCATGAATACTGCTGCGGATGCTGTCCATGGCTTCAGAAAGGGTTTCTTTTATCTGGACTAAGCCCTCCCGGGTTTGCGTTTCCTGGCTGATCGCCAGCAGCGCCCCGGTTTGGAGAATACTCCGGGACAGCATATGCCCAACATTATCATGAATATCCCGGGCGATTCGGTTGCGTTCGCTGAGGGTGGCCAGCTTCAGTTCGTAGTCCTGCTTTTCCATCAGCATTTTATTCTTTTTTTCCAGCTGCAGAGCGGTTTCCCGGGTGGTATCCCGGAGGGCCTTGTAGTCGTGTCTTAAACTATCCAGGGAGATGGTCCGCCTTTTGAGAAAATAGGCCACCAGCATAAAAACCGGAATCAGCACTACCGCGGTGCCGCTCAGCCCCGTGAATCCCGTGGCGGCCGGCAGCAGCGCCAACGTCCACAGCCATTTGTAGCGGGAAATCAGAATGTCATAACCGATCAGTGGCACAAACAGAAGATAAACCGGTTCAAAGAAACAGATCAGCAGATAGCCGCCAAACAAACTCGCCGTCACCGGTCCTTCTTTTACATAGCTTGAAGCGGCACCAAAAATTACCGCCACCAGCACCGGGGCAATCAGCAGCACATTGTCCACCGTCGTCAGATACAAGGCCAGACAGAACACAAAAATAATCAGTTTATCAATCAGCTTATTCATTATTACCATCCTTTATCAGAATCGTTTATAAATATCGTCGCCATCAACCTGGGATTTTATCACTACTTTAACATAAATGGTGACATTTGTCATACCCTATCAGGAGGCTTATCACTACCAAAGTGACCGTCGCTGGCGTAAAATAAACTTAACCACAAATAAAAAACGCCATTTCCCAGATTGCTGGGCTAGATGGCACACATAAAGGAGAAATTTTATGGTCATCAATGTTAAAAATCTGGTTAAGCGTTACGGCGATCTGATCGCCCTTGATCACTTCAATCTGGAAGTTCAGGAAGGGGAAATCCTGGGTCTACTGGGGCCCAATGGTTCGGGAAAAACCACTGCCATCAACTGCATCTTATCGCTGCTTAAATATGATAAGGGTACAATTGAAATTTTCGATCAGCCGATGTCCCCGGATGCCTATGATATCAAACGTGATGTCGGGATTGTGATGCAGAACGTGGCCGTTTTCGAAGAGCTGACGGTTTATGAAAACATCGATTACTTCTGCGGTCTATACATCGCTGATCGACAAACCCGCAAAAAACGGGTAGCTGAGGCTATCGATTTTGTGGGACTTAACGATTTTATCAAATTTTTCCCTAAAAAACTCAGCGGCGGGCTGCTCCGGCGGCTTAACATCGCCTGCGGTATTGCCCATCAGCCGAAACTGATTATTCTCGATGAACCCACCGTGGCCGTCGATCCCCAGAGCCGCAACAATATTCTGGAAGGCATCCAGAAGCTCAATCGCCAGGGGGCGACGATCATCTACACTTCCCATTATATGGAAGAGGTCGAGCAGATCGCCAGCCGCATTGCCATTATGGATAAGGGCAAGATCATCGCCATGGGGACTAATGAAGAGTTGAAGAAAAAAATCAAATCCGGGGAACATATCAATCTCGAACTGCTCAATCCCGAGGATCTGGATCTGGAAGCGATTAAAGCCCTGCCCCATATTATCTCCGCCGAGTTAACCGACCATCAACTGGTGGTCAAGTCCGGCCGGGACAAAAATAATCTGATTGCGATTCTGGATCATTTGAAGGATCAGAATATCGCTATCGGAAAGATCTATTCCGAGCCGCCAACCCTGAATGATGTTTTTCTGGAAATAACCGGCAAAGAACTGAGAGATTAGGAGGAGCCATGTTTTTATTTAATTATCGCTATCGCCTCAAGTGCATCCTGCGGGACCGGCAATTGATGTTCTGGACGCTGCTGTTTCCAATTCTGTTGGCCACCCTGTTTAACCTGGCCCTTTCCAATATTACCACTGCCGAGGAATTTATCAAAGTCCCGGTGGCGGTGGTTGAGAATGATCAACTGGACGCCAATCCGGCGTTCACCACCGCCCTGGAAGGTACCGATGAGCTGTTTGCGGTTCAATACACGACCCGGGCCGAAGCCGAGGCCCTGCTCAACGATAATCAGATTTCCGGTTATATCGTTTTCGAACCGGATCTCAACCTGGTGGTCAACCAGTCTGGTCTGAACCAGACCATTATCCGGGGGTTTTTGGATGATTTTCTACAATCTTCGGCCACCATCGTCACCGTCATCACTGAAAATCCCACCGCTCTGGATAACGGCATCGTCGCCGGAGTTTCCAGTCGCAGCGAATACCTGACAGAAGTCTCTGCCAGCCAATCCAACCCCGATCCGATTGTCAATTATTTCTATACTCTGATCGCGATGACCTGTTTGTATGGCGGGTTTCTGGGGTTAAAAGAGGTAGTGGCCATCCAGGCCGATCTTTCTGATGTGGGAGCCCGGATCAATCTGGCGCCCACCAATAAGTTGACCGTCTTTATGTCCTCGATGCTGGCGGCCACCACCATCCAGTTGGCGGAACTGCTGATTCTACTAGCCTTTATCATCGGTGTCCTGGGGATCAGCTTCGGCAATCAGCTGGGCTATATCGCCCTGACCTGTGTAATTGGAAGCCTCACCGGGGTGACCTTCGGAGCCTTTATTGCCTCCGTCATTAAAAAAGGGGAAGGCTTCTTGACCGGCATTCTGATTGCTTCAACGATGACGATGTGCTTTCTGGCCGGAATGATGTATGCCGATATGAAGTATATCGTCACCACCAAAATTCCGATTCTGGCCTATCTCAACCCGGCCAACCTGATCACCGACAGCTTTTATGCCCTTTATTACTACACTAGCCATACCCAATTTTTTACCGATATCCTGCTGCTGTGCGGTTTCATCATCGTATTTAGTGCAATTACGTATTTTGTGTTAAGGAGACAGAAATATGCAAGTTTATAAAGCTTTTTTCCGCATTATCCAGAAAAACCGGAGCCAGATCGCGATCTATCTGGTGGTCTTCATGGTCCTGGCCCTACTTTTGACCAACGCCTATACCCCACCCCAGGATACCGATTTTACCAAGACCCGGTTCAACATCGCCTTTATTAATGAGGATGGTGATTCCGAGCTGGTTGATGGACTTAAAACCTACCTGGGCGAAAATGCCAACCTGGTGGATCTTCCCGATGATCCCCAGCAACTCCAGGACGCCCTGTTTTTCCGACAGGTGGTCTACATCCTCCGGGTGCCCAAGGGCTTTACTGCCGCGATGCTAAATGGCCAGGAGGTTCAACTGGAAAAAACCATCGTCCCCGATTCGCCCAGTAACATTTACATGGATCTGTTGATCAATAAATACCTGAATTCGGCTCAAACCTACTTCGCCTATCTACCCGGCCTTTCCCAGGACCAACTGGTTGACTATCTAAAAGTCGATCTGGCCGAAGAAACAGCGGTGACAGTTATCTCGGGCAGTAGTCACTCGGCCAATGCCGAAAAATCGGGCTACTATTTCAATTATATTTCCTATTCACTGTTTGCCATTCTGATTCTGGGGGTCTGCTCAGTGATGCTGGTCTTTAATGATACCGATCTGAAGCGTCGTAACCTCTGCTCCCCGATCCGCTCCGCCACGATGAACTTCCAGATGATTCTCGGCAACCTCAGTTTTGCGGTGCTGACCTGGCTGGTGCTGATCTCGGCCAGCTTTGTGATGTATGGCAGCTATATGTTCACTACCAACGGCCTGCTGCTGTTATTGAATTCCTTTATCTTTACCCTGGCCGCCCTTTCGATCAGCTATCTGATCGGCAATCTGGTTAAAAGCCGGGGCGCCATGTCCGCTGTCGCCAATGTCTTTGCCCTGGGTACCAGCTTTCTCAGCGGCGTCTTTGTGCCCCAGGAACTGCTCGGTGCTAACGTCCTGACCATTGCCAGCTTCACTCCAACCTACTGGTATGTCAAAGCCAATAACGAAATTGCCAATGCGGTCAGTTTCAATGCTGGCAATCTCCAGTCGATTTTCACCAGCATGGTGCTGGTGCTGGCCTTCGGGGTGGCGGTGCTGGGGGTGACCCTGGTGCTGATTAAGCAGCGGCGGGTGGAAGCCTGACTCATTATGTTACTACAGAAAAAAAAGAAGCCAGATGTGATGCTGACTTCTTTTTTTACAAAAATTATTTCACCCCGGGCTTAAAGCGCCGGGCATTCCTGATCGGCTTAACTAAAGTTTCCTCACCGTCCCGCTTCCCGGTTGACCAGCCAGATCCCGACACTGACACAGGCCAGGGAAACTAGAATCCGCAGACTCATAAATTGCTCGCCGAGAAAAATCCCGGACAGCATCACCCCAAAGACCGGAATCATAAAACCGTAGATAGCCACGATTCCGACCGGATTGTGCTTGAGCAGGATCGCCCAGATGGTAAAGGCTGCCGCTGACAAGGTGGCGAGATAGCCGAGCAGCAGCAGTCCCGGGATGGTAATCTGGCTGATCGCGCCGCCCATCATCAAACCCACCACAATCAGCACCACCCCGCCGATCATCAGCTGATAGGCGGTTAGGATCATCGCGTCGCTTTTTTTGGTAAAGATCCGGGTCATCACGGCACCCAGGGCTGAGGCAATGCAGACCAGGAAGAGAAAACCATCCCCCGTCAGGGAAAAACTGCTGTCGATTTTTCCGCCATTGAGCTGGATGATGATCACCCCGGCCATGCCCAGCAGGCAGCCAAAAATCCTGGCCCGGGTCATCTTTTCGTTTTTCAGGATCAGATGGGCAAAAAGAATCGCAAAAAAGGTGGCGGTAGCATTGATAATTGCCGCCTTGACTCCAGTGGTATTGGCCAGGCCGATATAAAAGAAAATATACTGAAGGGTCGTCTGGACCAGCCCCAAGCTGATCATCCGACCCCATTCGGCCCTTTTTGGTACCACGGTTTTTTTGTAGTATACGCTGGTAATGATCCAAGTAAGAACCCCCGCCAGGGTAAACCGATAGCCGGCAAACAACACCTGGGCACCGGTTGTCTGGATGTCAAAAAGCCCATAGCCGATTTTCACAGAGGGATAGGCACTCCCCCAGAGCAGGCAGCAGAGGGTCGCCAGGGCAAAGACAAGGCCTTTGTTCTGCAGTCGATCTTTCAAATTTTTCTCCTGATGACACTGTTTTATGGACATTGCGAAATTCACCCAAAACTCAGGGTGCTTTCACAATTGTCTGTTTTGGGTTATTTTAATTAAATCATGTGATTAAATTTGACAGGCCACCTCATTGGCCGCCGTGATGGCTGCCCGAATATTTCTGATCGCCTGACTGTCACCAATATTATAAACCTGGCCGTAGTTGTTCTTTAGTTCTCCATATAAGGAAGGAACGGGCTCAAAACCCACTGCAATCATCACATGATGAGCGGGAAGAAGTTGTTCCTGACCGTTTTTCTCGATCACCGCCCCCGCGTCGGTAACGGCTTTGAGGGTCGCATTGGTGATGATTTCGCTGCGATAAAAGACCAGCAGATCCTTAAGCATCTGTTTGTTGGCCGGGGCCAGCGGAATGCCAACGGATAGAATATCCGGGGCAGAATCCACGATGATCATCTTGTGGCGATGCATGGCCAGATGGAGGGCGGCCTCACATCCTGCCAGGCCGCCGCCAATAGCCGGACAGCGGGGTCCGACAAAGGTTTTGTCAGTCAGTACATCAATGGCATTGGTCACTTTTTCGCTGTCCATCCCCGGGAATGTAAGCTTCCGGGCATCAGACCCCTGGGCAATAAAAACGATCTCTGGATTGAGGGCCGCTATTTGTTCCGGCGTTGCCGGCTCATCCAGGCGAATCTCGACCTTTAAGTTCTCCAACTGGGTTTGATACCAAAGGATCAGCCGCCTGTCGGCAGTTTTTAAGATCCGCTGACTGCTGTATTTCAGCTTGCCCCCCAGGCCATAGCTTTTTTCAAACAAGGTCACCTGATGACCCCGCAAGGCGCTGACTCGGGCGGCTTCCATTCCCGCCGGGCCGCCGCCCACGACCACCACTTTTTGAGGCGTTTTGGCTGCTTCAATTTCGGACAACAGTTCCCGGTTGCAGGCCGGGTTAACGGTGCACGAGGACTCGCCCCCAGCAATTTTATTAGCCAGACAACCATCATTACATCCCAGACAAGGGCGGATCTCTTCCGCCTGGCCGTTTATTAACTTTTGCGGCAGATCGGGATCTGCCAGCAGGGGCCGACCCAGTCCCACCGCATCCAACTGGCCTTTTTCAAGCGCCTCTGCCGACAGCTCCGGATCATCCATTTTTCCGGCTGCCAATACTGGCACCGGGACGGCTTTTTTCAGGGCTTCACTGAGATCCAGATAAACCCCTTTATCAAAATATACTGGTGGATATTTCCAATAGGAGGCTTTCTCAAACAAGCTGATGCCCGCCGCCACGTCAAAACCGTCACAGCCCGCCGCTTCCAGCATGACTGCCGCGGCCAGGGCTTCTTCCAGATCACGGCCCTGTTCCGCAAATGCTTCTCCTGGCAGGGCTTGCTGTCCCTCAGCTTTAAGATAACTCTTCATTGCCAACCGCAGAATCACCGGGAAGTCACTACCGCAGCCCTTCTTGATGGCAGTAATGATGTCCATCACGATCCGGAATCTATTTCTAAGATCGCCGCCATAGCAATCCTTTCGCTGATTAAAAAGGGCCAGCGTAAAACCATCCAGCAACTCGCCTGACTGGATTTCGACTCCGTCGTAACCGGCCGCTTTGACAATTTTGGCTGAATAAGCAAAGGACTCCACCAGCAACCGGACTTCCGCAGTGGTCATCGCCTGACAGTGCTTAATTTGTGCTGCCCGGGCGTCTTTGTTCAACTTGTCCAAACCAGCGGCCAGCTGAACAAAGATCTTGCTGTCCTGATCATGGATTTGCCGGGTCATTTCCTGCCCCGCACAAATATAGGCATCAGGGTTAAACCATGGTGCCGGATCAGTACAAACGGTCTTATTTTCGTCTAAACTTTTCACCTCATTGGCACCAGTGATGATCAGACCCACTCCACCCTTGGCCCGGGTCGCATAAAAGGCGATGGCCTCATTCGTATAAGCGCCGTTATCTTCGACGGTGGGTACACCCATCGCCGGCATAAACAGACGATTCTTCAGCTCAAGCTTGTTAATTGTGAAGGGCTCAAATAAAGCCCTGACCTTCTTATCCATCATTTTTCCCCTACCTTCTTATTTTCAGAATAACTTCATATTTATAAGAATTGAACAAAACTCAGCCTAACAAAAAAGATAACCCAGTACCGACAACCTCAAACAAGCCTTAGGCTGTTTGCTTTACGGCAGCCCCGAATTTTCTGATATGGTCCACCAGTTCCTGATAGGTGGTCGTCATCAGATCCGCAGGCAGCTCATAGAGTTCGATGCTGTGGCGCAGCTTGACCATGCCGTTAGCGACGATTTCGTCTTCGGCCGTGACATCAAAATCCGCTTCGTAAACGACCTTACAGTCGATACGGGCACCAAATTTACTGGCCAGCGATCCCAGCAGCAGCCGGGCCAGCGGGTACTGCTCGTCGATCACATAAAAGTCGACATAGGTTTCCGGGCAATGATCCTCCCGTTCCTCCTCAATCAGGAAACCCTGACAGGCGCTCATCGAAAAAAACACGTCGATGGCATTAATCGCATCCACCAGTTCCCGGATGCCCTCATCAATGTCATCGGGGTTCCGTAAATAAGCTGCTTTGTCCGCTTGGGTAAAAACTGTAATGGGATTACTCTCAATCCCTAAAAATGATAAATCCATCTTATCCCTGCTTTCTTTATTAATCCTGTTTAAAACGCCTGACTCCCAGGCGCTTTCCTTCAGCCAGTTCTAGAAAAAGATCATCCCAAACCAGGTGATCACATTATAACCGTTTAAAAATGATAGCTGATGCTTTTCACAGATATCCGTCACCGAGATGGCATGGCTTTCGACACAGGGATACATCTTATCCCGATGCTTGCAGGCCTCATCCGGGTAGGAACAGTCCTCGCAGAGGGCACAGGATTCGGCAGTCAGGATCAGTTTGTCCGTATGTTCGCCAAAAACATTGGCCTTGATTTCCTCAACAATTTCGATGTGTTCGCATCGGGTGGCCAGCATTTCGTCCATATTAAGAATGTCGCTGACCTCCGAGATGGTGCTGAAAATAAAGGCGTGTTCATAACCCAGGCACCGGGCTTTGCATTCTTCCAGGGTCCCCACCGCCGGAGGACAGGACCAGGAGTTGCCGTATTGAGGACATTCCAACTTACAGATGGTGCGCACGGCCTCATAGAAATTGATTTCCGCCGGATCAAAAAACGCATACTCAAAAATCGGATATTCGGTAATTTTCTTTTCAATATTTTCTCTTGTCATTATTAGTTTGCCTCTTTTTTTCAATATTTTATCATAACTAAAACTTAACCAAATTAAATTGTTCTGATCCAGAGCCAAAATCTCAATTGACTGGATTGATTGTCTCATTGTATAATGAAACAATCATGAACGCAATACATCGGGGTATGAAACCATAACATCAGATCAAAATAACTGAATCAACCTTCTCAAATGGAGGCGTGAGTATCACGTCTCCATTTGACATTAAGGCCAATTGAAGTATATTTCACCTTGGCCCCTGAAAGGAGTCCTCCATGGTTAAACGCAGCATCGTCTTTTCGATCATTATCTGCATGCTTATTTTGCTGGGAGGCTGTTCCTCGCAACCAACAGTGATCGAGCACAAAGCCGAGAACGGTCATCTTGATTTAACACAATATCATCTGAAAAATGAAATTATCCCCCTGGATGGCGACTGGGCCTTTTACTGGGATCAGCTTCTTGAACCTGCCAGTATGGATCAGGGCCAGCTCAGCGGCTATGTCTCTTTTCCGTCGTCCTGGAATAAATATGAGATCAATGGCGAAAAAATTCCCGGATCCGGCTATGCCACCTACCGGCTAAACTTTACGACAGCCGAGAAACAAATCCTGGCCCTGAAAATTCTCAAGGTCCGTACGGCCTATAAACTCTGGGTCAATGGTGAACTGATTACCAGCGCTGGTACCGTCGGCACCACCCGGGAGTCCATGATCCCCAAGTATCTCCCCCAAGTCGTGGCTTTTAATGCCCAGCCCGGTGACAATGAAATCGTCCTTCAGATATCCAATTTTTACCGACCCAGCGGCGGGCTGCTTAATAGTATCCTAATTGGTGGGGAAACCCAGCTTCTCAAGATGCGCTACCTCGACCTGAGCTATGAGCTATTCCTTTTTGGTGCCCTGATGATGATGGGGGTTTATCATCTGGCTTTATTCTTATTTCGCCGGAAAGACAAAGCGCCACTTTATTTTGGACTGTTCTGTACACTGGTAGCAATCCGTACCTTGTTTATCGGGGAAGCATTTTTGTTCTCGTTTTTTCAAGCTTTGGATTTTGAAAGCATTTATAAAATCCAGACCTTGTCATTCTATTTAGGGGTTCCCTTGATTCTGATGTTTTTCCGATCGATTTTACCACTTTATTTTAATCCGCTGATCATCCGATCGACTCAGATTATTGCTGGTGCCTATACACTCGTTGTGCTTTTTACCCCAACTTGGATCGCCGCCATCATCAATCCCCTGTATCAGATCTGGACCGTTTTGATGATTGTCTACCTGTTTGCGATGCTGATCAAAATTGCCCTTCATCGGGAAAAAAACAGCGGCCTCATCATATTAGGTTGTCTGTTTCTGATCGCCACCTGCTTTATTGATATTATCGCTTTGAGCGATCTGATCAATGACAGCTCACCACCGCTACTCCGAATGATCTTTCAGGGCGATGCCAACTCTTCCACCGGACAATTGATTTTTGCGGCCCTTTATTCCCTGTTGCTGGCCAAAACTTTTTCCGAATCCTTGGAGTACCGAACGGTTATGGGGGAAAAGCTGGCCGAAATGAACACCCATCTGGATGAGCTAGTCGCCCAGCGGACAACCGATTTAACCGTCTCCAATCAGAAGGTCGAGCAGCAAAATCTGGAACTGGAGCAAATCAATCAGGAACTGCAGCGGCTCTCCCTGAACGACCCCCTGACCGGTTTACGGAATCGACGCAAATACAAAGAAACCGTGGGCCTGGAGTGGCAGCGTTGTCTGAATCATCATAAGCCTGTTTCACTGCTGTTTATTGATGTGGATTATTTTAAAAACTATAACGATTTGTATGGTCATGTGGCCGGCGACGAATGTCTGATCAAAATCGGCGAAACCCTCAAAGCATCCTTATCCCGTTCTTCGGATATGGCGGTGCGCTATGGCGGCGAAGAGTTTCTGGTGCTCCTTCCCGAAACGGGGAAAGAAGATGCGCTGAAAATTGCTGCCCTGATCTTGAAAAAAATTGAATCCCTGGCGATTCCCCACGCCGGATCAGTTGTCAAAAACTGCATCACCATCAGCATCGGGGTTGCTACCCTGCTGCCCAGCCTCCATTCGCGACATGAGGATCTGGTTAAAATAGCAGATAAAGCTCTCTATCATGCCAAATCCCAGGGCCGCAACCAGGTTAGCTATCGGGATGAATAACGCAATCCAAATTCCTTGTCTTTCATCAGAAGGGGTCCGCTCCAAAAGGAACCCGAGCAATACCGCTCGGGTTCCTTTTTATTTTTTTGAAAAAAAATCTCTCAAAAACAATTCTGTTTTTGAGAGATTTTGTCTGAATCAAGACTATTGTAGAGAATCTTTGATTTGCTGGAAATCATAGCCCGGCGAAATATTGACGATTTCTTTTAGAATCGTTTGTGGTGGCACGGTTTCTGGTATTTTGAAGAGCACATAAAATTCTTTTGCTTCCATACTCAAACTATCCATTGCTTCCTGAATCGTCATTGAACCTTTAATAGCGCTGACATCAACGGTACCTGATGTGTTTTCTGGTGCTTCGGTAGAGGCACTAACACTTAACTCGTCTTTGATTTGCTGGAAATCATAACCTGGCGAAAGATTTACAATTTCTTTTAGAATCGTTTGTGGTGGCACGGTTTCCGGAATTTTAAAGAGGGCATAGAAGTCTTTTGATGCCATACTTAAACTGTCCATTGCTTCCTGAATTGTCATTGAGCCTTTAATGCCGCTGACATCAATGGTACCTGGGGTTGATGCCGCTCCTTCAGCTTCTGATCCCCCGGCATTAGCTTTGGCTTGATCGAAACTATATTCAGGCACCAGCGCTGAAATCTGCTTAAATTGTGTCTCCTTCGGAACACTTTTGGGAATTGCCAGTTGCTGATACACTTCCTCCAGGGTCAGTCCGGTGAGGGTTGTTGCTTCTTCAATGGTGTTGTAGCCTTTCACTTCATAAATTGGAATAACCTCGCCTTGGGCAACTGCTAAAGGCAATATTTGAAAATTATCGGTTAGCTGAGCTATCCCAATTGTTCCAAAGAATAAACCCACAACCAAAATTACCATCACTATGGGATGAACTGTTTTTCGGGCAACTTTGACTTCAAGAGCACCTTTAACCGGGCATGCCAGAACGCAATCGTTACAGTTGATGCACTCTGCCGTCGTAATCCGTTCTTCTTTCTCAATCTCAATATTAACAGGACAAGATTTATCACATTTCTTACAGTGAATGCAAAGACTGTCATTGCGCTCAATTTTAGTCGGACTGATTTTAGCGATGATGGCATAAAAAGCTCCTGCCGGACATAAATATTTGCAGAAAAAGCGGTCATAAAAGAATGAACCCGCGACCGTAATGAATAACAGGATAAAACCGAAAATTACTAATGGATCCTCTTCAATGGAACTGGATATCACCGATATATGGGAAAATGCTGCATATGGATCATAGGGGGCCATCCAGAGGCTGCCATAATACCAGGCCATTCCCACCGTTAATACGAGAACGACATATTTTAAATATCGGAAAATCTGATCAATTTTTTGGGGGATGATAAAACGTTTTTTGAATATTTTTTGTCCGAGCTTCGCAAATACTTCCTGTAAAGCGCCAAAAGGACAAAGCAACCCACAAAAACTCCTCCGAAACAGTACTGCCAGGGCCACAGTCAAGACCAGTAAAACAACCGTTCCAGAATAAATTTTCTTGATAAAACTACCCGTTAAGAGCAGCGTATACAAGCTTTCCAGCGCTCCATAGGGACACAATGCGTGAATCGACGGGGCTTTTCCTCCGCCTAAGACCTGATGCATATACGATTCATATGTAACCCATATAAGCAAGCCCACCAATACCAGAATTCTTGACCACTTTGCTACTTTGTTCAAATCCATTTTCATGATACTACCTTTCATTGTAAAATATGTTTGCAAAATAAATTGTACTTTTGCCATGTGTCATTCGTGTGTCAACCGAATCTGCCGAAACACTTTCTTTTCGAAACTATGCAAGTAACTCTTATCATTTTTGTATTCATACCCTATTTTGACACAATAATGACACAAACACGGTATATATTATGAGTATAAAATAACTCGATGAAAGGAGAGTTTAAAATGAAAGCAAAATTGATTGTAGTCGTATCTCTGGCATTAATGCTGGCAACTGCAGGAAGTGCGATGGCTGCACCGTCAAACGGAAGGGGCGCCGGAAATGGAACCGGAATCTGTTCCCAACAAGGTGTCTGTGACGGTACTGGTAGCGGATATGGCTCCGGATCATTTGTTGATGCCGACGGCGACGGCGTCTGCGATCTTGGTACGCAGCCACAGGACGGCACTGGCATGCAGTACGGAAGAACTAAATAGTATTAAATACTAAAGAACCTGTCAGTTTTCTGGTAGGTTCTTTTTGATATCATCACGGTGCATTGTTCTTATTCGTACTGCTGATGATCTCGGGTCAGGGTGCACTGGTCGTAGCAACCGGCAAAGAAGTGGTGCATCGCCCCCAGGAATCGTCAATTGAGGATTCCTGGGCGATGGTGGCGGTGGCCGGCTCCCACGAATAGAAGCGGGAGGGGCTGTCATAAAACACAATCTCCATATTCGAAAAACCTGGGCGTTCATCCGATATTTACCACATAGGCATAGAAGATCGTTTCACCATTTTCTTCAATCACTTCCAGCGGCGGCACCATACTCCGGGCCTTATCAGTATTGGTCAGTCCATAAAACTGAATGCCCTACTGCCAGTTCATGGCAGCGCCTTTTATAAAATTACCGAGGTCTTCGGCGGCGATAAAATAACTTACCTGTATTGTCTTCTCCTTTATAAAAGCAATCGAAAACAACCATCGACCGACATTGATCCGTTTTATGCAATCAGAAGCGGAATTTTCCCTGTTTGCGATCCCGGGCGACTTCCAGAAAATAGTCGTCCAGCCCTTTTTGAATGGCCGGATCAGGGCTCATGGCATTTTTGGAGCCTTCCAGATCGTTGTCATCACCACAGATCAGCCGCTGATTGTTGCGAACTCCGGTCAGGATCCGGGCGGCGGACTGCATTGGGGTTTGGGCATAATCCGGGGCTTTGACGTCAGTGAAGATAGCGGTCGCCGTGGTACCGGGGGTGGCTGAATTGACCTTGATATTGTCATCCCAAAGTTCATACCGCAGGGTCAGCCCCAGCATATTCAGGGCCGCCTTGGTGGCCGCATACATCGATTGGAGACCCATCGGTGACCAGGCGATGCCAGAAATGGTATTGACAATC
>PGZR01000206.1 GCA_002841405.1 Firmicutes bacterium HGW-Firmicutes-4 | reverse complement strand
AAGCAGGAAGCAGATGAAGGATCATTATGGAAGAAAAATAAATTACATGCGTATCTCCATCACCGATTTATGCAATTTAAGATGTGTCTACTGTATGCCAGAAGCGGGGATTGAAAAACATCCCCATCAGAAAAATCTGTCCTTTGAAGAAATTCTGGATCTCATCAAAGCCGGAGTTTCGCTGGGGGTCAATAAGATTCGTCTAACTGGCGGCGAACCGCTGGTACGCCATGGGATTGTCGATTTGGTCAGAAGAATAGGTGAAATCCCCGGGATCGAGGATCTCACCATGACCACCAATGGGATTCTCCTGCCCAAATATGCCAAAGATTTAAAAGCCGCCGGTTTAAAACGGGTAAATATCAGTCTGGACACCTTTGATCCAGTCAAATTTCATGAGATTACCCGGTGGGGCCATCTTGAAGATGTTTTTGCAGGGATTGCCGCGGCCAAGGCAGTAGGGATGCATCCGATTAAAATCAACACCGTGCTGATCAAGGATTTCAATGACGATGAAATTGAAACCTTTGTGAATTACACCAGAGACGAAGCGGTTTATGTACGGTTTATTGAACTAATGCCGCTTGGTGAATCCAGCGGTTTTGCGGAAAACAAATACCTGTCCAATGATGAGGTATTAAAACGAGTGCCGGCTTTAACGCCGCTGCTATTTCCAGACAAAACCGGACCGGCAGAATATTATCAACTGCCTGAAGCCAAAGGCAGAGTGGGACTGATCAATCCCATCAGCAAGCATTTCTGTAGCGAATGCAACCGGATCCGGGTAACCACCGATGGTAAGATCAAACCCTGTCTCCATTCAGACTATGAGATTGACCTGGTGGCGCTCCATCGGTCTGGGATGACCTACAAAGAAATTCTCTTGCAGGCGATTAATGAAAAGCCGGAAAAACATCATATCAACGAACATGAAAAGCAGTTATTGAGAAATATGAACGAAATTGGAGGATGACATGGACAAAGAAATTTTAGAGTTCACCCATTTTAATGATGCGGGCCGTAGCAAAATGGTGGACGTCAGTGAGAAAAAAAGCTCCGAGCGGGTAGCCATAGCTAAAGGTGCCATCACCATGAACAAAGAGACCCTGCAAAAAGTAATCGCCGGACAGATGAAAAAAGGGGACGTCTTGGGAGTCGCTCAGATTGCCGGAATTATGGGCGTTAAGCGGACGTCAGACCTGATCCCAATGTGCCATAATATTTTTATCTCCGGCAGCGACATTGACTTTGAAATTGATGAGGCGAATTCCCGAATTCTAATCGAAGCGACGGTTAAAAATACCGGCCAGACTGGCGTGGAAATGGAAGCTTTAACGGCAGTTTCAGTGGCCGCCCTGACCATCTATGACATGTGCAAAGCGGTGGACAAAGAAATGACCATTGAAGCAATCTATCTGGCTAAAAAAACCGGTGGCAAATCCGGCGAGTTTATTAATTCCAAACATCAATAAATTAACAGGAGAAATGTAATGAGTGGAAAAGTAATTGCAATTAATATCAGTGAGAAAAAAGGTGTCATGAAAAAACCGATTCCGGTTGGAAATTTTATTAAGGATTTTGGTCTTGAGGGCGATGCCCACGCCGGCAAATGGCATCGACAGGTGAGTTTGTTAGGCCAGGAGAGCATCGATAAGATGATCGCCATGGGAGCAGCTGGACTATGCGCCGGAAATTTTGCCGAAAACATTACGACCGAAGGAATCTGTGTGTACGAGTTGCCGGTGGGGACGAAGCTAAAAATCGGTGAAACCCTTCAGGAAGTTACCCAGATCGGTAAAGAATGTCATGCTGGATGCGAAATTGCCCAACAGGTAGGGGATTGCGTGATGCCACGAGAAGGCATCTTTACCATTATCTTGGAAGGTGGCACCATCAAAGCTGGTGATACCATCGAAGTCGTAGTATAGTCAGACCGAAAATCATTTGATCCTGATCAGATTAAGATAGAAATATCACGAAAATTTTGGCAATGGAAACATCTGATCGAAATAGCTTAAATTTTTCCAGCGATCGAACAAATCACAAAAAATGATGGAATGTGTATTGCATTATCAGAATTTAGTGTTACAATAGTAAATGTTATTGCCGTACAAGTGTCTTTCAGATGAAGA
>PGZR01000065.1 GCA_002841405.1 Firmicutes bacterium HGW-Firmicutes-4 | reverse complement strand
TTATCCTCTTCTATGGCCTTTTCGTAAGCTCGCAGGACACTCTCCTGCATGTCACGACGGGTACCCATGTTAATGGGATGTGCAATATCCTTGAATTCGCCATCCGGCGTTTTTCGGCTGGGCATCGCAATAAAAAATCCGCTTTGACCCTCAATTACCTTAATATCATGAACAACAAATTGATCATCAAAAGTAACTGAGACAATTGCTCTCATTTTACCCTCTGGATACGTTTTCCGTACTCTTACGTCTGTTATTTCCATCTCTTAAGCCTCCCCTTTGAAATAAAGTCACATGTCTAATTCTAGGTATATACTAACACAAATTCAACTATATTAAAACAAAAACCTTAAAATTTTTCCATTCTTATTATTTTCAAAAAGGGTTTAAAAAAAACAAAAAATTTCTTATTTTTAACGTTCAGTTTTGTTCCTAAAATTGGCCATTTAGACGCTGCGCTTAATTCAGTTTTCAGCTTTCAGAATGCAAGAAAACGCGCAATCCGGCTTCCAGATTTTCATCATCCATCCAGATCAGCGGGGTGAAATGTTCAACCAGTTTTTCTGCCGGGGATCGGGTCACAAAAATCACACAGATTCCCATCACCTCAGCGCCAACTTCTTCCATTAGATTGGTCATACCTTTGGCGGTTCCCCCGCCCTTCATAAAATCGTCAATTACCAGGACTTTTTTGTCTTTCAGATCAATCCGTCGGCTCAGGTACATGGTTTTAATTTTGTTTGATGACCCGGAGATATAATTGACACTGGTAGTTGCTCCCTCGGTTACCCGGTTAGAACGACGGATCAATCCCATCGGCACATTTAAATAGTGGGCTGTTTCCATGGCGGCAGGGATTCCCTTGGTTTCGGTAGTGACAACATAATCAATACCCATTTCGCCATATTTTGAAGCAATAATCCGGCCAATATTTTTGGAATACCGGGGATTTGAGAGGATATCGCTGTAATAAACAAAACCGCCTTGAATTTTTCGGGCCGGCGACTGGAGCTGGTCGGCAATTTCTTTGAGGATACTTACCTCTTCTTCCTTCGTGACCTGGGGATGATAAACCACCCCCCCGGATGCCCCGGAATAGGTTTCGACATACCCGGTACCGGTCAATTCAATGGCATTTTTGACAATGGCCACATCTTCGCAGACACTTGATTTTCCAGCTTCCAGTAAATCGGTAAAATAATTATAGCTGAAAACCTCGTTGGGATGGTCTGACAGTATTTTCGTGATAACGCTGATTCGTTCATTCTTTTTCATTTTCCACCTATGAAGGATTTGATTAAAATCCGAACATTATTCTCAATATCTATAATATTATTCATATTTCCATGAAAGTGCAAGTTTTTTTTAATCTTTACTCAATGGAAACACCTGTGTTATAATTCGGTTTAAAGTGTTTTTCCCGATTTTGAATGGTATTTTGACTATTTCATACATATTCTTAACCAATAAACAAACACTTTCAGATGAATTATTAAGAAATAAATTATTTGAAAGCACAACTAGAAAACAAATTCAACCGACCCATCAATAAATTATTCTTCATTGGAATTGGCGGAAGCAGCATGAGTGGCCTGGCTACGATGTCTTTATCCCAAGGTTTTTCCATTGAAGGTTCTGATATGATTGCTTCATCCTACACTGAAAAACTGGAATGTCTGGGCATCAAGGTCCATATCGGCCACAACTATGAAAACATCCCCGCTGATACAGATTGTGTTGTTTATTCTGCTGCCATTCATGAGGATAACCCGGATATGGTTAAAGCCACCGATTTGAATCTTCCCAAAATCGAACGTTCGAGTTTTCTCGGTCTTTTTTCCCACATCTTTGATAAAACCATTGCGGTTTCTGGAACCCATGGTAAAACGACAACCTCATCCATGGTTGCCTGTCTGCTCCAACATGCCGATTTGCGGCCGAGCCTGAGTATTGGCGGCAAGCTTGATGAATTCGGCGGCAATGCCGTGATTGATGGAAAAGAGTTCTTTGTCGTGGAAGCCTGTGAATATGTGGACAGTTTCCTGACAACTTCGCATTCCATCGGCATCATCACCAATATCGAAGAAGATCACCTGGATTATTTTAAAGACGGAATCAAACAAATTAAGGAATCTTTTACCAATTTTGGTAAAATCCTGCCCGCTGATGGCTTGATGATTGCCTATGGTGACTCCCAGGATGTTCTCGATGTGGTGGCTGATTTGGCCTGTCCGGTAACTACCTATGGTTTAAATAAAACTAATGATTGGTATCCTGCCAATATTGTTTATGATAAGGTTGGTAAACCCAGTTTTGACGTCTATAAAAAGGGAGAACTTTATGGCCATTATCAATTGATTATTCCCGGCCAGCATAATGTCCTCAATGCCCTTTCGGCCATTATCTGCGGCGACTTCCTTAGCATTCCGGTTGAAACCTCGGTCACTGGTATGGCAAAATTCAGCGGCGCGAAACGCCGTTTCGAATTCCGGGGCGAAGTCAACGGGATCAACGTTTATGAAGATTATGCACATCATCCCACTGAGTTAAAGGTGGTCGTGGATGCCTGTCTTAATTATGAGCACCATAAACTTTGGGTTGTTTTTCAACCCCATACCTATTCCCGAACTTTCTTTTTCTTTGATGATTTTGTGGATGCCTTCGCCAAAGCCGACTATGTTATTCTCAATGACATTTATTCGGACCGGGAAGGCAATGACTGGAATATTTATTCTGAAGATCTGCAAAAAGCCATTGAAGCAAAATATGGCATCCCAACGGTTACCATTTCAGCCTTTGCGGATATCGTCAATCATCTGACTGAGCATTTATGCCCGAACGATCTGGTTCTTGTGGCTGGTTCCCAAACCATCAATCATGTTGCTTTTGATTTGGTGGATAAGTTAAAAGAGATTCATAAATCTTGACATTTTTTCCCAATAGGAGTATTCTAAAGATAGAAATAATTTTACCTTAGGAGGCTTATATGGAACAGTATAACAATAAGGCCATTGCTTCCCTTGTATTGGGAATCGTATCCTTGGTTAGTATCGTTTGGAGCTACTTCACCATTATTGGTATTATCTGTGCAATTGTTGGTTTGATCTTTGCCATCCAGATCCGCAAAGCCGGTGAATTGGAAGGCTTTAGACCAAATAGCATGGCGACTGCCGGTTTGGTGCTTAATATCATTGGTCTTGCCTTGTGTGCAATTGTCCTGATCGCTTGTGTTGCCTGTGTCGGACTATTGGGCACCGCAGCAATGTTCAGTTAATTCAAGTGTTTAAAATAGACGACTCCCATCGTCTATTTTTTTTACCCGAAGTCAAAAAAAAGTCGACTTTCTGTTAACCATCATTTTATTATTAGTGAACAGCCAGCCTTTGACTATCATGTAGAAAAGGAGTCTTATGCATCCCATTATTCATATTTTTGATTACGCAATCCCGACTTTTGGAATCATGTTCCTCATTGGAACCGGATGTGGATTTCTCCTGGCCATCCCAGCCGCAAAAAAATATCAGATTGCCACCATGGACGCCATGTTTTTCGGTCTCTTTGGAATCATCGGCGGCATCATTGGTGCTAAACTGCTATATATTATTGTGGACTTGCCCAATCTGATCGCTAGCCCGGAAACCGCTCTGATTCGCCTTGCCACTGGTGGAGCGGTTTTCTATGGTGGACTGATCGGTGGGATTATGGGGGGCTATTTTTACACCCATATTTATCACCTTGACGCCATTCATTTTTTCGATATCGCGGTGCCCTGTTTAGCCCTGGCCCAGGCCTTTGGTCGGATTGGCTGTTTTTTCAATGGCTGCTGCTATGGTATTCCCTATGAGGGTCCCGGCGCTGTTCATTATCCGGTTGGCGCCTATCCACCATCCGGGATCGGTTTGTTTCCGGCGCAATTATCTGAATCGGCCTTTCTTTTGGTGCTCACCCTGCTTCTGATGGCCGTGTTGTGGAGAAGCAACACGCCTGGTTTTACCTCCGGTTTCTACTTGGTCGCCTCGGGACTTTTCCGTTTTATTAATGAATTTTTCCGGGCCGACCCCCGCGGTGCCATCGGATTTCTCTCGACCTCCCAATTCATCAGCCTGCTGATCATCGGTTTGGGGATCCTGTTTATGCTGAAAATCCCCCAGTGGGTCTATGAAAAACACTTGAAAAATTAGTTATTTGAATAACTTTAGGGTATAATTATGGTATTAAATTTTTAAGGAGGTTTTGTTATGCATATGTATGATGATTATCTGGGGGATATTTCTTCCCAGCCTGACAGTTTTATGGCAATCATGCCAGTCATTATGTCAGTTCTTGGTATTATTTTAGTCATTAGTCTTGTGATTGGTGTAATTTGCTATGTTTTTAATGCCCTTGGTCTTTACGCCATGGCAAAAAACCGAAATATTGATAACCCCTGGCTGGCCTGGATTCCCATAGGCAGCCGCTATCTGATGGGTGAACTGATCAATGATGATGTTTCCATCAGCACCTGGCACATTCCCTATGCTAAGCTCTTTCTACCCCTGATGGGTCTGGCCTTAACCATTGTCATGATGATTCTTGGATTCATTCCCTATCTGGGTGCCATTATGACAATCCTGTTATCACTGGCGTTGAGCTTCTACTATTACACCGCTCAATTCTGGCTCTACAGTATTTATGATCAGGATCACCGGGTGCTATATCTGGTCCTTAGCATTATTTTCCCTTTCCTGGGCCCGATTTTCGTATTTATTATTCGCAATCGGGATGCCTACGATGAGCGGTATCCCGAAGGAGTTGTTGCCGAAGCTTACGATTCCAAATCAATTCTGGCGCTTTCTCTGGGAATCTTCTCAATTGTCAGCTTTATCACTTTAATGGGCAGTGGTCTGTTTACCGGTGCGGTGGGTCTTATTTTTGGGATGATTGCCATGAAGGAACGAAAACTTCAGGGGTTGCCCACCGGCATGGCCATGGCTGGCCTGATTTGTTCCATCATCGGGATCGCTTTTACAGTGCTGATGATCTTTGCCTGCGTCACTTGCATCGGATTAGGTGGCATGGGAATGCTAGGTGGTCTGATGAACGAAATGTATTATTAATCAGCTTAAAACGATTCGGTGACTAACATTTCTTAATAACAGCGAGGTGAACCTTTAATGTCGCAGCAACAGTACGGCCTGGTTCTCAGTGGCGGCGGTGCCAAAGGCGCCTTTGAAATGGGCGTATGGAAGGCGCTCCGAGAATCTGATTATTCCCTGGGTGCCGTTATCGGTACCTCTGTCGGGGCATTGAACGCCGCCATGATTGCCCAGGATGATTATGAAATTGCCATGGACTTCTGGTCCAATCTGACCATTAATCAGGTGCTTGATTTAAATAAAAAAATGACCAACACCTATGTGGAGCAGTGGTCAAAAGAAAGCTTTGATGTTTTCAAAAATGGTTTTTTAACGTCTCTTTTTTCAGATGGTTTGGATATTTCGCCATTGCGTTACAACCTGACCCAGTTGATCTGCGAAAAAACCATCAGAAATTCATCGATTCGGTTTGGACTGGTAACGGTTGATATCACCAGTCTGAAACCACGTCAGTTGATGATTGAAGATATTCCCGAAGGCCAGCTGATCGACTATTTACTGGCCAGTGCCGCCCTGCCTATTTTTCAAAAACAGGAAATTGATGGGAAAACCTATCTTGACGGCGGCTTTTTTGATAATGTTCCGATAAATTTTATGCTCGAACAAAACTTCAATCGGATTATTTCAGTAGAATTCCCTGCTCCTGGAATAAGAAAATGGGTACGGGATAAAAATGCTGAAATCATTACGATCAATAATTCAGAATATCTTGGCGGGATCCTGAATTTTGATTCCCAACAAATCGAACAGAATATTCAATTGGGTTATTTGGATGCCATGAAGGTATTTGGACTTTTGGATGGCCGCCATTTTTATCTGAATACCAACAAAAGCAATACCTATTTCGGGAAGTTTATCAGCACTTTGGGTCTGCCGTTATCAAATCAGAAACAGTTGCAAAAAATGTTGGCGCTGCTTAACTTACCGACCGATGCCAGTCAGAGCGATATTTTAAGCGCGCTGGAGAACCTGTTGAAGAAAACACCTTTTAAAAACCATCCCCTTGGCCTTTCAATGCTGGAAATTGCCGGAAAAAGCATGGGCGTGTCCCGATTGGAAAACTATCCCGTTGATTTTTTCATTCAAGCGATTCTAAAAGAACTGAATCGGCTTTTGGATGAAAACCTCACCCTCTTGGATAATCCTAAAATCATCGGAACCTTTTTAACCCCATCTAACAGTAGTTTTCTGCGCTACAATTTTATCACCTTTTATATCGTATTTTTGAGTATCCGAAACGATCTCAGTCCTGAGCGGATGTCAACCTTTTTAAGCAAATTTTCGCCAGATATTGCCCTCGCGATGATTACTATTTTTTATATTCATGAAATAATCAACCATTAAAAAAAGAGCCTAAGCTCTTTTTTTAGTTTATAGTCCACAACACTTTTTGTATTTTTTGCCGGATCCACATGGACATGGATCGTTTCGGCCCACTTTTACTTCATTGATCACGGTTTTTGATCGCTTATACTCTTTTTCCAGCTCAATCCGTTCATCTTCAGTGAAAAAGTTATCCCATTCTTCCAGACTATAAAGCCATTCCGCAGGAACTGCCAACATATTTTTATAAAGTTTGGCAAAATCGATCTCCAGCTTGATTTCGGAATCCAGTTCAATCATCTCAAGATCAATGGGTGCCATCAGACTATCGCTGATACCGTCCAAAAAACCCATGTATTGGGGCGGAACCATATTAGATTCTTTAACCAGATCTTCTACCTTACCCTCTATGATGGTTATTTTCTCACCAAGAATCTTCTGATATAGAACTTTTTCATCAGCACAGTATTTTTCCCAGAATTCATTTTGCTCTTCCTGGGTTTTGCAATTCTCTTCTATGTAGTTTTTCCACGCATCGTATAAACTCATTCAATTTCTCCTCATAGTAATCTAATCGTATTATATCCCAAAATCACTGGGAGTTAAACCCTTTTCTTATCAATCCCTTAAATTACTTCATCAGTTCAATGGTAATGGGATTTACAAAAGGTGGTTCGCTCATCCCGACCTGGTTTTTTATGCTCAATTTAATTGTTTGACCTTTCTGTGGCACAAAATCCAGACTATCAAAACCCTGCATATTAACCCGGGCCTTATCAAAATTATTATTATCCAACACCGTTACCAGCAGCTCAGTATCACTAACTTCGTCGATGGTTGCGGTAAAGCTGATGCTGTCGGCCATTTCATTCGTTGTCGTCTTGGCGCTACTGTTACAGCCTACAACTAACCCCATTGCCAAAACAACCGCGACTGCTAAACTAATTCCTTTTTTCATTTTCTCCTCCTTAAATTTTAAATTTATTTTCATTGATATGAATATTCTATTTTAACAGCGCCAGGCCGGTTTTACTTAAGAATGATTAAATTTAAAGCTCCTGTTGATTATAATCACATTCCAGTTTACAATGATTGTATGATAAAACATGAAGAAAGGATTATTGAATTGAAAACTAACAAACCAGACCAGACTAGAAGAAAAAAAAGCCAGAATCGACCAGATGAGGAATTGGTCCCGGTCTTAATAAAATATTTGAGTTTTGCTTTAGTTGGTGCGATCATCTTAAATGTCAGCCTGAATCTCATTCTGTTGCCGATATTAGGCGGTAACCCATTCTTAAGTATCCTATTCACAATTATACCCAGTTTATTGGTTTTTATAATCATCTCCCATTTAATTCGCAAGAAATTAAGTTATCTTAAGACTCTCCAAAAAGGATCCGAACGTATCGCCGCAGAAAACTTCGAATCCTATATTCCGCTTCTGGGACACAACGAACTCACTGATATTGCCAATAACGTAAATCTGATTCATGATTTATACGAGGCTAAGAATAAGGCCGAATCCCTTGCCAAGATGGAAAATCATCATATTATCACCTCTGTTTCCAATGAAATCCATGCTCCCTTGTCAGGTATCATCGGTTACCTTGAACGGATCCAGAACCCCGATGAACATGATTTTTCCAAAAAAGAAGCTTACTTAAAAATATCACTGAAAAAAGCTTATCAGGTCATCAGTTTTATTGACGATCTTTTTGAACATGCCTTTACCGATAACGGGAAGGGCTACTACCAGTTTAAAGTTTATAACGGAAAACCCTTGATTCACCAACTGCTAAATACTTCCACCCAGACTTTGAAAGAAGCCGGCTATGATGTTGTGGAGGAGAACTGCATCGAACGCGATTTCTCACTGTGGGTCGATTTGGAACAGCTGCAACGGATTTTTGACTATCTGACTGCCAATGTTATTAAGTATGCCGACCCTGACAAGCCCGTCGATTTTGGCCTGATTCTCAATAAAAACGAACTCTGTATTATTCTGCGTAATAAAACGATTAATAACCCCGATGCCGCTGGCAAAAAGATCATCGATGCTGAGGGTTCCAGCCTGGACTCCTGCCGAAAAATCATCACCCGCCATCAGGGCCGCATTGATTACTATCAGCTGAACCAGCTGTTCAAGGTTGAACTGATTCTACCGATTCATCAATAATCAGCTAAGCTTTTTAAGGCTCCAATCTGGGGTCTTTTTTTATTGTCAAAAATTCTTAAGAATTTGAGTAACCCGCGCTTCATAATTAATGATTATACTAAAGCTATCCTATCAACAAATACTGGACAAACATAAATAATAGGATAAATGATCTGTGAAATTAAATAAAGTGCTTGACAATCACCTTAACTCGTATTATTGTATTAGTTACTTAATACAATAATACGAGTTAAAATCGCCAGTATTTAATTTTTTAAATCTAAAAACCAAGAATGATTAAGAGGAGAAGTTATGAAGAAAAAAGGAATTATTTTATGTGTTGTGATTGGGGTAGCCCTATTGGTTGGCGGGGGTGCCTATGTTTATGCCAATTCCCAGCCCACCCCGGCGATTGCTGTTAAAACTGCCCCGCTTTCAAAGGCAACCCTACAAAACACAATTTCAGCCACCGGTGTGATTGAAAGCTATACCAAGGTCAAAATCAGCGATACCAGCAATGATAACATCGAAAAGATTTATGTTTCGGTTGGTCAATGGGTAGCTAAAGACGATTGGTTATGTCAACTCTACAACAAAGCCGATGACAGCTACAGTTATGTCAAGGCCACCACCAGCGGAACCATCACTGCCATGAACGCTGTTAAGGGAAACCCCGCCAATGGAGAGCTTTTTACCATCGAAGATACCAACGACCTAAAAGTCCGTGGTAAGGTTAAAGAAGCTGATCTGAATCATATTCACGAAAATATGCCGGTGCTGGTAAAATCTGACGCCACCGGGGATAAGGTATTCCCAGGTAACCTGACTAAAATCGCTCCGACAGCCATTAAAACCGAAGCAACTGCCAATTCAGCTTCAACCGCCACCAAGGCCGAATTCGAAGTTGAAATTGATCTTCCCGCCGATTCAACCGGATTAAAAATCGGGATGACTAACCGCTTAAACATAGTCAGTGAAGAACGCGCCGATGTCTTCTGTGTTCCCTTCGAGGCCCTGGTGATGGATGATTCCGGTCAGTCCTGTATTTATGTGGCCAAAGAAAATCCTGTCGAACAAGGATCCTTCACGGTCGAATCGATTCCGGTAACCACGGGTCTGGAAACCGATTCACTGATTGAAATTGCCGGCGATCAGCTCAGTGATGGACTGGCCATTATTTCTCAACCGCAGACTGTTCAACCGGGAATGGCAGTTACGATGGAAACCGAGGTATAGATGATGCGAAATAAAATTATCGAAATGCGGGGGATCGTCAAATCCTATTATTTGGGAACCCCCAACGAACTGGAAATTCTCCACGGGATTGATTTGGACGTTTACGAAGGTGAGTTTTTATCGATTGTCGGTGCTTCCGGTTCCGGCAAATCCACCCTGATGAATATTCTAGGGGCCCTGGATCGCCCCACTAAAGGACACTATTATCTGGATCATCTGCCGATGGAAAATGTCCGGGATGACGGTTTATCGCAAATCCGCAATAAAAAAATCGGCTTTGTCTTCCAAACCTTTAATCTGATTCCCCGTTCGACGGCCTTAAAAAATGTCGCCTTGCCGATGCTTTACGGCGGGATACCCCGCAGCGAACGGTCCCGACGGGCCGCTGAATTACTTCAACTGGTGGAAATGAGTGGTCGTTCTCACCATCGACCCAATGAATTATCCGGGGGCCAAAAACAGCGGGTGGCGATAGCCCGGGCGATGGCCAACGATCCGGCCATCATTTTGGCCGATGAACCCACCGGCGCCCTGGACACCCATACCGGCCGCCTGGTTATGGATATCTTTCACCGGCTTCATCAGGAACAGGGCAAAACCATTATTCTGATTACCCATAATGTCGAACTGGCTGAAGAAACCGAACGAACCATCCGGCTTCGGGATGGTTCGATTGTCGATAACCGCATGAATGGTCATTATCAATTGGAGGGCTGTTATGAATCTGTTTGAAAATATCCGGCTGGCCCTGGAGGGCTTGCGGGCTAACAAGATGCGGGCCCTGTTAACAATGCTGGGCATTATCATTGGGATAGCTTCGGTGATGGCCATCTCCACCCTCGGTTCCGCCATGACCGGTTCGGTCACCAAAACCATGGATAAAATCGGCGGGAAAAATATTATGGTTTCCCTGTCGCCCAAAAATTATGATACCCAGTCGACACTTCAGGAAGAAGATCTGATTACCCAGGAAGAACTTGATGCTTTTAGAAACACCTATGCCGATCAGATCAAGGCCATCAGCTTTTCCACCGGGATGGGCTCGGGCCAGCTGAACAGCGGCTTCATTCATAAGGATGTCAGCATCACCGGCGCCAGCCCTGATTATGGTCTGGTCAACAATGTCAATCTGGTTCAGGGTCGCTTTATCAGCGACCGGGATATGGATGGCACCCGCAATGTCATCATCATCGATACCACCCTGAGAAACAATCTGGTCGGCGTCGACGGTGATGTGATCGGTAAGGAAATCCAGGTTGATACCAAGTCAACTAATGAGACCTACACCGTTATCGGCGTCTACGAAAAAATGGTGATCGATAACCCTTTATTCTATATGGGTGATGACACCCGGATTGAATGCTTTATTCCCATCACCACCGCCAAATCCCTGAATCCGGATACGACCAATCAAAATGGCTATGAAAATTTTACCATCATGGCCACCACCAATACCGACTCGGCGGCTTTTGCTCAGACCACCAAGGAGTATTTTATTAAGGGGTTGGGTTCATTATCAGACTTTACCATTCAGGCTGAAAGTCTGGAAGCCATTGCCAGTGAAGCCACCGGCATGCTCGCTACCTTATCCCTGGGAATCTCGGTTATTGCCGGCATTTCGCTATTGGTCGGCGGGATTGGCGTGATGAACATTATGCTGGTGTCGGTCACCGAACGAACCAAGGAAATCGGCATCCGCAAAGCGTTAGGGGCTCGTAATTCGGCGATCCGCAGTCAGTTTATCATTGAGGCCATCATTATCTGCCTGATCGGCGGAATCATTGGTGTCGGTCTAGGCTCGGCCCTGGGAATAATGGGCAGTACGCTGATGAAATTTCCCACCAGTCCGCCATTTTTACCAATGATCATCGCTCTTTGCTTCTCGATGGCGATCGGTGTCTTCTTTGGCTTTTATCCCGCCAATAAAGCCGCCAAGCTGGATCCGATTGATGCGCTGCGGTATGAGTAGGCGCACTGCTTCATCGGCATTAAATATTTTTCAAAATTATGTCTGAAAATTTAAAAGCTTCATCCAAAGCTCGGTTTAGAGTGATGGATGAAGCTTTTATCAGTTAAGGAGCCAGGCTGCTGAATCAATAGCGTCTGGCATCTCTTATGGTCTCCATTCGATGGCATCCGATAAACCGGCTTTGGCGGCTTTTTTTATCCAGCGTCGGCCTTCTATCTGATTCGGTTGCGTACCGATGCCACCAAATAACAGTCGGCCGGCACTAAACATCCCGCACTTGTCACCCAGCTCCGCGGACTTGCGATACCAGGCAAACGCCTGTTTTTCATCCTTTTCCACGCCATACCCGTTTTCATAGGCGTCGCCGATATTATGCATGGCAGCGGCATGGCCTTGGGCCGCGGCTTGGGTAAACAGCGTAAAAGCCGTTTTGTAATTTTGCTTGACACCGCGACCGTGGTGGTAGTAAAAGCCCAGTTTAAGCTGGGCATCACTGTGACCCTGCCGGGCTGCTTTTTTAAACCAGCGGGCCGCCTTTTTAAGATCAGGCGGTGTAACATCATAGCCATAAATATAACCCAGCATATACTGGCTGTGGCACGAACCTTTTTGAGCCGCCTTGTGATAGAACTGCAGTGCTTTTTGTCTGTTTTGTTGGGTCCCATAGCCCCAATAATGGCAGTAAGCCACCCATTCCCAGCCGAGGCCGTTATCCGCCTGCGCTGCCTGTCTAAAATAGTGAAAAGCCTTTTGCTGATCCGGTGGTATCGTACCTACGCCGTGTAAATGCATAGTTCCCAGTCGTACGAGCGCATCAGTCTGCCCATATTTTGCCGATTTTTCAAAACAGCTGACCGCTTTCTCGTAATTAAATAATGTCTCATCATAGCCGTAAATCATACCCATCATGTAATAACTGTTATAAAGACCCTGCTCGGTCGCTTTTTTATAGCAACCCAGAGCTTCTTGCCTGTTTTGCGGCGCCCCTTTGCCCTCATACAAACAGTAACCTACCAATTCCCAACCGCTGGGGACATCTTTCTCGGCGGCCTGGCGATAAAACCGAAAAGCCTTTTCCTGATCCGGTGCCATGTCACCCGCACCATCAAAGTATAAATTCCCGAGTTCAACCAGCGCCTCATCATCCCCCGCAGCAGCTGCCAGCACCAGGCTTTTTACGGCAAAGTCCGGGTCGATCTCCGTTTCTTCTGACTTGTATAATGCGATGCCCAAACCAGTAATTAATTTCGCAGAGCCATTTTGGGCAGCCAGCGATAAATAATGAAGCGCTTTCTCGGCATCTTTGGGCGTGTTTTTTCCCTTAATCAAGCATTCAGCCAACGTGAGCTGTGCGCTGCCAATCCCTTTGTCGGCAAGCTCAGTGAGAATTGACAGGCCTTTTTCATTGTCCTCCGGGGTGCCATGACCTTCTAGATATCTTAACGCAACACGGATAAGTGGGTCGTATTCGCCATACTCTACCGCCTTTTTGGCCCAGAATTCATTGCAATCAATACCATATCCACTTCTCTGTGCGAGCTCAAAAACAGCAGCCCGAAATCCTTTTTTTGCTGCCTTTTCGATCCAGCTGATGGCTTTCTCACGATCGATCGCCACACCAAGACCGGATCTGTGTATCCATCCCAGCAGGTATTCAGCATATCCTTCTTGCACTGCCATCCAGCGCTCGTCTTCATCGAAGCATTCCGCTACATCAGGAAAGTCCACAGACAGCGACGGCGACCCATCATTTTCATCAGCGTCTTCTTTTTGCACCGCCAATGTAAGCAAACGGTAGGCCTCGCCATAATCCGTCATCCCACCGTCCTCATCAAGATACAAGCAAGCAGCGGCAGTTTGGGCGGGTGCGTAGCCATGGTTGGCCGCACGAAGGTACCATAAAAGCGCCTTTTCTTTGTCCTTATCATCACCAAGCGCATGTTCATAGAGAGCCCCCAGCAGGTATTCTGCCTGTGGGTTGGCGCTCCTGACAGCAACTTCAAGCTCCTGTCGCGCATCATCGTATTGGTGTATTAAAAGATCGTCTTTTGCGAGCTCAAGATAGGCTTCGCTTTCAATCGTGAGTTCGATTTCGCCTGAGGGCAGAAAATTCCAATTTTTCATTGCTTCGTTCCTTTGGTATTCTGATGGAATAAAATTACTTCTTTATGATACGACCTTGCTCGGCTGCACTGCCTGGCACCGGGACTTCATATTCTCACTATCAACCTCACTGTTTTTCTTTTGCACTGCGGATAAGGGCAACCAAATCCTGAGCAGATCTTTCAAAACCCAAAGGAACCAACACCAGCATCCGATCACGATGTTCCACTTTGCCACCATAGCGCAACCGCGAGATACTCCGGTAGAGAACCTCCACATAATGGCGATCGTCTTTTGTGACCAAACTGGCATCAATGGCTTTCAAGTCTTCCCGTTCGTTAAAAACAGGCATCATATTTCCCCATTTCAGAAAATTTCGACCGACGATAGTTATACAGGGAACTTTCAAAATGATTCGTTTTAAATAAAAAAAGTAAATAAATCGGATCATAAAAGGAAATGAGACCGGTAAGAGCAACCAAAACCACTGCCACAAAGGCGTTTCTGGAAACTGAGAATGGAGTACCACCAAAAATATCCCTCCTGTCATTCCAAGGCAACCTGCTGTGAATGGTGCAATCCACTGGCTACGTTTCTTCTGCCAATCAAGAATTGTTGTTGCCACCAGTTTAGCCTCATCTGGGGAATAATTAAACCTTGTCAAAAACTGATCAGGATTGAAACGCCCCATGTTTTTATCCCTGATATAAAGTGCCGGAAGTAATAGATAATAAAATAGTCCTAAAGCGATTCCCAGACCCCAGACCAGCTCAATCTCCGTAAAAAAACCGATGCCAATCGCCGTTGCAGCTGCCAGGGTCATCATTGCCGTAATCCATTTTAAATGTATTCTCATGATTTTCACCCAAATACCTTTTAATTTTGTTCATTATTAGTTCTTTTTTCGTTTCATACAGCGAATCCGTTCCTTTATCTCCGGACTGACCTGCCGCGATTCGGTAATTTTCTGCAAGGCCTTGTTGTAGGTAAAATCGTCCAGATCGTTGGCCTTCAGATAAATCATTGTCATTTCCGGGAAAACCGTAAAACAGCTGGTAATGGCCCAGGCCACCGCCATTTTTACATAGTAGTTGTCGCAGTCAATGGCATTGAAGTTCCGAAACATCGGCTCCAGATAACGGTCTTCGACAAAATAGGTAATAAACATCACCACCCCAAAACGAATCTCATAAACTTCATTGGATTGGAGGCAGGGTTGTAAAAACAGCCATACCTCCTCTTTATTTTGTTTTGTGAATTTCAGACCGGTGCAAAAACTGTCGCAGACTGACCAGTTGTCAATCTTGGGAAGATAGGCTTTAATCAGCGCCAGTCGTTCAGCCAGCTCCACCTCGGCATAACCAATTACCATCCCCTGTAATAGCGTTTCCTCAAAGCTGTCATCCCGGGCTGTTTCCAGATAGCGCCGCCAGTCCGCTTTGGCCATTCTTTTTGCGATCTTCCTAAGCGCCGGCAGACGTACCCCTAAGATCGTATCGGTTCCCGGTGTCAATCTACTGGAAAACTTTCGATATTTTTCTTCGGCTAAAGCCAACAGCTCGTTTTTTAAATCATTTTGATTCATTATGTTTTCTCCCCGTTATTTCAGATAAAACAAAAGCCCTTCGCGGGGGCAATCGTGATTGCCACCGCAAATAGGCTCCTGCTGTCATTTATTTTAATTTCATCGGTAAGCCCGCCACCAGCAGATAAGCTTCGTCAGCCCGGCCGGCCACCAACTGATTCATCCGTCCGGCAATGTCCCGGAAATAACTGCCCAGTTTGTAGGCCGGCACTAAACCTAAACCCACCTCGTTGGAAACAACAATCAGGGTTTTATCCTGACAGACATCCAGCAGTTTTTCCACTTCCACCTTAATGGCAGCTTCGATTTCACCCACCTTTTCCATGGTACAGCTGTCATAATCCACCTGAAAATCCAGCATATTATTGGTGGTCATCACCGTCAAACAATCAAATAGGACGATCTCAGCTTGCTTGAAAATGGGATTTTCGGCAATTGTCTGAAAATCTTTATATTGTTCTATCGTTCCCCAATGATCCGGTCGTTGCGCCTGATGTTTGGCAATACGGTCCTTCATGCCATCATCAAAAGCGATCGCTGTGGCAATATAAGCGACCGGTTTTCCTGATTCCCGGGCTAAATTTTCGGCATAGGTACTCTTCCCGCTACGGGCACCGCCGGTGACAAATATTAACTGTCCCATTACTCATTCCTCCAGTTTTTAAGAAAAGTCAAAAGCTTGGTATTATCGGCTTCTTTTTTTATGGCAATCCGAAAATATGAATGGTCCAGACCGATAAAATCTTCGCAGGTTCTAAGGGACATACCTTCTTTTTCCAGGGCTATCTGCATCTCTGCCACAGTTCCTTGTAACAGCTGACAGAGATGAAAATCAGCGCCACTGGGATAAACCTTTAGGCTTTCGATTTGGTTTAAAGCTCTAAACACCCGTTGGCGTTCGCCCTGAATATAGGTTTTGGTCTGTTTAGCATAATCTTTTTCATCATAAACCCCGGTGGCTGCAATCAAGCCCAGGGCATTAATGGTCCAGGGCTCCTTAAAGCCTTCCATTTTTGCAATAATCGGGGTCACTCCGACCCCATAGCCAATTCGCAGCCCTGGCAGGGCATAAAACTTCGTCAGGGATTTCAAAATAAAAACCGCCTGCTTTGCTTCTTTAACCAATGTCAGGCTGCCACTTTCGTCAGAAAAATCCATGAAGGATTCATCCAGAAACCAGCTGATTTCCGGAGCCGAATGCTCTAACATCTCTCTGATAAAGTCCTTGGAATAAACCCGGCCGGTGGGATTATTGGGATTGCATAAAAATACCGCCTGGGGCTTTTCGGTTTTGATCGCTGCCGCTAATGCTTCCGGGTTAATAGTAAAATTATCTGCCGCCGTTAAGACATGGTGGACCACATCCCAGCCGTATAGCTTTAAGGCCCGTTCATATTCATTAAAGGTCGGCTGCACAATCAGGGCCTTCCCTGGTCCCATGCTGCGGGCAAAAAGATAGATCAGCTCAATGGCACCATTGCCGAGAATGATATTCTCTGGCAGCAC
>PGZR01000064.1 GCA_002841405.1 Firmicutes bacterium HGW-Firmicutes-4 | reverse complement strand
AGGCATTTTCCCTCATTATATGTATCGTTCCTTTTGCACCTTTATGCCTCGCTTTACAAAGCCTGCATACTTAATTACAATAATCATAATTTAATTAGCCAAAATTGTCAATGCACTTTGATTAAAAGAAACCGTTATCTTAAGATAATATTTGGACTTTGAGGTCTGCCGTTGCAACCTGTAGGATTTGACTGGAATTTCAAAGCAGATAATGGTATGATTAAGAAAAAAGGAGGGTTCTATGTATTTCGTAACTTATCAATATAACGCATTTAGTGAAGGTGGCATTTTGACCGCCGATGAAACCAAGGTTTTGCCGATTACAACCATCGGTAAGCTGATGGGTCTCAAATTTCCGGAACGTCTGATCGACTTTATTCCCATGGCTACCGACGAACTGCTGGCAGACATCAAGAAAGTCATGACAGAGCATCAGAATCTGGGCATCAATCTGGGGCTGGTCAAGCTGCTGGCGCCGATTCCTAAACCCCCAAGAAATATTTTCTGTCTGGGCAAAAACTATGCTGATCATGCCAAAGAAATCAGGAATATTCCCTCGATGGGAGATGTGCCGGAAAATCCGATTTATTTTTCCAAACTGCCCACCTCGGTTACTGGACCAGATACGGTCATTCTGTCTCATGCCAAGGCCACCAAACAAATCGACTATGAAGTGGAACTTGCCATTGTTATTGGCAAAGAAGGCGCCGATATTCCCAAGGAAGATGCTGAGGCTTACATTTTCGGTTATACCATCGCCAACGATATCACCGCCCGAGATCTGCAGAAAAAGCACTCCCAATGGTATAAGGGCAAATCACTGGATACCTTCTGTCCCCTGGGTCCCCGAATTTTGCACAAAAACGATTTGAAAATTCCCTTTGACCTGGACATCACCTGCCGGATCAACGGCGAGGTTCGACAACACTCCAGCACCGGTCGAATGATTTTTGACATACCCTCTATTATCAGTGATTTATCCCAAGGTATGACCCTGTTACCGGGAGATATCATTCTCACCGGAACGCCTGCCGGGGTGGGCTTTGCCCTGGATCCACCGCAATTCCTCAAACATGGGGATCAGATTGAAGCGGAAATTGAAAAAATTGGGATCCTGCGCAACACCATTGAGTAAATTAAATTTTTAAAAAAACCAGCATCATCCGGGACTCTGTCCCGCGATGATGCTGGTTTTTATTGAGTATCGTATTTACGGACGAACGTTGTTTTCTCATAAACCTATCAATCCGACCATAATAATTTATACGGGCAAACGTTTCATACTGAAAACTCCGACGGCAGCTACAAACAGGACTCCAATAAAGATGGCAAAACCACCAATGATCAGTGTAATATTAGCCTGTCCATTGACAATCGCCAGACCATCAAAGGCGTTATATAAGGAGAATTTCCCTAAAAATGCGGTTCGCTCTGACAACTTGCTGAGGGTATTCAAAATAAAGAATCCAATTGGTATCAGCGCACCAAAGAACAATGACAGCTTGGTGCTGTTGAATAAGCAAGAAAAGAAAAAGCAGAACATTGCAATGGTCATCGTCATCAGACAGGCACCTATATTAAGTTTCAAAAATACTTTGACTTCCAGCATTCCCGGAAAAAATTGTTCGCTCATGCCATAACCGACTAAAAAGAGCACCGTAAATAACACTGCAATGGATGCCAACAGATAGATACCCTGGGTCACAATAATTTTAATTCGGCTGTTTGGGGTACACAGTAAACTGGTAAAGGACCCTTCATATACCCACTTTGCCACTAGCCGGTTAGCCAGAATAATACAGTAAACCATGGGAAACAAATAAATCAGAAAACCGTAGAACAGACTGGCAATAAATCCGGTTAAACCGCTGTCAATGGTGCCGAAGCCCATGGCGTTGACTAACGCTGTCGGTAAGATGGACATCATATCCACCATTGCTCCAACCCCACTGGGATCGTAGATATAAATAATAACTGCCAAATAAATTGACATCAGTACGGCAAAAACCAGCAACAGCAGGGTATTGTTTTTTATATTTTTCAAAAACAAGGGAATACTCATGCTTTTTTCACCTCACTGACTTTCTTCTCCTGATCAGGCAGAGCTTTATGTTTTTCTTCTTTTTTCGGAAACAATTTCGGTTTTTCTTCTTTGTTTTTCACTTCTTTGTTTTTCACTTCTTTTTTGTTCTCTTTATGTTTTATTTCCTTCTGATAGTGCTGCTGGAAAATTTCTTCCAGTGACTGATTTTTCGAATTAAATACTAATACCTTTTCATGGGATAACACCTTCATCAGCACGTCAATCCGATCGCCAGGGGAAAATATTTCGTAGTCGCTCTGTGAAAACTGCAGGTATCCGAAACCATATTTTTTAATTTGCTCCAGATTCGGCGGTGCGGCAAATTTGACCAGATAGGCCTTGGTTTCTTCGGCCCGAAGACTGACGATATCCATATTTTCGACCAGATGGCCTTCTTTCAGAACTCCTACCCGATCGCAGGTTCGTTCCACTTCTTCAAATTTATGGGTTGACAGCAACACTGTTTTCCCTCGCCGTTTTTCTTCCAGAACAAGGTCCAACAAACGGGACTGCATCAGAGGATCCAATCCGCTGGTGGGTTCATCTAGCACCAGGGTCTGGGGATCATGCATCAGCGCCGTGACAATGGCCAATCTTTTTTTCATGCCATTTGACATATTTTCAATTTTCCCCCGGGTCTCCACTTCAAATCGTTCGATTAATGAATCTCGGAGTCTGGTATCTTTCTGTCCGAAAATCCCTCGCATCTGAGTTATAAAATTCAGATATTCTTTGACTCGCATGTTTTCAAAAAGAACTACTTCCTCAGGCACATATCCAAGATTTTTTTGTATTGCAGAGGCTCTAAAAAAACAGTTTAACCCATCGATAGTCGCACTTCCCCGTCCCGGACGGATCAATCCCATCAGCATCCGAATAGTGGTTGTTTTGCCGGCATTGTCAGGTCCCACATATCCAAACGCTTCACCTTTTTCAACATTAAAATTTAAATTAAAAACTCCTTTTGTGCTTGAATATTTAAGGGTTACATCCTTTAATTCAATCATTTTTTTCTCCTTATAAACATTATTCCTTCTTTGCGATGGGTTCAACTGATTTCTCAACCAGCTTGTTCAGTTCATTGGCAATTCGGCCAAAATCTGATCCGGTGAGGGTTTCCCCCCGGATCCCCGGCGCTATCTTACAGACCTCCAGAACCTCCAACAGAGCCTCTTTGTCGAATGGAGTATTCATCGATAACCCATTGATCAGAGTTTTTCGCCGATTCAGAAAACTGGCTTTCACAACTGATAAAAACAATTCCTTGTTGTCCAGTTCAATTTTGGGAACCGTCAGTTTTTTTAACGTTACAACAATAGAATCAACCTTAGGTTTAGGGATAAACACATGGGATGGTACATCGAAATCAATGGAAATATCGGCATAAAACTGCGCTACAATGCTCAATGATCCATAGGCTTTGGTACCAGGAACCCCACACAGGCGCTCACCCACCTCTTTTTGAATCAAGAAGGTCATGCTCTCGATAGGCAGATCCGATTCCAGAAAGCCCATAATAATGGGGGTGGTAATATAATATGGTAAGTTTGCCACAATTTTAAGGGGCATGTTGGCAAGATAATCTCCCAATATCTCCCTGACGTTAGTTTTTAAAATATCACCCTGGACGATTTCAACATTGTCACATTCATTCAGGGTCTCATGGAGAACTGGGATCAGTTTTTTATCTATTTCAACTGTAATGACCTTTCCGGCATGGTCACTAAGGGCCTGAGTCATGGTTCCAATACCTGGACCGATTTCCAGAACCAGGTCGTTTTGACCCACGTCTCCAGCTTTTACAATCTTTTGAACAATATTTTCATCGATTAAAAAATTCTGTCCAAATCGTTTATTAAAATGGAGATCGTATTTTTTTAACAATGATTCAATAACCCGAGGTGATGTTAATTTTTCCATTCATTTCCTTTCGTTTTACAACTATTTATACTTACATAAGAACTTGTGAGGCTTCGTTCATAACTTAACTATTATACACTTTATTTAATCCCGCGGGAAGACCTTATCAATAATTTGACGCCAAAAGACCCGTCGTATGACAGTTTACATCGGTTTTTAAAATTTTATTTGTTATCACATCGAATGAGTTTCATTATAGTTATCCAAAACTTTGTTGCAAAAGATCAACATTTTTATTGATTAACGAACCTGTGATGATGTTCAAAATCTGAGTCGAGCACTTTTGTGAAATAAAAGAAGCTTTTTTAAAATTAATAATTCATCATCATTCTCAATCAACCCTTACCCTATCGTTTTTTTATTGCTACAGATGCTTCATTGCCCCTTCTAGAGCTCGCTAACAGGCAACTTTCCTGAAAATCAAAACTTTATTGATTGGCTTAATTCAAATATGAATGGCATTTAAATAAAAAAGAAAACGCAATCATGGCGCATTCTCAGCTCTCTTTTTTACTTTTTGACAAATTATCTCATTTTAGCTTAAACGAAAATTAATCATTTTTACAAGTAATTCCGACATAATTATAATTCAACTTATCAACCATAGACAGTATTCCCATCATAAAGCCGTTTTTTCTACTATTAAAACAAGCTATCTCAACTACTCCTAATCTTTTCTTAAATGAGTTTAACAGTTAACTTGCAAAATATCTTTGTCTATTGTATTATACGCATTGCTAATTTGTAAATAAATTACAACATTCATTGATGCATTTAAGTCACAGTCAACACCGTGACACCATCATGTTTTGACATTGGAGGTCAAATGAAAAAAAACTTAATTAAAAGCGCCTGTGTAAGTCTTGCCTTTGTTTTATGCCTGGGCATGGCACCAAGCGCTGTTATGGCAGAAGAAGCAGCGGTAGATCTGACACAAATTGCCGAGGCGGTCGAAACCGCTGAAAAAACAGCACCTCTGCCAAACCTGTTTTCAGCCCGAACCACAGCCCCTGGCTCAGATAATGCCTATTTCTTTGCCAATAACCCCTATTCACAAGGCGGCTACGGATTACCAAATTGTACGGCATACGCTTTTGGCCGAGCTTATGAAATTTTAGGAACCACTCCAAGTTTAGCTATGGGTAATGCTAATTCCTGGTGGGCCTATAATCAAAGCACTGGCTATTACCCCTCAGGATCCACGCCAAAACTTGGCGCTGTTATCTGTTGGGGCGGCAGTTCAGACGGGCATGTGGCAATTGTTGAAGCGATCAACGGCAACACCGTCACCCTTTCTGAATCTACCTATAGCGGCGTATACTTCCAAAACTACACCTACACCATTGGTGCTGAGGATGCCACCTCTGTCGGCGGTTTCCAAGGTTATATCTACATCGGCGATTACATTGACGCCGCATCAGACACAACATCTCCAGTCTTATCAGATGTGCTGGTTACCGACTATCAAGGTGAAGGAATCATGGTCACCGCTCTCGTTTCTGACGACTTAAGCGGCATCGGCCAAGTTTACTTTCCGGTCTGGACTGAAAATGGCGGACAAGATGATTTAGTCTGGCATGAAGGAACTGTAACTGGCAATGTGGCTAGCTGTTTTATTCCCTACGGTGATCACAATACCGAACTTGGCAACTACAATGTTCATGTTTATGCTTATGATAACGCCGGTCACTATACCATGACTGGTACAGCCATCACAAAAGCCGATACCTTTACCAGCCTGGGTGAAGTTGCCCTCGAAAGTTAAGCAACTTCCACCTGAAACAAAAAGCCTTCCAACTGACGTTAACGGACGTCACTGGAAGGCTTTTCGTTTTTTTATTGGGGCAAACTATTTTTCAGAATCCCTGACGAAGAAAAACCGCCAACACTAATTCTTTAGTATTTGTCCATCTCGATATCATCCAGCAGAATCTGAGGTTTTGCCGGTTGACGGGTGATTTGTTGCGTTTTTTCCTGATGGATTGAAGAAACGGCTTGTCTTGAGCTTACTGCACTACCTGCTTTACCTTTGAGTTTAAACTCAGAAACCATATTCTTCAGCAGTTCGGCCTGACCCGACAATTCTTCGCTGGCAGCGGCACTTTCTTCGGCGGTTGCCGAATTGGTCTGGACCACCTGGGAGACCTGTTCGATCCCCTGGGTGATCTGAGCAATGCTGGTGGCCTGATCATTGGATGCCATCGCAATGTTGCTGACCAGATCGGTTACTTTGGCCACAGATTTTAAGATCCCGTCCAGACTTTCGGCGGTATCATTGGCAATCTGAGTGCCGGCTTCTACCTTAACAATAGACCCTTCAATCATGCCGGTTGTTTCACGGGCGGCTTCAGCACTCCGGGCGGCCAGCGAACGAACTTCTTCAGCTACCACGGCAAAGCCCTTGCCGTGCTGTCCGGCCCGGGCCGCTTCCACGGCAGCATTCAGCGCCAGAATATTGGTTTGGAAAGCAATATCATCTATGACTTTAATTATCTTGGAAATATTTTGGGAGGATTCATTGATTTCTTCCATGGCATTGACCATGTCCCCCATCTGTTTATTGCCTGCTTCAGCGGTTGCTCGAACCTCCAGGGTTCGTTCATTGGCGGCGCTGGCATTTTGGGCATTTTTCTTGGTTTCTTCAGCCACTTCTTCAATGGATGCGGACAATTGCTGGATGGCACTGGCCTGCTCGGTAGTTCCCTGGGCCAGCGCCTGGCCGCCGTCGGATATCTGCCGGGATCCGGCTTCCACCTGGTTGGCGGAGTTCCCAATTTCCGTCAGGATTTCGCTGAGGTGGTCGGTGATATTATTAATCGCATATTTAATATTAACAAAGTCACCCCGATAGTCGGCGGTGATTTCCTGGTTGAAATCGCCATTGCTGACCTTTTCAAGAGTTTCGGAAATTTCCTGGACATACTCTTTCAGGAAGGTAATGGTTTTATTCATATCCTCTTTGATCTGGCCGTTTTGCCCCATGTAACTACCGGTCATCGCCGAACTCAGATTACCCTGAGCCAGCTCATTGAGCACCTGGGAGGCTTCCTGCATCGGTTCGGTTAAGGCATCCAGGGTGTTATTAAAACCACTGATCACCTTGGCATAATCGCCCGGGAAGCGAGTGGCATCAGCCCGCTTATTTAGATCCCCAGCCACGGCAGCTGTAGCCATGCTGTCGGATTCTTCCAGCAGCATGATGATGTTTTCCATCAGCTTGATAAAGCCGGGAATTAACCGATCATTTTCGCTAAGTCGTCCCGCCGTTTTTAACCCATCCAACATTTTCATATCCCCGTTTGAGATATCATCCACTGCTCTGACCATGATCATTAACGAATCTTGGATCGTATTAATGGATCGGGAAATCTCTCCATAAATCCCTGAGTAATCGGCTTCAATTCGTTGGGTGAGATCATTTTTGCTCATCAGTGCCAGAATTTTATTTCCCTCAGTTAAAGCCCCTAAACCATCGATACAGGAGTTGATGCTGAAAATTAAATCGGCGAAATCACCCTTGGCTTCCTGGTTAATCTTTTCAGGAATTTCACCCTTACCAATCTTATCGATGTAGCCCGAAGCCATTCTCAGTGGCCCAATTACGGCATCGAGTGTAGCATTAAACCCTTCGATTACATCTCTGTAACCACCGCTTAACGCTTCAATATTCCCGCGAACTGATAATTTTCCCGCTACTGCGGCTTCTGTGAGCATTTCCGTTTCCTGGATCAGTTCTCGTAAAGACTTGACCATATCAGCCATGCTGATCCCCAGTACGTCTTGATCAGATCTTGGGACTACATCCATGGTCAGATCACCGGCTGCGATCCTTTCTGCTGCCATCGCCTGTTCCCTGGTATTATCAGCCATCTCGCTGAAGGCCACTGTCAGTTCCGTTATTTCACTGCTGATGGCTGAAATTCCATCGGTACTCACATCAACATTGCCGACCGCCAGCTTGTTGGCAACACCTGCCAGCATATTGATTGGTGTTGCGATTTTTTTGGATATAAGAGTGATTAGCAATACCATTCCGGCTATAACTACCAGCATAATAATGAAAGTAATTATTAAAAACATATCATATGTACTGTTAAACTCTTTATCCGGAAGACCGGTCGTGATTGTCCACCCGGTATTTCCGACCATCGTAACATAGCCGTGATTGTGTGAACCGTCACTGGTATATTCGATTGCTCCAGTTTGTTGATTCAAAACGGCATCTTTGATGTTATCAGACATATCTGAATCTTTGATATTGGTATTGACATATTCCTGGTTGGGATGATAGATCAACTGTCCGTCAGCGCTTGCCAGAATAAAAGATCCAGTTTCGCCTAGTTCATATTCACTCATCATTGCCGAAACACTATCCAGAGTGAAATCCAAACCTGCCGCACTGATAATATCTTTTGTGCCGGTTCGATAAATCGGCGACACCGCTGTTACAACCATTTTATTAGTCATTGCATCCACGTAGGGCGCTGTCAACGTTGTACCGCCCGCGTCCATCATTTGAGTGTACCAAGGCCGTTCAATCATTATCCAATCCGGACTCGAATAAAATCCTTGTGACAACAGTAATTGATTTGAATCGGAATCTCCTATCCATGCTTCCATGATATTTGGGTCGGATGCCTTGATGCCGGATAGTGACTTTTCCGATTTTGCAAATCCCTGGGCTGCTGTTGGCACAAAACCTGCAGTTATCTCGGTTGTCATATCTTCAAACTGGCTGTTAACTGCCATTTGTCTTGTAATTTCGAGATACTTGCTGAATACTCCGGCGATTTCATTGGCTGCCGCATTGGATTCTGTTTCTAGCTGTTTCTCAGTCAGACCGGTAATCGATGTATTGACATTGTACAATGTGACGAATGATGAAATACCATAAATAATGATGATCGGGATGCCGATATAAACAAGTATTCGAGCAAGTAGATTCATTTGCTTCTTTTGCATTTTTTGCGTTTTTTGCGTTTTTTTCATTTTAATTCTCCTTTTAATGTTATACACAGCGTTGAAATCAATTCATAAACATGTTCATTCATCTTCTTCTGATCTCTGATGCCATTATATTTTGCGTTCAGCTGGTTGTTTTTTTACCACGGTTTCCTCTTTTTTCTGTGTTTTTTTATTACACTCATGGATTTTGAGATAGTATCATATAATACTGTCGTAAAAATGCATGATATTACCCTATATAACTTATCGACTAATTCGCAGCATTGTAAAGAGTAATATCTTTCCTTTGGGCAGTAATATATAACCATAAATTGACACGAATTCAAAAGGAGGTCTGCTTTTCAAAGAGCAATCATAAATTTCTGTATGTTCGTAAACGTTATCACAAAGATCATTTTTTTCTTGTCACAGCCGTCAAAATGGTATAAGATTGATATATCATTGATGTTTGAGCAACACAAATTTTAGGAGGTAACCAATGAAAATCCTTGAAACAAAGTCTGACTATTCAAATCCGCCAACAGATGACAGTTCGGTAAACGGAATTCAAGAAGATGTTGATTTAATCAAAAATTATCTGACCCCTGAGTTCATGAAAAAATATACTGTTTTCTCCTGCCTTGAAGATTTTTTGAATTCAGCCGGTTTTACCTCTGCCACTCAGCAGGATTTTGAATCCATACCAATTGCAGTTATGGATGCATGGGTTCAGCAAAACAGCAAATTTATGAACTGGACTGAAATGGTTTCTTCCGCCGGCGATTTCTATTTTGAAACCCAGATGAAGGCCATAAAATTCAAATCCATATAAATAAAAAAACAACGATATCGCTATCGTTGTTTTTTTATCAGCTTATTATTGAGAAACCGTACTTAATTCGATCAGATGATTACGGCAATAAGACTCCAATAGATCTTTGGCTAATTGGGCATCCGGTGCATTTTGTTTAATCTTCACCAAATCCTGCAGAAGCTTAACGGCCTGGGTATCGTCCATATAGCGAAACAAACCTGAGCCCCATTTTGCCGATACTTTTCCAGTTGCATTGGTATGATAATTCCAGAATTGCATATTCTTTGCTTCTTCTAGTGTCAGGGAGATTCTGTCGAGCGATTTGGTTGAGACATAACCTGACTCCAGATCATTGCCTTCCAACACATCATCAATTATAAATATCCCAAAAATGATACGTTCCGCTTCCTTAGTATTTGGCAGCCGGGTCGTGAGTACCGCCAGACTGTTGCGCCGGGCACTTTTTATCTTTCTTGTTTTGCCATCACCATCTACGCCAGCCATGACTTTCCAACTTTTCAACAGCTGACTTTCATAGCAGACAAAATTGTCGTCTACCAACGAATCATCAAGGTCTTTCCGATCGATATCCCCGCTAAGGTATTGGGAGCAAAGGCATTCTTTGCTCCCACACCAGACTCGTTTCTCTTTTTCGATATTGTATCGAATCGTCGCATCGCTGCAAATACCAGTAAACCCGATTTGTTCCGGTGATTGTCCCCCATCGCAATAGTTAAGTTTAAATGCTATATTTTGGCGAGAGTTCGTTTTTTTCGTCTTAGTTTTAGCTGGCAGCTTCTTCTTAGATTCTTCTAAAGCCTTTATGTGAGCCACTCTTTTTTCACGTTTTTCCAGTTCGTCCAGTTCTCGACGTTTATCTTCTTCAGCATCCTTGATTTGTATAAGGCCATCCACCTGTTCGGCAATTGCCGGATCATCAATTTTTAAAAAACTTTTAAAGGCATCAGGATAGACAAATTTCTTTTCAGTAGGTTCCCCTGAATCACTCGCTCCAAATACAATTACGACGTGACCATTTTCTACTTCTTTAATCTTTCCGGTACCGAAGGTTTTATGCGTAACCGCTGCTTTTATTAATTCAATCATTTTTTCTCCTATTCTATATGACCACAACAGTCTGGTACGATCATCTCTTCTCGCCCCCCTGAATCGGAATCAGATTGCCTCTGCCCACGGCTATTGCTATTAAATTATACCATAAAATAAATGAATCGTAAAATGGTTAAAAAATTTGACGTTCATTAATTTATTTTGGCTGTGAAAAGTTTCCTTATTTATTCATGAATGGGTGCAGATCCCTGTTTTCACATTACACAACTATGACTAACAAATTTAGTTGTGCTTAAATCGCTAACATTATATAATAAAAGCAATTAATATAACGGAGGTAATCCTGTGACAAAGGTACTGATTTTAACATCGACGAAGCGCGTGGAAAAATTTTCTGATTTATCCGGTATCCCAAAAGGCTGGGAACTTATTTTTGGTGAGAATCTGAATTCCGATGAAGCGGTGCTGCAAGTAGCCGGCGATGCTGATTTTGTTTTTGTGGATGCCGTCCGGGAGGTCAGCAAAACCCTGATTGATAACATGCCTAATCTCAAACTAATTCATTCCGAAGGTGTGGGTTACAATAAAATAGCTATTCAGGCCGCTAAGGAGAAAAGAATCTATGTCTGTAACAATACCGCCGCCAACTCCGCTGCTGTGGCAGAGCAAACCATCCTGCTGATACTGGGCCTCCAGCGACGGCTCCTGGAAGGGGATCAAATGGTGCGCTGTGGTCGACAGATCCAAGCAAAAGGATCGTTTATCCTGGATGGTATTCCGGAACTGGGTTCCTGTCATGTGGGGCTGGTCGGGATGGGTTCCATTGCCCTTGAGACCGCCAGACGTTTGAAGCCATTTGGTGCGAAGCTCAGTTATTTTAACCGTTCCCAAAAGAATGCGATTGAAAATGAATTGGGACTCAGCTATCTGCCACTGGAAGAACTCTGCAAGCGATGTGATATTATCAGCCTCCATTTACCGGTAACCCCGGAAACCACCGGCCTGATCAACGCTGACCTGCTGTCGCTGATGAAACCCACGGCCCTGCTGATCAATACTGCCCGCGGCGAACTGGTTGTTCAGGAAGATCTGATCGACGCATTATCAACTGAACAAATAGCAGGGGCTGGTCTCGACACCCTGTACCCGGAGCCGGTTATGTCGGATAATCCACTGCTTAATCTGCCAGAAAGCTGTCATTACAAACTGCTTTTCAGTCCCCATATTGGTGGAACCACCAAACCAGCTTTTGAAAAAATGCATAAAACGGTCTGGTCAAATATTCTGGCCGTATCAAATGGGGAATGTCCGATAAATATTGTTAACGGTTTATAGTCAACAAAAAATGAACAGGCCCTCTTCTAATGTGCTGGCGGCCTGTTCATAGTAAATCATTCAATCTTTAACTATTCAATGGTCTGTAAGTCTTTTTACAAAATTTGGATTAAAAGGATAACCAGAATTTCTATCATGATCCCTGCCATACCAAATAAAACAGGATTAAAATAATACCGTCGATCTCCAGGAATCAATATTTCTTCAGGATTATCCGGATTACAACGGATTTTGACAGTATAACCCAGTTCATAACGTTTATCACCCTGGGATGCCAGTGCTACTGTCTGATATACCTTTCCGGCAATCGTATATTCCAGAATCGGTGTGTATTCATCATATACCTGCCGTCCGGTTCGCACCTTATTTTCTTTCATTCCCACTACCTTCGCTTCAGCTTTGGCTCCACGCTTTTCAATTTTTTTCAATTTTAATAACCTGATGATTGAAAAAACAATAAGCACAATTCCCACAAATCTAAAAATAGCCAGCATCAATGCAATCATCGAACTTCACAACCTTTCATCCCCTAGTCTGAGGTACCCAATCGATACGACAAATGTGTTGTACATCATTTCTATCCATTATATAATAAAATCAACCAGAATTAGTGACTTAAATTATTTTTAGGAGGAAACTGCCCCAATGGATATAAAAAATCCGGTCAACAAAACTGATCACGATGTTCAAATCATGAAAGCCAGTCCCGAAGCCTATGAAAAAGCCGCCCAGGCAATCCGAGCTGGTAAAATTGTTGTGATGCCAACACTAACCATCTATGTGCTGGTCTGTGATGCCTTTAATGCCGCTGCACTGCAACGCTTAAGAGAAATTCGTCATAGCCCAGCTGATAAACCGATTACCATCGTCATGGATAAATCAAAGATACCGGAATATGCGGTGATAGATGCACGTCAACAACAGATTATCGATATTTTTTCGCCTTCACCAGTTAGTATGTATGTTCAAAAAAAAGCAAAGACCCCACTTGACGCCGCCACTGCATCTTCCGATGCTATTGTGGTGTATTTTCAGGATAGCCCCATTCGCGATCTTTACGAATGCTGCGGGACAATTCTTGCAATTAGTTCTTCCAATACAAAAGCTTTACTTGCCGCCAAAACCATCGAAGAATCGATTGCTTATTTTGGCAAAGATGTAGATTTGTACATTGACGGTGGGCCTGCCAAGGGCGACAATGCCAGCCCCCACATTGATATCCGGACATGCCCAGTTGAATCCCGACGAGAAGCGACGCATTTCCCTTTTAAAAAAATCAAGGCCATTCTAAATGAACACGGACTTGAATAATCCTTAGCCAAGTTTTAGAAACATACTTGTGCCGTGAGACGAGGTATAACGGCATAATACTTTTAACAAATACTGATGCTTGTTTAAACGAGAAAGGACCGATCATCATGGATAAAAAAGGATCCGATATTCTTCGCCGTACCAAAGAGATACTCACGCTTATTCAGTTTAACTTTCTACATCTGTTCTTTTTCGAGGCAATCTATACCGTAGTCGGCGCCATGATAATTTATCCTGGTGGATTTTTTCTGTTTAACAGAATTATGACCCTATTGGGTTTTCCTTATTTAAGCGGTTCGAATTTCGCTCAGGCAATGACCAATCCGCTTTGTCTGATAACCCTACTTTGTTTCGCTTTTTTTGTCGCCTTTTTTGGGCTGCTGGAATTTACCACCTTGATCCTACTATTTAATGAAAGTCATTTCCGCCGAAAAGTTCAACTGATGCCATTATGTAAAGAGGGATTTAAACGAGCGTTCAAAATAGTCAAAGCTAGAAATTTTCCATTCGTCGTTTTTATTCTTATCATTATTCCTTTAACTGAGTTCTCATTATCTTCTAATTTCATTTCCGAAATATCAATTCCTGAATTTATTATGAGCTATATCACGGCCAGTCCGTTGTACTCAGCCGGCTTTACAGCACTGTCGTTGTTCTTGTTTCTGCTTGCGCTCATCTGGATTTTTTCATTTCATTATTTCACCCTGGAAAACAGGAATTTTTTTCAAGCGATCAAAAAAAGTAGAATCCTGATTAAAGGCCATTTCTGGCGGACTATTTTCTATGTCTTATTTTTTAATCTCTTGATTCTGATGCTGCTTGTTATTGCTGTGATTGCGCTTGAAATCATCGCTTTCTTGATTTTGGGCCCGCTCCTGAATCATCCGCTGGCTTTGTCCATTTTTATCGCTGCCTTCGGTTTTTTAGTGTCTGGTTTTTTTACCATCTTTCAGCTGCTTACCACGTCCCTCAATTTGGCAGTGGTCTCCGATTTTTATTATCGGTATTCAATCTCAGCCAGCTTGATCGTTAATCCCGAACCGCTGGCAAAAGATAAATATAAAATAAAAGTGAAACAAAAAACGATTGTGATCATCGGGATGATCACGATTTTACTGTTTATTGCAATAAACAGTTTTGCAATTTTTAATACCTTTTCTGAGACCTTCAACGACCAGTTTTTAACGGGTCCGCAAATAACTGCCCACCGCGGCGGTTCCAACCTGGCTCCGGAAAATACCCTAGCCGCTTTGCAAAAAGCCATCGATGAGGGCGCTGATTATGCAGAAATCGATGTGGCGCAAACCAAAGACGGCATCATTGTGGTGTCTCATGATAATAACATCAAACGCATATCAGGCAAAGACTTGAATATCTGGTCATCAAATTATGCGGATATCAAGGATCTGGATATCGGCAGTTGGTTTGATCCGCAGTTTAAAAACGAACATATCCCCACCCTGGCCGAAGCAGTTGAGCTTTGTCAGGGCAAGATCCTTTTAAACATCGAGCTAAAACCCACCGGCCATGAAGCCAGTCTGGTTGAATCAACTGTTGCTATTATTAAACAACATGATTTTTCTGACCAATGTGTCCTGGCATCCCTGGATTACCCCACCTTGGAAAAGGTTGGCTCGGTGGCTCCTGAGCTGAAACGGGCTTACATTACTGCCCTGGCTATTGGTGATATTCAAAAGCTACCGGTCGATATCTACAGCATCGAATCATCCTTCGTCACTTTGGAGATCGTTACTGCCATCCATCGGGAAAACAAAGAAGTTTTAGCTTGGACGGTCGATTCTCAGGAAGCGACCGAGAAAATGGTGAAAATAGGCGTTGATAACATTATTACCGACGACGTGTCGCAGACCCGAGAAATCGTCGATCAAATGATCAGACCGCGGGAACTGATTGATCGCATCAATGATTATCTTTTTACTGCATCGCAATCGTTGCCGACTTTATTTCAAATTTTCTTTGTTTTTCTTGATGAGATTGACAAACAGCTTTTCATTTGGAGACAAGGCTTCGATTTTAGCTGTTTTTAAATGATTGTAATAAGCATCCATGCTTTTTAATTGATCAATCAGTCTCAATAAGCTGTTATGGGCTTCCTGATCTTCTGGAGTTTGCGGTTTAACCTGGTCAAAAATGGTCTCCAGGTCTTTTTTGGTCTGATTCATAATCGTTTGTGCTTCAATGTATTCCTGATTTAACATATTATTCTTCTTTCTGATTTTATTTTGGACTCTTATATAATGCTATTTATAATATTACAAGTGAATGATATCATAAAATCAGGATGGTTGTGAACTAAATCTAACTCTCCCATCAAAAAAGCGTATCAAACTCAAGTTTGATACGCCATCACAAGTCTAAAGTCTTCGGTATTTCTTTAACGCAGTCACATTTGCTAAAAACAGCACCCCAATAAAGACGACCGATCCCGCTAACCAGGGCCAAATCGCAAAAAATCCCTTACCTTGAATCATAATCATTTCCAGTGCTGTACAGCCATAATAAATTGGCGTGAGGATCAGTCCGGAAAAAAAGATCTGCGGAATGATGATCACCGGAATAAACTGAACCAATTGTAATTCATTGTTGGCAAAGATCGATACCAGCGCGCCCACTGAAACAGCTGAAAATGCCATCAGGATCATGACTAAGGTACACAAGGCCACCGACCCTTCCACCTGCAGCTGCAACACATACACAGCGTACAAGATAATCACCACACTTTGAACCGCAGCCAGTATACCATACCCCAGGGTGTAGCCGCCGATGACATCGACCCGTCTGATCGGGGTCATCAGCATCCGTTCCAGGGTCTGACCAAACCGCTCCCGGACAAATGACATACCGGAAAGAATAAAGACAAAGAAAAATGAAATCACACCCAGAAAAACAAAGGAGAGCGAATCCAGTTGATTATCCCCCACTGATTCATAGACATAATCAATAATCAGCTCATTTTGGGTTGGATGCAAAGCTTTATTGGTATCCTGAATGGATTCCAGCGCGGCGACGGATTTGGAATTTTTCTCAAGCAATTCAATGTGTGTCCCTTCACTGTCAGTCCAGATCAGTGCGTCGACATCATTGGCCTCCAGATAATCTGCAGCCTCGGGCTTTTCGGTTTCTTCAATCACCGTGGCATAGTTCTCAAGCTCTGCAACAAATTTTTCGTTCATATCATAGACGGCCAGCTTCGGCACATAGTTGGAATTGCTGAGAATAAAAAACAACAGGGTTAATACCAGCAGCGGCGCAAATAAGAGCAATCCCAATGATCGTTTATCATTTTTCATTTGGCCCAGAATCCGTTTGACAATACTTAACATAATGAGGCCTCCGCTTCCGACAGATTGTCGATGAAAAATAATTCTTCTATATTACCGTCAGGTGTCTGGTCGATTAAATTCTTAACCGTATCCCGGGCAATGATATGACCATTGCGAAGCAAAGCGGCATCATCACATTGGGTAACCTCATCCATAACATGGGTAGTCACGACAATGGTGGTTCCTTCATTTCGCAGTTGTCTGAGATAATGCCATATTTTGCGGCGCAACACCGGGTCAACCCCCACTGTTGGCTCATCCAGCACCAGCAATTTTGGTTTGTGAATTAACGCGACCGCCAATGATATCCGTTTTTTCATCCCCCCGGAACAGTCCCGGACCAGCTTATTTTTGCACGCTGTCATATCGACAATCTGAAGCAACGCTTCGGCTTCCGCTGCAAATGTTTTAGGATTTAGTCGCTGCAGTCCGGCAAAAAACTTCAGATTTTGCCAGGCCGATAACTCTTCGTACAGCGCTTCATTTTGCGGCATATAACCCATCTCGGCAAGCAGCTGGCGGTTTGGCACCGTGATACCGCCGATTGTTACGCTTCCATCATCCGCGGGTATCGCGCCCATCATAATTCGCAGCAAGGTTGTTTTGCCTGATCCGGATGCCCCCAGTAGACAAAAAATCCGGCCGCCCTCAATTGTCAAACTAATCTGATTGAGAACCTGCTGCTGCTTAAATGATTTATTGACTTCACAGACTTCTATTTTCATTTTCCGTTCCCTCTTCTTTATTTTTGATTACCCCCATTTTAGCCCTGATCCTTATTAAATTCAACCAACAGACTTTTTCAAGCTGTCGGATTTTCTTGTTTATCCCTGCGGCTTCGTTTATAATCAAAATGTATGATCCCATGAATGAGGTAAAACTGAGATGAAGACGACTTTATCAAACACCGCCAAAGTTACCCGCCAAAACTTGATTGATGCGTTTTGGCTATTATATTGCAAAAAAAGCATTGAGAAGATCACCGTCAAAGAAATCTGTGACATAGCGGGCTACAATCGCTCGACTTTTTATGTTTATTTTAAAGATGCTTATGAAATTCTGGCAGAAATTGAAGAACAGACCATTACAGTGGAAGATTTTAAAAGCATCGTTATTAAGAACCTTTTTTACGGCAATCTTTTTCATGATCATCGCAAGAAAAATATATTAAAATCAATTCTTGAATTCTTTGAAAAAAACAAGACCTATCTTCCAGTTTTATTGGGTGAAAACGGCGATCCTCACTTTAGGCAAAAAGTCTTGAAGAAACTCACCCCGGCGGTGCTGTCGATGTATAAAAAACTGTCCCCCCAGGAACTGCTGGAAGTCAGCTATTTAATGGAATACCAGAGTGCCGCAATGCTCAGTATGATTGCAAAATGGTATGCCAACGACAAAGACCTGCCGACGGAACAATTCCTGGAGTTGCTGCTGGCCGTGACAACCAACGGCGTTCAAAGCGAGCTGTCAAAATACCGGCGCTGATCAAACCCGTCCCACATAATTATAAAAAGCCCTTAACCAGTCATTGACTCGTTGAGAGCTTTTTCGATTTTATATTTTTCAACTGTATTAATGACGCTTTTTCTCCTGAGTATTTTTCAGTTCAATACTTTTTTCTCGGCATTCGTCCGCATAGTCTTGATAGGCTTCCAGGTAATCTTCATAATCGATGGTACAATCGCGGTCATCAAAAGATTTGCAATAGCCTTCCAGGGCTTTCCAATCCCTGCTGTAGGCATGAAAACTCAGGGCATGATGGGTATAGGAACCCAGTTCGTTGATACCGGCTTCCCTGGCAATCGTTCTTGACAGTTCGATGAGAGCAAAAATATTCATGGCGACTGCCTTAACCCCATCATTACTTCTAAATACCACATCGGTATTTAATTTGCCGTCCTTAACCGTGTAATGAATGAGCTGCAGGCAGGGTGGATGATTTAGTCTGGCAGCCTCCTGATTAGCAACATGCAGCGTCGCCTGTCTGGTTCCCGGATCTTCTTTTAGTTTATTGATCACAAAATCAATGTTTTTGGAAAACAGATCATGATAGGTATAACCATACATGTCCTTTTCAAAATCCTTGGTGCCTTCAACAATTTCCAGGACATAGTCCACCAGCGTTTCCAGCCCGGTTGGCATCGCCATGGTAATTTTTATATCCTGCACGCTGTCAATATCCATCAGGAGGTGAATTTCTTTTAAACTGTCTTCCCGATCCTGATTCTTTCCACTGACGATATCAGCCTGATTTAAAGCCTTCATTGCTGCTTCGATGCCTTTATGCAGTTCGGTTTCGTGAATATAAGTAACCATCATTTTCACATTACATCAGCTGATCAAAATAAATCTGAAACTGCTGACACAAGATCCTTTCATATAATAATAACGTCTCCGTTTAACTGTTGCCTAGATGATCATACCATATTCGGGGGCAAATTTCATCATTGCTAAGACAAATTTGATCCGCTTAATCGCTTCAATAGCGTGTCAGTCATTGTCAATTCAGTCATCACTCGCCAAATTTTAGGCCTGCGCTCCTCGTTTACCCACCGCAACAGCAAGTCCGATCAACATGATCAGGGCGGCTCCCGCTACGGCAGCTTCCGATGTGGTGTTATCGACGCCGGTTTTGGGATTGGCTGAACTGACATGATTGTTTTGGAATGTTTGCGTCGAAAGCGGCTCAAGATACAAACAGGCCGCATCACGATTCACATCCCCAAAAATCGCACTGATATCAATGCTGCCTTCGGCCACGAGGGCCTTGGCAATGGCTCCGGATGTACATAAATCAAGAATGCCATTGTTGATGATAATCTTATTATAGGAGAATAATGCGCCGGCGTCACCATGATCAGCAATCGACTCGACGACTGTATAGCCACCATTAAAGATCAGTTTATCGTAGGCTCCGATACCGCGACTGTAACTAGTTGGACTATCGGTGATAGCCTTAATAGCTCCCCCATTGACGACCAGATCGCCAAAAGCAAATAAACCAAAAGCTCCGGCATAGTCACTATTATAAGCGGTCACATCGATGTTTCCACCGTTGATGGTGAGATTACCCATTGTCATATACTCAGCATTATCACCAGCCAGGATTCCAACCGCTGAGCTGGATTTTTCATATCCGACCGCTGCAATATCATAGGTCCCACCGTCAATCACCAGATTTCCAACCACATTGATTCCGCCTCCCATTACATCAGGAGTCGCCTGCCCTTCCGCAATCAGCGTGCCGGTCCCGCTGGCATTCATATCACCTTCCACTTTAACGGCAAAACCATTATCGGTTTTAATACTATTGGTACCCAGCAGGACCAATTTAAACGGAACGGCTACAGATTTGACATCCAGCTTTTCGCCTATAAAATCATTTAAAGTCAATTCGTTGGCGGCTGCATCATATGCATAGTCCGATCCGGCATTGGCAGCCAGGACATCGATGATCACGCCATTTTGGGTTAAGCATAAATATGTAGCTGCTTGGGTTTCAATTGTTTCTGACTCAATGGTTGATACGACCGGCTGCTCCGAAATGACATTGGTTTCCAGACTATTTTCAGCCGGCACTGTTATTTCTTCGGTAGCTGGCGCCGAGGCAGTTTCGGAACCAACCACTATTTCTTCTGTTAAAACGATCTCCGGATCCACCGCCTCCGTTGTTACTAAAACCAGGCCTAATTCGGTGTCCGGTGCTTGGTTACTGACATCAACTCCAGCGGCTAAAGCGGAGACTGGAATCAGCATCGATAGCATGGCTACAACCATCAGCAGGGATAAAAACTTTGACATTCTCTTCATTTTCTTCTCCAATTCTAAATGTAATTTGATGTATGGTTGAGATTGGCAGCGTTCTTTAAATCAGCCGTTCTTCTGTCATTATTTATATGGTCGTTTACACCATCAGATATGATTAAGATAACACAACCGAAGAATAATGTCGATGGATTATTCCATCTTTCTTGGATGGCAACTGCTATCTTCTCTGAAAGAAATGCAAAAAACCGCCAAATGGCGGTTTTTTGCATTTCTTTCAGAGACAGTTTCATTTTTTTGAGTTTGGTTATTCTATTTGCATAATTTTCTCTCGATGCTGGTCAGGATTAGATATCCAGTGCTGCGTGGTAGCCCTGATAAATGGCGGTTGTAATGGTTGATGCTTTTACGCAATCCCCAATTTCGATGACGTATGGGGCGCAGTCAACCAGGGTTTCAGCAATATTACGGAGCGGTTTTTGGCCCAGAGCACAGATCACGGTTGTTCCGGGAACCAACACTTCCTTGCCATCAGCATCTTCACAGATAACCCCCTGATCGGTAACTTGCAGCCCTTTAAATTCAGCATCTACGGTGATGCCGCATTTTTCGATTTCATTCATCATCAAAGGTCGATGGCGAAGATTGGCATCCGGTGCCAATTCTGATCTCATTTCCACCAGATGGACGGTCTTGCCTTCCCGGGCAAAATGGATGGCCGCTTCACAACCGGCCAAACCGCCGCCTAAAACAACCACGGTCTCCCCGACCTTGTCTTTTTTCTTGTAATAGTCGTTAACGACAATCACATTGTCACCATCCAGACCGGGAATTGCGGGAACGATCGGTTCCGAGCCAACTGCCACAATCAGGGCATCAACATTTTCCTGATCGACATATTCTTTTGTTACCGGTGTGTTTAAACGAATCTCAACGCCAGCATCTCTGGCCAGTTTTTCCAGGGTAACACCCAGCTCGTACATTTCATATTTAAATGGGATCGCCTGTTCGCCTTTGAGGATGCCACCTAAGGTGTCACCTTTTTCGCAAAGAATAACCTGGTGGCCTCGTTTAGCCGCCGTTAGTGCCGCTTCCAGTCCAGCTGGTCCGCCGCCGGCCACCAATACTTTTACGGGGTTGGCAGTGGGAATAACTTCAGTCCCATCCATTTCCCGACCGATTAAAGGATTAACCGTACAGCGTCGGGTCGATGTAACTGCCCGTTCGGCCATACAGGTAAAGCAGCGGAGACATTTAATAATATCGGTATCCTGGTTGCTCATGACTTTTCGCGGTAGGAAGGGATCAGCCAATAGTGCCCGAGCCATTTCAACGATATCAGCCTGACCGGAGGCGATAATTTCTTCCATCATCGCAGGGTCATTTAGTCCTCCCAAGGTTGCTACCGGAACTGAGACATGTTTTTTGATTTCAGCCGCCAGATAAACATTTCGGCCATGTGGTTCAAACATCGATGGATGGGTCAAGCCGAAGCCGCTTTGATAGGTGCCTGCGGTAATGTGCAGCAAATCAACTTTCGATTCGACCATCTTGGCGATTTCAACCCCATCTTCCAGGGTATAGCCGCCTTCAAATAATTCCGAACCACTCATCCGGAACTCAATCGGGAAACCAGGGCCAACCGCTGCACGAACGCTGTCCAGCACTTCTAAGGCCAGACGCGCCCGGTTTTCCAGCGGGCCGCCATATTTGTCAGTACGGTGGTTGAAAAAAGGTGAAAGAAATTGGTTTAGCAACCATCCGTGACCGCCATGGACCATGATCATTTCAAATCCGGCTCGTTTAGCCAATCCGGCCACCCGTCCGTAAGCGGCAACAATGTCATCGATCAGTTCCTGGGTCAGTTCTTTAACCGGTCTGCCATCTGGACGGGTTCCAGCGCTGGGTCCCCACTGGGCCATACCGCCTTTTTTATCTTTGTCGGTCAAATAAGTGCCGGCATACTGTCCGGAATGGGATAATTCCACACTGGGAATGGCACCATGACGTCGAATTGCATCAGCCGTGTAAGTAAAGCTGGCCAGTGAATCAACCGTTTGCAGATCGAGATGATACATATGGGATCCTTCGGTTTCAGGATGAACTACACATTCACTCACCGTTACGGTCGCAGCACCGCCTTTGGCTCGCAGTTCATAAAAAGCTTTTGATTTAGGGCCGATGGTACAATCGGCAGTAATATCGGTGCCTCCCATCGGTGCGCCAAACATTCTGTTTCGGAAGGTTACATTACCAATTTTAATCGGTTTACATAAATTTGGATATTTTCGTTGCATTGTCAATTCTCCTTTTAAATTTTTCGTTAGTTCCGTCAACAATAAGCGGTCTATTTGATAAAATCTTAACATGATCTTTTGTTGATGTCAA
>PGZR01000063.1 GCA_002841405.1 Firmicutes bacterium HGW-Firmicutes-4 | reverse complement strand
GGGGAATAAGGCTTGCGCAACCCTTAGCTGTTTTAGCCCGCATAAACACTGGCTTTGCGGGGTGTGTTTTCGGGAACTCTCAGAAATTTTAAAAATCACGCGAAAATTCGTAACGTTTTTGTAACAGTCACTTTTAAAACATTCCTGATGTTCGTCAAAAATCGCATCAGCATGGGGTTTATAGCCTTTTAAGAATTAATTGAATAAATTCGGGAACCCTGCCCTTTTTGGGGGTAAAATAGATCCAAAATTCATTATTTGTATTTTTATTGTACCAGATTCATATATCAAAGACAATAAATCATTTAGAAAACTTTACATTCCTGTTTTGAAAGCTTTTGATCGGGTACAATAAACCGATCAAAAAATTGAATGCTGCTAACATAAGAACGACAAACAATGGGCGATAAACAACACCCCTGCCACTCAGTCTTGAGTAGCAGGGGTGTTGTTATGCCATACATACTTTTTCAACTTAATAATCTTTGTTTTGCCACAATTGGCATGATCCTGGCCGACTGATTTTTCGTTTCCTGTTTTTGATGGTTTAACGCGGTTTTCTTTTACTTCCCGGATAGTTAGGGCCTGCGGCACCCATTTTTCCTGATCGCGGGTCATACCATTTGTATTCTCCATAGATGCCTGATGATGTGTCTTTGGAATTCTGTTTTTTTATTCCGTGGCTGTAATCGACTATTCCATGATTCTGCTTAGGCTTTTTTGCTGTAAGCAGCGTGTTATTGTGCTTTGCCTCAAAGCCTGCACCACTGGCTTTTTATAGGCTTGGTTTGTTTGCCTCTGTAATTAGTGCTAATTGCCTCCTTTTTGCGCCCGATTCATTTTATCGGTGGATTATGATAATAGTTTCTTCACCTGGGTCAGGGTCTTTATTGAATTTCATCACAGCTTTTCCTTCCTTTCTCGGGGTGGATTTGCCTACCCCATAAATCCTCGATCTCCCTTTTATTTTTAGTTTACCTCGCCGCACGACGGACACTCGCCGCTATCAGGCCAATTGCTACTGCTGTAACCGCAGAACCTGCAACGTTTACTTTTGGCGAAGTTCCGAACCCAGTTCATGATTTTTCTCATTCCTTTCACCTCCCTTCAATCAATTTTTTTCGGGGATAAGTTCCCCTTGCCTATATTACCTATCAAACTATATTTCGCAATTCCCAGCCGCCAAGTTAAAAAATTCTTATTTTTTTATTTTTCTTCACCTTTGCCTTTCATTATATACATCCATATTTATTACCATCCGAACAAAAATCATGTGTTGTTTTTCCGTACCATTCAAACAACAGTAATTCCTCCTACATACTATATATCGCAGTATTTTGATACGAGGTCAAAATATAAAAAAATATAAAAAAATATAAAAAAATATAAAAAAATATAAAAAAATATAAAAAAATATAAAAAAGCACCATCAATGATAGTGCAATTGCCCTTGCGGGGGGGAGTATTGGTTATTTAAGCGGTTGCTTTGCGAATTCTTCTGTAGCTAGCAACTTCAATACCGCCATTCTGATAGTTTACAATTAGTTTGAGAACAACACGCATCCCTTCATATGCAATTTGTCCAGCTTTCCCGATGATGCTGAGCTGATACTTGCTGAGCAGGAAAATTGGACGGTTTTTACTGTTGCGACCAATTACTTCAGCCTCAAATTCGTCGTTCTGCAGCGGTTCGAAAAATTTTTCCATGCAAATTTTTTTAGATGCCTGATAAATATGATCTGAGCGATTTTCACAGCGTGTAGCTCTCTCGGCTGATTTAATCAGGTCATCGCTGAATGTTTCCCAGAGTATTTTGGCATCAACACCATTTAAGTGAGCGGTTAATACCTGATGAACTTTCAGATCTGCAAGTCGACGAATCGGGGAGGTGAAGTGCGCATAGCGGTCAAATGCAAGCATCGCATGGCCACATTCTGTGGCCACATATTTCGCTAGTCGTCCTTTTTCAACTTGAGCGCGGTAAATGAAGGGAATATTATTTTTTTTTAAATATTCGGCGACAAGACTGTTGGCCAACACCATAAACTCCTCTATTATCGAATCTGAAATGCCTTTTTCTTCAACAAACAGATCTATGTCCTTTTCCCGAACGTCGAATTTTATCTTCTTGTTAGCCGATATGTTTGCGCCGTTTTTCTCCCGTTGTACCCGCAATTTATCTGAGAGGCTGCGCATTTCAAATAACATTTCAATTAATCCGATGTACTTTTTATGTAATATTTCGTTAGTGCTGCCATTTAAAATAGCATTGACTTCAGAATATATGCCCTTAACACGGGAGCAGATCAGCGACTTAAAAATATCGTAATTCTGGACATTTCCGTCAAAGTCCATTGCTATATTAACCGTAACAGCGATTCGATCTTTGCCAGGGTTAAGTGAGCAAAGGTTGTCAGATAAAACTGCTGGAAGCATGGAAATCGTTTGATGGGGCAAATAAATAGATGTTCCTCGTTCCATGGCAGTAGTTTCCAGCGTTGAGCCAAGCGTTACATAAGCAGCTACGTCGGCTATATGCACACTCAATTCGTAACCATTTGCCGTTTTTTGCAGACTGACAGCATCATCTAAATCCTTGCTATCATCGCTATCAATTGTTAAGCATGGTTTTCCACGTAGGTCATGGCGTTTGTAACAGGGTTCGGGAAATAAATTTACTTCTGTCAAAGCCGCAATTTCAGAAGAAAACTCAACCGGAACACGGTTCTGAGTAAGTTTCTGGTTTACACCATCTTTAAGATAAGTCAATGGAGAGAGTTCAAATCCTTTATTATAAAGATTCATATGAGATTACCTCTTTTCTTATTTTTTTGACGGTTTCCCATCTGCTTACTCTATATTTCGCAGCTTCAAGTCTTCAGGTTCAAAATTTCTTGATTTTTTTATTTGCTCACCTTTTTCCTTTCACTATATATATCAATAACTACTGCCACCAAGTTAAAGACCGATGTTTATTTCATGCCAGCCACACTTAATTCCTCCTATACTGTGTTCATCCCTTGATTTTGAGACGGAGTAAAATTAAGAAAAAAAACACCTTCTACAGTGATGTTACAGCATAAAAAGGAGACTGACTAATAATTTAGCCAATCTCCTCTTTAATTAGGTAATTTGGTAGTCTTATTCGGTTTGGGCATCATAAGGTATTCTAGCTACTTACCCTTCTACTAGGCAGAGCATTCTCAAGATTCTTATATTGTTTATTGAGATATTTGACCCTGTTCTCTGTTAATTTATAACAATTCTCCATCGCTCCTCCACGATTGTTTAGTATTTCCTCACTTTGAAGTTCATTTTCTATCACATCTAGCATAGACTCAAACTCTCCGTCCTTGAGATATCTCAACATAACTAACTCCATAACTGGAAATAACAAGTCATCCTTTTTGATTACTTGCTCAATGACAAACCAACCATCTTCGATAAGTTTACAAGTATCAAAGGTAAAGAATCCCTCAAAATGTTTTGGCTTCTTATTGAGATGGACTTCTATCTTTTTATGTTCCTCAATAAGTATTGCTAAACGACAAAATAACTTTAATTCCGCCGTAACATCAGATTCTTCAGCATTATTTCCCTCATCTATATAACCAAAATTTTTAACCTTTTCCACAACCTTTAATTTATTCTTTTTCTTCCTATTATTCTTAGATTTATCATCTGGCTGAGATACATTTATATTTTCATCTGTAATTTCTTCCAATAATTTATCTACTAATTTTTGATCATTTTCTAATTGTTTTTTAATATTTTTAAGTTTAGTATCAATTCGAAATGTAAGTCTATCCTTAATAAAAGTAGTAAAAGTAGCGCCTTTATCTGGGTTATATAGTCTAAATGCTTCCATTAATAAATCATCAAAGACCTCATGAAATACATTATATTCTATTTGTCCCCGATGCTTTATTGCCATCAATGGGAAAAATGCCATTCCATTTTTATTTTTACTTATTAAGTCCAGTTCTAACCGCGAAATCTCAAAGCGGAGTGTTTTCTTGCGCTCATTGTCAGCCTTTGAATTAGGATCTATCCTGGCATATTCTTCAGCTTTCCGGTTAATTCGTTCTCCAATGCCATCCTCTAATTCCCCATCATCCTTTAAATTTTCATTTCTTTTATCAATTTTATCTAACTCAGTCATTTCCCTCTCCCCCTTTAAAATCAAGCATCGCTCGAATTGCCTTCTCAGGATCTTTCACATTCATGTCTGCCACTTTATTGACGACGGATTCCAGATAAAACAACGCTGTAGTATCATAAAGGGTTCCAGTAGAATCTGTGTGCAGATATCGTCCGTAAACAATACAGCCAATATTGACATCTTCTTTGATCCGGTAAGCATAATTGAGTGCCATATTAATTACAATAGGGGTTGGCTTGGTTCCGTAGGTAATGCAGGCAAAAATTTCTTCATTATTCTCCACTTTATCAATCAAGTCACTAAACAGCTTAAGCTGCGTATCTATATCCTCCTTATCCGATACCTGGATCACTTCAATTTCATCAAGCTTTAGCTCATTATTTTTTACTAAAGCTTCAACTTCCGGTTTGAAATAAGTTTCAAAGTTATGCATAAAATTTGCTCCGTCTGAAAGTATCGCAATAACCCGGATTTTATCGTCCTTTTTCGCGTAGCCGTTTATAACCGGTATGATCGGAAAGCGGGTTTCTCCATATGCCAGTCGCGTGTTTCCTGCTGGTGAATAAAGAACCGGTTTCAACATATCATTTCCTTGTTCATCCTGTCCTTGAAAAGGAATGACCGTAATGAATGTTTTTGTTTTTTCCATCGTTTTTATATCTCCTTATATTGTGTAATCATATTGCCCGCATGAACGGGTTGTTTTTTTGCCGAGATGAAGTTGTTTTCCCAATTCGATGTAAGGCAGATAACGGGTTAATTCTCCAAAATATCTTACTGCGCCGACAAATCCATTGATGGGCTGTTGACTGGTCTGAAAATGTCTCTCATCCAGGCTTGAAATGGTTTCGATCTGCGGTCTTTCCGTCATCAGCCGATATGGCAGGATAAATTCTCGCTCTCCATAGTGATTGATTATTCCTGCCAGTCTGCGAAACAGGCTATCCCGAAAAGTAAAAAAATCAAGCTCAGTGACCATTTTTTTATTGCAGTAAATCTCCGTTGGGGTAATAAAATCAAGACGCAAGCTATCAGTATCTTTCGGCTCAATGTCATCATGCCATTCACGACGGCGCAATTCCAGTAGTTCGATTATCGTGTTCTCAATTTTTCCGATCGACATTTTCGCTATTGCTTCAATGATGTCATCTTCATAGCAGACTGCTGAACCAAATAAAGTGATTGAGAAAATAAGAAACTCTCCTGCTTGATAGTTGCTTTTTCCGGGGTATGGCACACTGATCACATATGGATTGGGGATTGACTCTTGGTTTTTTGTTTTAAATACTGCTGCATAGGGGCAGCTACCACCATCTTTACAATTGTTGCATTGAGGATTGTCCAACTTGCAATGATTTCGAAATAGAGAGATTCCAAATGCCCCCCGGAGAGTATTGCCGATAAATGGGGGCAGCCTGGTTGGCATTGTAAATTGTAATTTGAAACTTATTTTTGAAAAGCTTAGACTGTTAATTGCTCAACCTCCGTATTCCCTAAATTTCATAAATTTGAAATGAACCGTTTTGACCATTGTCCCATCTTCTTTTTCCACTTCATCAGCCGCTCTCTGAGTGGTCGCTGCGAGGACAATAATCTCCTGTTCTTTGAGTTTTTTAGTCACTGCAAAGGCAAGTGAGAATTCACCCTGGCACAATACCGCACTTGGCTTCAGCTCCAGGATTTTTTCTGTATACTCTTGGGCCAATTCTCCGATAAAGTTTTCATCCTGGGCGGGATCAACCGCGGGAAAGGGCATATCATGAATCGTACCGTATTTCATTGCTGCCATTGTTTGTTCTTTTGACCATTTATTACTTGGATGGTTAGTAAAATTTATTAGCATCCGCACTCCTTTTGTTAATTGATTTATTTTCTGTCATTAATCCTCCTTTTCATTTTTCAGTTTTTCATCTGTGTCCTCAATCACTTTAAGTTTTATTCCCGCACCTTCCAGTTTTTTAACAGCCGCTTCATAGGTTTTTTTAAGTTCATTCCCTGCATTTTCCGGCATCGGATTTTTGGCCAGCCAATCCACTAGCTTATTGTTTGCACGAGGAGTCACCTGATCCGCAAAATTTTTCTTCTTCCCTGCCTTTTTTGTAAGGTCAGTCAATTCTTTGATATATTTCTTTTCATCTCCTGGTATTGCTTGTTGTTTTGAAAAGTCCGAATGCTTTATCTCTGAGGCGTCCCTCTTTATGGGAGCACCTTGCTGTGATCTGCTTGTTGTCTGATTCCCCGTGGCTTGACTAGTGTCTTCCGGTGTTATTGCCCGATTACCCTCGTCTTTCCAAATGTCTTCCGGCAAGGTGATATCATTATCCATTACTTTGGGCAGGACATAGCTATACTGAGGCTCAAAACTTTTTTGCGCCGATTTATTTTTGCTAAACCATTTAAATGTTTCCCCATCAGCCTTCGGATAGCTCACGTTCTCCGGGGCATTATTAAAGTCAGTTAGCTTTTTAAGCTCTCGAATGGACAGACAACCCTTCCCTGCAGTGATATCTGGTAATAACAAATCATCTGGCAGACTTTCCTCAACCAGGGCAAAGGTATCGCTCATTTTATAGGCTTTAATTTCTTCAATCTCGATTTTTATACTGCCATAACCGACTGGTTTGCCATGGCCTAATTTATGAGCATAAAGGCTATTTTGATCAAAGTTTAGTTCTAAAGCAAACTTTAACTTGGCAAGTTCTTCAGCACTAATGCGATCAAACGCAACTTCAAATGTAAATTCCTGTTCAGCTTTAACAGCCCTTGCTTTGGTTTGAAGCTTTTCATTGAAATCTTTAGTGGATGGTGCAAGGGTTTTACTATGCCAGTAAAATTTTCTTCCCCGTAGTTTTGGTTGAATCGGTATTTTTTTATACTCATCTCTACCACTAACACTATTTTTTTTATAACTTTCAACCAGGTAATCGTAGGTATAATATTTTCCCCCAGCATCCTCCATGTAAAACTCGGTTGCTGTAATTTTAGGCCCTCCCAAAATCGGCAGCTCCCGCTCTTCTTCATACCAACCATCAGCATTATTAGAATCAAATGAAACGGCTTCGGCATCGCGAAACGCCACCCGTGATGCCAGGGCATTATTCTCATCCCCAATCATGCCAAACAAACGGCACGCCTCACAACAATCATCTTTTTTTTCGCAGGGCTGCCAGCCTCCCTGGGCCTTTAATATACTTTTTAAGGTATGATTAAAAACCTCTTTGGTGATGCAAGCCGGGGATAGATACTGTACGCCCCCAGCGTCAATATAATACACCGGGATATGCTCATTTTCCAAATAATTCCGATAGGCAAAGCGTCCCGTTACCTTTTCATTAACGCCTTTATGACGCATCTTGTTATCCGCATTAGATTTGGGCTGATACAGTTTCCAAACCTCAACAAGGCGGTCATAATCGCTCTCTGTTATTGCAATCGGGGTTGCCGCTTTTTTTTCGACAAAAAGTGCATCGCGATATTTTTTGGCAGTTTTACCGACAATTCCCTCTTCACCAATTAACACCGTCCCGCCATCAATCTGGGCTCCTGTCTTGTAGGAATTGCCATAATTATTTTTAATTTTTTCAGCCGGGTATATTTTATGTTCTGACCGGTGTAATACACCGTAGTTTGGCCTTGGTTCATTACTTCGTTTATAGAGGGGTTTTTCATCATCGACCGTTGATAAGCAGCTGTTGGTTATGGCTTCATAGACACTGCGAACAACCCCACGAATTGATGCCCCGGGAATCACCGGTCTGGGTTTTTCGCTGACAAAATCATAGCTGAAAAACGTCGTGTCCTTTTCATATGCTGCCCGAGGGATAAACAAAGGAGTCAGTGTTTTTAATCTGCATTTTAAAATCCCGGTATAAACTGCAGCTGTCTCATCCGGTTCGGAGCGTTTACATTTCCCCTCCAGGGACACGAAATTATAAGGATTGACAAAATTCATATCAGTTCGACCTCCTCATCATTGGCATAAAAAAATCCGGTAAATGCATAGTCATAAAACTCAAGACTACCCTTGCCAATTTCGCCCATTTCCGCATCATAAGGCTTTCCCTTTTCGAGAACGGGAATTGAGTTATAGCAATAAAAATTACGAATTCCCAATTTAAGGTTCTTAAAATTCTCGGCAATTCTTCCCGGGAACCACAGCACGCCTCCCCGATTTTCTTTAAGTGCCGAATAGCCGTTCTGATAGTTTTCCTGCTTTTCACCATCGATCTTTTCACCATACATGATATATTTATCTTCAATGGCTTTTTGTACATCAAAATCACCGCTATCTCTAAGCAGCAAGTCCTCATCTACCCGCATTACTCTGACTTCACGATTATTGGTAAAAACCCGCAGTTCAAGAAGATGTTCCGGTGAGCAGCCATCTTTTAGTTTTATATTAACCCCATCCCATATGCCAATTTGGACCTGATGTAGTGAAACCAGATACACCCATGCTTTTTGAGGGAAAACTTCGGTGATTTTTGCTAACACATCATTAAATTTCATGTCATTTTGCCTCCTGTATCACTTCAAACACACCCCGGCCAATTGCCGTTTCGCCACCGATGGTCAGCAGACCCTTATCAAGAGCATCAAAGGCGAGATTCAACAACCTTTCAATTTCCGGACAATTCTTGGGATAACGAATCGTCAGCGTTGTTTTGCCACCATACCACGGGCGTTCCGTAAACAGTGCGCCATCCACCGCACCGCCGGTAAAACGATTGATTTTTACCCGGGTAATCGTCCGGTAGCCGTCGTATTTTTTATCTTCTCTTTCAAGGGTCGACATATCAAAGCGAATCTTAGAAGGCAAGGTCTCACCGGTATTCTTGGCGGGATACCCAAAATAGCCATTTAGATAATCTTCAGTCTTCCCAACAAACCTTGGTTTTAGCAGCTTATATAAACCACCTTTGAATGCTCCAGCCCAGGTTGTCCCGTAAATCACTGGATTGCCATTCTCTGATGGATCACCACTCTCTGAGCAGATATGTTTGTAGTCCTCATCACCATCAAGGTGTCGGGTATCACGGATCATGATGCTGCCTTTTAGACGCAAGGTTTTTGTCATCACCGACTCTTCAGCATCCACTTCTTCACTTGTGAAGATCGTCCAATTGTCGCTGTCCTCCCAGTTAAAAGCTTCATAACGGGCCAAGGCGGATCTTCTTTCGGACGCATAGTCAAATGTCTGCATCTTAATGTCATCTGACCGGCAGCTAACGCGCCCAAAACCGCGGTTGCTTTTGGCCCCAACAGATATGTCTCCTGATGAAATCCTGGATAATACTTTCGATAAGAGTTCTTCTAGTTTTTTATCATCTTCTTTTCGGATGACAAGCATTAGCCGCATGGTAAATGTGGTCCCCTGCTCAACGGCTTCAAAATCGTATTTTTTCGTGGGAAGAGCCACCTTATTTTCTAAACCAAGGGCGACACCATCCATTTCAATGATTTTTGCTCCTTTAAATTCGGATGACATCACCCACAAGGGACTCATTCTCCCGTCATCCAGCCCATCCTCACCAAACAGGATATCGGCATCAGTTGGTGTCAATTTGCTTCGTAAAACCCCGGTCAGGCTGGAACCAGGGAGGAATGGTTCACCATCTCGATTAACGAGCACATCATTATCGGTATTCTCACCGTTCCCGCTGCCAATTAATGTCGGCGATGCCAATTCAGCTGCAATCTTAACAACGATCCGTTTTTTAATGGGGTTGCTATTCTCGATCATCTCTTTGTGCCTCCTTATTTCTGCGGATTTGCTTGATCTCGGTGATGACGGAGAGCATCAATACCCTAAATTCATCGTAGTCAAAGTACGCTTCATTAAGTTTTTCTATCACATCCTTCTTACCGATATTGCTTATTTCAAACCAACGCTTTTCTTTATTCGTGACCAATGAAAGTACTTGCAATCGCTGTTGTTCCTGCTTGATTTCAAAAATTTTATCAATAAGCTTCGCAAAACTATCGATTTCCTGATCAAGAAGCATGGATTTTAAGCGCTGAAGCTGAGAATTTTGCGGGGGGGTTCTAAATTTTCGAGCATATTTAACCCCTCTGATGATGGCATCTTCTTTCATTTGACGATTACCAATCAATACACTTAAAGGATTGGTATCATCTTTATTTGCTACTTCTGGCGTTTCTAAATCTGGTTTATTAAAATGACTATCCGGAAGCGATTCCAGGCTGATTTGTCCAAAACCACGATCACAGCGTAGACCAATAAATGTTTGTTTTAGTGATACTCGATCGGTTCCTCCGTTTTGCAGAATAATGACACTGCCTTCAGAAAGTGCACTCGCCTGCCGTAAAGGAAGTCGCCATTTCGAATTGTAACCTGCCACTCGGGTTTCAGTGACAAAGGATTTCACGACTTTTAGTGATGGCATCCCTAGTAAAACAGGAATACGAGATAAATTCGGGGTATCATTTCCCTTTTCATCATACATGATCAGGGGCGTACGAACAATCAATCTAAATAGTCCCCCTGGTTCAACGCTTAATTGTTTGGGGGTCAGGGCATCAAATGCTGCTGCCTGTATACTCACCTTGCCAAACTGAGCTGTGGTTGACCGCCCCATCCAGAGGTTTCTGTTTTTCTCAAGCAGCTGAGCCAGTTCCAAAATGTCCTTTTCGCTTCCGATCATCCCCCCTGCAAACATCTGCCCTCGGGAAATGGCTTCATAGTTAAAAAGCTGTCCATCTTTTGGTGTAGCGTGACCAATCCCCTTATCAATCGGTCGGGCATGATGAATGGATACTTCTTTTCGAACACTGTAAAAACTGACGCTATCCTTCTCAAAATGGGCATAACCGCCATGACGCTTGCATATCGGACTATCCTCCATCTTGTCATAAGGGCCCTTGCACTCATCAAATAATTTATCTTTATCCTTATCAGTTTTAAGGGAATGCGGTGTGGGATGATAAATGCGCTGTCCGTCAGTGGGAAAAGCCGCACTAAAGAAAACCTGATTGCTTAAAAACAGTTTTTTAAATGTTTCATTTTCATGGGCATTCTCCGGTCGGCCATGATTATTAAGCCACAGGTTGGCCATTGATCCCAGAACGGCACTTCCAAAAATATAATCTTCACACCCATATGGCCTGCCAGTACGATCTGCCATGATGACTGGTTCTTCTAAAAACATTGCATAGGAGAGTAATTTCAAGTCACCAAAATTGGAGATTCTAAATGCCCCCAGTTCAACATCTTTTGACTCTGATATCAATTCGCATTTCACCTCACCAAGGCCTCTGGTGCGGTTCAGCCCCATATGCCTTAACAAGTTGCAGGCGCGTCTAAGCAGTGTTTCACAGCTCTCTGGAAATTCACAATCAAAAAAGAACGTTTGGTCATTTTCGCCACAATTGATTACTCGAAAAGTTCTCAGAGAGCCGGCCTTACTGTGTCCTTTTTCAATTCGTGTCGCTGTGCGGGTATCGGCATAATAGGAGAGCACTTCGTCTGCGGAATGCTTTTGGGCCTCATTTACCAGAGTCTGATAGTCTTTAAGTCTGCCGCTTCCAAGTTTTAACGCCCCTGAATACGCTGCTCCTGTATTTCCAAACAGCAGATTAAATGCATCTTCCAATTCTTCCTCAAGTTCAACAATTTCCAAGGCACATTCCCGCAAGCAGCCTTTGACCCGCTTACCCGGAATATAGGGCAGACCATATTTATCATAGCAGATATCCGTATCCACTACTCCGGCAAACCCATCGCCGCTAGGCATACAAAGATCAGACTTAAGCGTTATCTGAAGTATCATGTTTTTTCCTCACTTTCTGTTAAGTCTGCAAACAAATCTGCGATCTCCAGAGCATCAAAATAAGGAGCATATTTACTGTGGTGAACTTTGCTTTTTTCATCGTCTAAGCAAAAGGTAGCGAGCGTAAATGAAAGACCCCGGGACTTTGCCTGATTTACCACTAAATCGGCATCAACATCGCTAATAGCGATGGCATTTCGGAGGGCTTTACTCTTGTTTCGAGGCCAGTGTTTGACGCCCACATGCTCCCTAAGCCAATCAAATGACGGATAATCTTTAAATGCCTCATCTTTGGAGATACACCATGGCCGGGCGAGAACACTTTTTTTGCGAATGACATACTGGTCCTCTCTGAGCGTCTTTAAATCCGCTACAAAACCACTTGAATGAAGGTGAAAATCAATACAGGAGGCACTCACCTCTTGAGTGCTGATTTTTCGTGCAAGCTTTTTGGCGGATGCGCAGCAATCTTCGGCAAATTGGTAAGCGTTTGCAAAAGGGTAATGATCGCGAAATAAGACGACTCCGGCACAAGCGGTCGGTTTCACCCCCAAAAATGGCTGTTTATCCGGTGGGGTATCTTCGATAATTTTTAGTAACTCCGCTGCATAGTTTAATGCGTATTTACCGGGCAAAACCAAGGTGATGTCGTCACCGTCTCCAATCAACTCAATCACCTTTATATTCGGATACGACTTGCGCATTTTTTCTGTCGCCGCCTTATAACAGTCGTCGATTCGTTTGGATAATTCCCTGATTTCGGGGACTGCTTCTTCATAGCTGGAAAATTTGCCCATGATCTCCCCGATATTTTTTCCCATGTTGTTACCATCAGCGTGAATAATGGCAATAAAGCTGTCAGTACCCTTCGTATCCTCAATCAATTTATTAAAGGACTTAACCAAACCGGAGCTATTTTCTCGTTCTAGTCTGTAACGTTCACGTTTCAACCCTTGCTCAACATCGATGTACTCTTTGTCCTCGCCACTGATAAATGCTGTTACCGGGCTACCGGTTCGTACCGATTGTTTGGTAATGGGCTGATTCCCGGCAAGCATGGGGCGGTTAAGGTTCCCCTTAGCTAGTGCCAGGCGCTTGTTAAGCTTTTTCATGTCGTCCTGGTAGCTGTCGCCGAGATCTGTTTCAATTGCTGCAACAGCCAATCCAACGCCTCGGGTTATTTTAACTATTTCAGCAAGAAATTGCTCCGTTACTGACTGAAACAAGGCTTGATCTTCAAATACAACATAAGCATTGCCGCCACCCTGATAGACTATTTCACAGCTCTGACTCTGCGAAAGCTCCTTTTTTTTCCGCCAATTTGCAACGCCACCGTGGGCGCTTATTATTTCAGGAAAAACACTGGCGAATATATCTGCCACCAGTTTTGATCCCCCAACATTTTCGGCAAGTTTGTTTGAATTAAAGATATAATCCTGAATCCCTACTGTGTCATAGACTGCCAATATCGCCATGTTTTTTCCTCCTTTATAAAAAGCGTGGAACACTTCATTTAAATAAAATAATATATCAACTGTTTCGATTTGTAAACAACTAAAAGTGAAAATTGTTCATTCTATTCTCGCCAAAATTTTTTTTTCTTCTTCATTAATTGCATTTCTAAATTTTGATACAGAGTGAAATTTACAAAAGCTCAATACCACCATCAATAATTGTCGCGTTACTCATTTTGTCCAACTGGAATCACAAATGATTTGCAGAAATGCTTTTGGGAAGTCTCTCTGATTTATTGTCTCAAGAACTTTACACTGTTTTACAATGCACACTTCCCAAGCACTCCTATATTAGCAAATCATTCGCATAAGTATGGGTATTTTCATACCACTCAAGTGCGCTCAACCTTTTTTCAGGGATTTGTAACAACCTGACTTGTATGTATTATTTTCTTAAATCTCTGCGTTTCTTGAGCATTATGGCAATAAACACCAAAATTGTTCCTAGCAGAACCGCGACTGCTAAATCGCCTAACAAACCAGCGAATGGAATAGGATCTTGATCTTCAACAATAACATTTACTTCTGCTATTACAATAGCATCATATTTATATCCAGGAGGAAAATCCCCATTCATTTGATCATAGCCTACGAGAACTCCGTTACTATTTTTAATATCATCTGAAAGCTGAATTCCATCAGTAAACTTGTTATTTGTACACTCAGCTGATCCTGGAATATATTCTATTCTGAACTTTTTATCACTTTTAAACACAGCCTGATCGTATATCATGGTTGGAGAGCTATTATCTGACTCGATATAACCATCAATTTGTATCCGATTTGATTCATAGTCTGGAATGTTAAACCGAATTTTTGTGTTTTTGGCAATTTGATATAGATTATCCGCTGAACTATTCGCAATATAGATTCTTAAATAATATTTTCCGCTCTTTTTTATAGCGATCTCATCGCTCCAACCGCCAGAATTTTGATTATCAGCTGACTTAATGCTTACAAAATTTCTTTCATCACCATAGTTCGGGTTATCCGTTATTGAGTTGAACGTGACTACCGGACTGGGATTTTCCATTGTGTATGTTTTTCTTTCCGGCCCCCAACCACCGAACAAAGGCAAGGCTACAGCGACAATTAGGATTAGCACCAATCGTTTTCTCATAAATACACCTCCAAAAATTTTATATGATTGTTTCTTTAATAACCAGTTCTAAAATCCTCTTTTTGAAATATTGTAAATGTGTTTTTATTAAAATAAAATCCCTCCCATCTAAAATCCCAATTTTTTCATTTTTTCGTCCTTTTCCTTAATCAACAAACTTTTATTCTTGAAAATAGCGATGCTTTCTTTTCCAAAATGAACGGTTTCAAACAATATTCATGGATCAATCCTCCTTTCGTTTTATACAACATCCATTTCAACTGTTCATACAAATCTGTTCCCCTCACAGTCTGATTAAAAATTTTACTGACTATTTATCCACCTCTTTTCCTTTCTCTGCATTCTTTTTTTCTAATATATCTGAGTCAATCTGATAATTTTTTAATAATCGCCAGCTCAATCTGTTCCTTCTGCATTTGATTTAAATCATTAACATTAATTACAATCTCCTCTTAACTCCTTTTATTTATTAACTTTTATTAGCTGTTCTACACTAGATACTTCATTTAATTTTGATACGGGGGTAAGTTTTTAGAGAAAATGCTAAAGCGTTTACTTGCATCACTACAATTCAATACTAAAACCTTGCCCCCCGATTAAATTTTGTACACTACATATTTTTTATACCATAACTTGTAATGCTACCTGATGGTGCACTCACTTATATTTTCACAGCCAAACTTATTTCAAAATGACAATCTCACTGCTGTCTGATTTTGTTCCATTGTTTGTTTCGATTTTAGCTACATTTTGTAAGGAACCTTCTCCACCTGTAATTGTCGCACTGAACTTTATATACGCAGCCGCATCGGGACTATAACTTCCAATATTAATCCCCTCTGAAACAATGTTATCACTCACTAAAATCCCATCCGGATTATTGGCATTAGCGACAAATGTCGTTCCCGGCGTATATTCAACGCTTGGCGGTAGTAAATCTTTAATAACAACATCATTTTGTATCGTAGTTCCTGTATTTTTATAGGAAATCAAAAAATCCACACTGTCTCCCACTTTTGAATTTTCTGATTCTTTCCAACGTAAGCGCTCGATAACAAGGTGCCTTACATCCCAAATAAATCCATGAGATAATAGACTCCAAACAAAAAACTAAAGTTTTTCAAGTTGTAGTTTTTCG
>PGZR01000205.1 GCA_002841405.1 Firmicutes bacterium HGW-Firmicutes-4 | reverse complement strand
ATCTGACCCATTAGCTCAGTTGGTATAAGTAGAGAACCCAAATCTTTGATTTGGTGTGAATCACTTAGTCTGGCAAACAGATGGATCATGCAAACCTACGAAGACAAACTATAATTTAATAATTTTATCTGACCCATTAGCTCAGTTGGTAGAGCATCTGACTTTTAATCAGGGTGTCGGGCGTTCGAGTCGCCCATGGGTCACCATTTGAAATCATAACCGCAGAAATTGCGGTTTTTTTATTTTTTGAGTAATGTTAAAATGACTTAATTGTTGTTTTATAATGGGTTGGGGTATAATATAGAGCAAATCGATAACAAAGAGTCGGGTTGGCATAAAAAAGGAGCAAATATGAAAGAAGGTCAAATCTTAAAACGGATCATTAAGATAATTGGAATTGTATTGATAGCACTCATTATCGGAATGTTGACCTATCTGGGTGACTATTACCATGCTGATCAAACCGCCCATGATGCTCTGATCTCTGATGATCAGGTGAATGTCTGGAAAGAGGGGAATCTGACCATTTTCACGCCAACAGCAGGCCAGGATGAAACTGGTTTTATCTTTTATCCCGGCGGCAAGGTCGAAGATATCGCCTATGCCCCGCTGATGCGTTCACTGGCGGAACAAGGTTATCAGGCGGTGATCGTGGGGATGCCCTTTAATCTGGCAGTATTTAATGCCAGCGGAGCAGACAAGGTGTTGGAAGCCTTGCCGGAAATTGACCAGTGGATCATGGTTGGTCACTCGTTGGGCGGCGCCATGGCTGCAGATTACCTGGCCGGTCATGAAGATCAGATGGCGGGGCTGGTTTTATTGGGAGCTTATCCCAATCAATCACTGGCCCAGAGCAAGCATCAAGTTTTAAGTCTATATGGTAGCGAAGATCAGATAATTGATCAACGGGGTTTTGCCGAAGGCCGGAATAAGTTGCCGAGCACGGCCAGTTATGGCGAAGTAACAGGTGGTAATCACAGCGGTTTTGGTAATTACGGAGAACAGGCCGGCGATGGGATTGCAACCATTTCGACGGCAGAACAGCAAGCTGTAACGGTGGCAAAAATTATGGAAATATGGAAAGGAAACTGAAATGATAAACAATAATGAAAATGCAAACATTAAAGAAATAATTCTGGCTGGTGGCTGTTTCTGGGGAACCGAAATGTATTTTCAGGCTATCAGAGGGGTTCTGAAAACTGAGGTCGGTTATGCCAATGGAAAAACCCAAAACCCCACCTATGAGGATGTCTGTCATCGAAATACGGGGCATGCCGAGGTAGTTAAGGTGATTTATGACAATCAGGTGATTAGCTTGCCATTTCTATTAAGTATGTATTTTGAAATCATCGATCCCGTGGCGGTGAATCGTCAGGGGAATGATGTCGGGCCCCAATACCGCACCGGCATTTATTATTTGGATCCTGCCGATGAGGAAGTGATCTTAAAGTCAGTCCATGAATTGAGACTGGAATATGGGGTGCCGCTGGCCATTGAAGTATTGCCGCTGGAAAACTACAGTTCAGCCGAAGCTTATCACCAGGAGTATCTGGTCAAGAATCCCGGCGGGTATTGCCACATTGGTAACCGTGAATTTAAAAAGGCTGCAGTAGCCCGAGACCCATCTCTAAAATGAGTACCAGGTAATGGCGGACTGATCACAAAACCGGGGTACTTTGGCAAGAACAAATAAAAAGACTTTGAAAAGAGGAAGCGCATGAGCATCATTGGCAACATTATTTGGATTATTTTGGGGGGGCTGATTATGGCCATCGCCTGGTTGATCGCTGGTATTCTCTGCTGTATTACCATTATTGGTATACCGCTGGGGTTGCAGGCTTTTAAAATGGCGCAGTTGGTCTTATGGCCATTTGGAAAAACCGTGGATTATTCACAGATGGGAACCGGTTCGGTGATCTTAAATATTTTGTGGATCCTGATTTTCGGCTGGGGTCTGGCAGCGGGGTCTGCTATTTTGGGGATTATCTATTGCATTACCCTGATTGGGATACCGTTTGGACTGCAATGGTTTAAATTTGCCAAGCTGGCATTGTTTCCCTTTGGCGCACAAATTACCGATATTTAAGTAAGAGAAAAAGCTATTAAGCTTGACAAGAAAATCAAATCGATACTATAATAAACGGTGGGTGTATATTAAACCCACTGTTTTTAATATGATTTTGTTTATTTAAATTTGTTGATTGTAGGAGGGTAAGGAACA
>PGZR01000204.1 GCA_002841405.1 Firmicutes bacterium HGW-Firmicutes-4 | reverse complement strand
AACAACAGATTAACAATTGGTCGGTACGGTATCTCACACAAACCTCAAAACCCCAAAACCACAATCAAAGGAGATTGAAATGAGTATTTTTACAGGAAGTTGTGTCGCACTGGTTACCCCGTTTAAAAATGGGCAAGTTGATTTTGAACGCTTTCACAAACTGATTGACTGGCAGATTGAAAAGAAAACCGATGCCATTCTGATTGCCGGCACCACCGGTGAAACCTCAACCCTGACTGATGATGAACATCTCGAACTGCTTCGGGATGCCGGCAAGTACATTAACGGCCGGGTGCCCTTTGTCGCCGGCACCGGCAGTAATGATACCGCCTATTCGATCATGCTGTCCAAAGAAGCCGAAAAAGCCGGCGCTGATGCCTGCCTGATTATTAACCCCTATTACAATAAATCCACCCAACGGGGCATCATTGCCCATATTTCGGCGATTGCCAATGCCATAACGATTCCCGTGATTATTTACAATGTCCCCAGCCGCACCGGCATGAACATTGCCGTTTCCACCATTAAAGAACTGAGCAAGATCCCTAATGTGGCGGCGGTTAAAGAAGCCAGTGGTGATATCAGCCAGGTAACCGAAATCGCCCGGGTCTGTGGCAACGACATTGATATTTACAGCGGCAACGACGATCACTTGCTACCAATCCTGTCCGTCGGCGGCAAGGGCGTGATCTCAGTATCAGCCAATATTATTCCCGAAGAAATGCATGAGCTGGTCGCCAGCTTTATGGCCGGCGATCTGGCCCGGGCCCGGGAACTGCAGTTTAAAACCAACCTGGTAAATCTGGCGATGTTCTATGAAACCAACCCGATTCCGGTAAAAACCGCCATGGGCCTGATGGGCCTGGATTCCGGCGAAATGCGGCTGCCGCTGATTGATATGGAAGAAGCCAACAAAGAAAAACTGATTGCTGATTTAAAAGCCTACGGCTTATTATAGGAGCTCGCCATGATCAATATTTTACTCAGCGGCGTCTCCGGCGCCATGGGGGCAACCCTACAGCAGATCATTGCCGCCAACCCCGATACCCAGGTAGTGGCCGGGTTTGATCAGAAGATTATCACCACTCTGCCCTTTCCGGTTTACGAAGATCTGGCCAACTGCACCGAAGCCATCGATGTGATCATTGATTTTTCCCACTTTGCGGCCTTCCCGACGATTTTCGGGTTTGCCCGGAGCCGGAAGATCCCCATCGTCATCGCCACCACCGGCCTGTCCGAAGCGGATCTGGCAGCCATCGATGAAGGCGCCAAGGAGTTCCCGGTGTTTAAAACCGCCAACCTGTCGCTGGGGATCAATCTGATCGCCAAAATGCTTAAAGAAATGGTCGCCAAGCTGGAAAGCGGCTTTGACATTGAAATCATCGAAAAGCACCACAATAAAAAGCTGGATGCCCCCAGCGGCACCGCCCTGCTGTTGGCCGACGCCATCAACGACGGGCTGGAAACCAAAAAAGACTACGTCTATGGCCGTTATGGCCGGGATGCCAAACGCAGCGAAAATGAACTGGGCATCCACGCCATCCGCGGCGGCACCATCCCCGGCGAACACTCGGTGATCTTTGCCGGCAACGATGAAATCATCGAAGTCAACCACATGGCCCTGTCCAAAAAAGTCTTTGCCGAAGGCGCTGTTAAAGCCGCCCAATTCCTGGTCGGCCAGGCCCCCGGCCGCTACGACATGGCCATGGTCGTCAACGACTAGTTTCGCTTGATTCCGGCGCCCAAAAACAAAGCACGCACCAGTACCGTCAACAAAAAAACACTGTTTTTAATTCTTACCTTGAATCGTGAAACGTTTTGTATTATACCCGTGTAGTACCGACAATTGTTACATCATGTTGTACGCATCGGAGCGGACACGGCTTCGCCTGTCCGAATCCGCAGCGAACAACAGATTAACAATTGGTCGGTACGGTAGTTTGATGCAAACCCCGTTCTCAAGACCTCCGTGTAAGAATCACAGAGAATCGTAACGGTACGGTATTTCACATCGCCCCCTACACCATCACAGAAAGGATCAACTAACAGTCGATTAATCATAGCTGCTACTGATTTAGAGGTTAATCTCATGCATATTGTTGTTCAGAAATACGGCGGGACCTCGGTTGGTTCCACCGAACGGATTTTGAATGTTGCCAAACGCATCATTGCCAAGAAAAAAGACGGCCATCAGATTGTCGTGGTGGTTTCGGCCATGGGCAAA
>PGZR01000062.1 GCA_002841405.1 Firmicutes bacterium HGW-Firmicutes-4 | reverse complement strand
GGGTGAAAATGATGTAATTGCCGTTGAAAAAATTGCTAAATCTGGGGATGAAAAATATATCGAAGTCATTGATGCTATGTGTTATCAGATTGCAAAAGAAATTGGTTCTTGTGCCACTGTAATCAATGGAAAAGTCGATGCGATCATATTCACTGGCGGCATAGCGAATTCCAGTTATATTGTCAATAAAATAAAAGATCGCGTTGAATTTATCGCACCAGTTGTTATTTATCCAGGAGAATATGAGATGCAATCTCTGGCATTGAATACCCTTGCAGCCCTGAAAGGTGAGATAGAAATTAAAGAATTAAGATAGGAGCCGATCATGTTTCGTAGTTTTAAAGAAATGGAAGAAGCAGTTTTGGGACGAGGCTTGAAAAAAAGAATCGCTCTCGCTGGGGCACATGATGAAGATGCATTGTCTGCTGTAGTTTTTGCCAAAAGAAAACAGCTGGTAGAAGCGGTTTTGATTGGAAATGTAGAGATTATTAAAAATCTTCTCAGAGATATGAATGAACCGGAAGAAGATTATGATTTTATTGAATGTTATGAGGAAACCGAAGCAGCAAATATTGCCTTTACAATGGTAAAAAATAAAGAAGCGGATGTACCCATGAAAGGGCTTATGCAAACCTCGAGTTTTATGAGGGCAATTCTTAACAAAGAAAAATATGGTTTTGTTAAAGACGGTGATTTATTAAGCCAGGCAACTGTACTTGAAACAGAAGGACGATTAATGATTATAACTGATTGTGCAGTCAATATTGCACCAAGTTATACAGAAAAAGTAAAAATCGTTAAAAATGCGTTAAGTCTTGCGAAACGTCTAGAAATTGAAAAACCAAATGTCGCAGTGATAACACCAGTTGAGGTGGTCAATCCCAATATTCAGTCGACAATTGATGCTGCGATGTTAAGTAAAGCTGGGGATCGTGGACAGATTAAAAATTGTATCATTGATGGCCCGCTTGCTTTGGATAATGCTTTATCAGAAGAAGCTTGCAAACATAAAGGGATTGAAAGTCCAGTAGCTGGAAAAGCAGATATTTTATTGGTACCTGATTTATGTACTGGCAATGTTTTGACAAAAGCGCTGGTTCATTTTGCAGACATTCAATCAGGCGGAATTTTATTGGGGACTTCAGTACCCGTGGTCATGACTAGCAGATCAGATAAACCGGAAAATAAGTTTTTTGCAATTTTATCAGCTGTTTTATAGGCAAATAAATCTTAAGGTCAAATTCGCTGGAATTAATAGCAGTTTGACCTTTATTTTTGAAAACGATTATTCTTGAATATAAATAATGCATTATAGTTATTATACATAAATGGAATTCGATCCGCTTTATATTTTTACAACAGAAACCTGTTTTACAGACAAGCTAGCCCTTTGGGATATGAGGGATCTGGTAAGTCGTATTGGAAGTCGAAAACATTGTTAATGACGCTGCGTTTGTTCGGTTTTATGTGAAAAATTCATTTGGAATAGAACGCTCTTTTAAAAAATGCCATTAAACGCTAATCAAGTTGGTCGTGTTTAAATGATTGATAAGTTTGAAAAATTTCAATTTCTACGCAATAAAATTTGAATTGGGCTTGTGTATCATTAAAATAGGTTTGAATTTTAATTTCATCAGACTAGCATAATATAGAATATTTAGAAATGTATGAGATTGAAGAAAAAAAGTTTCAAGAATAAAAGATTATGTTCTGAGAGGCAGTAAAAAATTCAAAAGAGTGCGTTTATGCACCTGTAATCGCAGTTAGAACAGTAGAGATTTCATTTTTTCAAAAATTATGTAAGATAAAAAAGTAATTTGAAATTTTAAAATTAATCTGTGGTTTGAAAAAAGATTAAAAATTCAGGAGGACAAAGAAATGTTATCAGGAGGATATTTAGGGAAAATTCTCAGAGTGAATCTGACGACAAAGAAAGTGGCGGTTGAAGAGCTCCCGGAGCAAATTGCAAGAGATTATATGGGTGGCGCAGGGTTTGGCATCAAGTATTTATTCGACGAAGTACCAAAAGGAATTGATGCACTCAGTGCCGAAAACAAGCTATTCTTTTCCTGTGGACCGTTAACCGGGACATCGGCGCCATGTGCAAGTAAAATGACAGTTGTGGCGAAATCCCCCCTAACCGGTGCAGTTGGAATGGCAGTCACGGGGGGATATTTTCCCGCTGAACTGAAGTTTGCCGGGTACGATATGCTAATTGTAGAAGGGAAATCCGAAGAGCCGGTATTCATTTATGTAAAAAATGAGAATGTCAGCATTCGTTCGGCAAAAACGGTGTGGGGAGTCAATACCTTTGATACCCAGAGCATCTTAAAAGAAGAGCTGAACGATCAGAACGTCCGCATAGCCTGTATCGGACCAGCTGGAGAAAAACTGTCGCGGATGGCCTGCATTATTAATGAAAAACGAGCTGCTGGAAGAAAAGGGCTCGGGGCGGTTATGGGTTCGAAAAACTTAAAAGCCATCGTCGTCAGAGGAACAAATGATGTGCCTGTCGCAGATGAAGCAGCTTTCAAAGCGGCCAAATCCACCATGCTAAAAGCAATGAAAGAAAGCGCCCATTTATACCCCGCTTTTTCGAAAGCTGGAACGCCAATGGTGGTTGATGTTACCAATGCCGCGGGTATTTTCCCAATCAAGAATTTTTCTGCAACTGGAGAAAAGGATTATACGGATAGTCTTGGGGTTTCAAAAAACAATGAGGCCTTTCTGGGTGCTGGGCATTGTTATAAATGTCCGGTTGCCTGCAGTCAGATGAAGCTTGTCAAAAAAGGAAAATACGCAGGGGCCCTTTCTGATCCAGAATATGAGAGCATGTATTGTTTTGGGGGAGCGACTGGGGTTGAAAATCTGGACAGCATCATCTATGCGGATCAACTTTGCGACCAATTGGGTTTGGATACCATGTCAACGGGTATGACCATCGCATTTGCCATGGAACTTTTTGAAAAAGGTATCCTCACCGAAAAAGATACCGATGGAATAAAGCTAAAATTTGGGAATGATGAGGCGATGACTTCAATGATCAGAAAAATAGCCTATCGCGAGGATGGAATCGGTGAATTACTTGCTGATGGATCACGAATCGCCGCGTCAAAAATAGGGAGAGGATCGGAAAAATATGCCATGCAGGTAAAGGGGCTTGAGTTTCCCGGGTATGATCCACGTGGTGCAAAAGCCCATGGATTAAGCTATGCCACCTCCTATACCGGTGCGGATCACAACAGAGGCTATGCCTTTCAGGAAATTTTTGGAATCCCTATTCCAAAAGCCTATGATCGATTTGCCTCAAAAGGAAAGGGTGAGCTGGCCATGTGGAATCAGGATCTGAGAACTGCGACCACCGATTGTCCCAGTATGTGCGGATTTTTACTGGATATGGCCCTGCCTGCCATTGCGGCTCAAAACACTGCAGCGATGGTCAATGGGGCAACAAAATTTGACTATACTGCGGAGGAAGTCGTAAAAGTCGGCGAACGCATCAATAACCTGGCAAAGGCCTTTAATGTGAGAGAAGGTTTAACCCGGGACGATGATACCTTACCGGAACGATTTTTTACAGAAGTCATTCTTGACGGTACATCAAAGGGACAGAGCATTCCTAAAGAAGAGTTTACGGAAATGTTGAATGAGTATTATGAAGCAAGAGGTTGGGATAAGAACGGTATTCCAACCAGAGAAAAATTGGAAGCCTTGGGACTGGAGAATGTCATCTCATTATTTTTGGAAATGAAACTTTATTAAACGCGAAGGAATTAAACGATGAAAGTAACGGTAAAATCAATTTTGGATATCAAAGAAATATTGGGCGGGAAAAGAACAATAGAGATAGAGATTAAAAATAGTGCCAATGTATTCGATGTGCTCCAACAATTAGTTTGCATTTATGGCGAATCGTTTGAAAATAGAGTGTTTGAAAAAGATGGCAGTCAGAAACCTGAGATTGTATTATTCATTAATGGTACTACGATCTTGGCCAGAGAAGGCTTGGAAACGCGTATGAAATCGGGGGATGAGTTATTAATCTTTCCTCCGGTTGGGGGTGGGTGATCAAAGATATGTTGTATAGAATTTTATTTAGTGCGTAGTAATTTGAAATCATAAATTGTTATGGACATACGACAAAAGTATATAATTGTGTGTAGAAACTTCGAAAGATTTTAATCAGGCCATTGATAGAAAAGCAGGTGTATGTGTTTTAAAAAATCTGCTGTTTCGCGGATTTTCAACTATATTGGGTCCACTATGACAAATCGATAATTTTTTCAAGTGAGCGGTCATGGAATCCATTGACCACGGATCCAGATTTTTAATAGTTCCGAAACAGTTGGTTTTAAAATACTCTGACCACACAGCTCTTTTGCGATGTTCTCAATATCTCAGGTTGACTCGTCTTTGATTTCCACTTCGGTCATGCAAACATCAACACCTACTTGTCTAGATGAAATATAAAAAACAATAATGCAAAGATTATGCTAATTTAGTGAGACGGTACCCGTAGGGTAATAGAACTCGTCATTTAATACGCTCATAAGCCGTTACGATAGGCGGGTCATTCTTCACACGCTCGTAGTGCTATGGGCCAAGCTGCGCTGCTGATTGTTCTGTAAGCACCTGACTTAGGATTGATTCCCGTAATTTCTAACATGTCTCGACTTTTGAATTATTTTGTTAAAAGTCCTTGCAAAAGTTTTGTGTCCAGTGTATAAATAATTGACCATTTGCTCATCACACCGATTTAACATTTGTTTGGCCACTTAAATTTTAACCGAGGCTCGAACTTTTGCGCGTTTTATTTTCACATCATTATTCGAACTTAATCATATTAATTGGTGAAGCTAAAAAAACTTGTCTTAACAATAAATGATTCATGTTAGCATGTTTCAGATATTGATATTTAAATGCATAGGAGAAATTTGGTGAATACGAAAGATTTGCATTACTTTATTACTGTCTGTCAAGAAGGTAGTATTTCAAAGGCGGCTCAACGATTATTTATTTCTCCTCAGGGATTAAGCAAAAATATCAAGAATCTTGAAAATGAAGTCGGAGTCAGTCTATTTATACGTACTTCTACGGGGATACATCCGACGTATAACGGAAAAAAATTTGAAACAGAAGCAATAGAATTGGTTAAAAGTATTGAAAATTTAAAAAATATGTTTTTAGGTCAGTTGGAAAATCAACATGGGGTGTTAAAAATTGCTTCAGCTTTAGGTATTATCAGTAGCTGCTCATTAGACTTTTTTTTCAAATTTAATGAAAAATATCCAAATATTGATGTTCAAATATCGGAATTTACCGATGTTGATGTTGAAGAATCTATCTTGAATGGACTAGCTGACATTGGCTTGGCGGTTGAACCTGTTGATCGTTCTAAATTCCATGTAATTCCATTTAGTTCTGAAGATGAGTGTTTAGTTGTACATAAATCTAATCCTCTCTCAAAAAAAACAAAGATCTCCTTTTTAGATTTAAAGGAAGAAAAAATAATTATTGAGTCAAAAAAATTTAAAGTGTATTCAAAGTTTGTTGATTATTGCAGAATTTTTGGTTTTGAGCCTAATATATTATTTGAGTCTACTGAAATAGGTTTTGCTCATAAATTAGCCCATTTAAATAAAGGCGTTGCGCTTTCTGTTGCTTCAGCGGCAAAAGATATTACTTACGAAGATGTAATTATTTTACCGTTTGAAGAGAATTTTTTATGGGAATGGTGTGTTATATCAAGAATAAATGAAGGTTTATCACCAGTATGCCTAGAGTTTATAAAATATTTAGGGCTGTAAATGATCGTCATAAGATATGTACATAAGCGAATAACGATATTTGTCAATTGGCTTAAAAAACAGTACCAACTCAGTGGTATAAATTATTTTGACATTCTGAGATTTCCAGATTAATGAAAAATTTAGGTGCGAATAAAACGATCTGATTTTCAGAGAATGTGAAAGTCATTCAATAAAAAAACAAAAAAAGTCTTCTGTGATAATAAAAAAATCATAGAAGGCTTTTATTATGGAAAAAAGGGAAATAATTTATGAAGTCACAGTGATGAAGAAAAACGAAATACCATACAATAGCTTTCAGGAGGAAAACGATCTAAAATCTGCCGGTAATATTCAGGTCGCACTGAAAGATCTGCTGGGGGGTACAATCAAAGAGATGATAGAATCGGAAATGGATATTCATCTCGGCTATGACCTTTGTTGTCAGCCCGTTGCTGCTTTGAAAGAATTTATTCCTCAACTGGTGTGCTATCGATTTGTTTTTGACTTGTAATTCGAATTCAATAGCCCCTTTTCTCGGGATATTGATGACAAATCCGTTGTTTGTTGTACCCAGAAACAGATATTGTAGTTGTGCAACAATATAAGACATATATTAGGAGTATTTTGAAAAAAATCAAAATAATTGCTGACTTTATTTAAGCCTATCTATAAATGGTTACACGGATATCAACGAAAAGTTGAGTTGCCTAACCAATACGGTTGCACAAATACTTGCTTTATCCAACCGGTTGTTTTTTAAACAAGAGATACTGAAAACGATAGTGATGAAACCATAGCTATCAAAGCCTTTAATATATAAGCCTTATTCTGTTTCAAGCAGCATAGTAGCTTTTAAAGACTCTGTTTTGGTTTGATAAGATAGGGATAATTTAAAATGTAAAAATCCAATGCACGTCCAACTTTGTTGGTATGAAGATAAGATCTATAGTAATGAAAAGAAGCTGAACATGATTGTTGATGCCTCCAAAAACTTATAGTTGATTTACAAAAAACAAAAGTTTGATAAAATGAGTTCATAAATAATTTCCGATAAGCAAAAGGTTCAATGCATGCAATACGCTTATATTGAAAGTAATGTTATGAAGTTATTAAAGCTCTCAGGCTTTAAAATAAAATTTTACGGAGGAGTAAAATGAAGGATATTTTAAATGTAGCTGTGGTTAACTTTTATAGTGAATGGGGAAATAAGGACAAAAATTTATCCAAGATTATTGAGTACGTTGAAACTGCGGCTCAAAGAGGGGCTAACTTAATTTTGTTTCCAGAAACAGCGTTAACGGGTTATGACGATGATACAGATAACTCGGGTGAAAATAAAATGCATAGACTACTTTCAGAACCGATACCAGGGCCATCAACTAATGCGATTGCAAATATAGCTAAGAAATATAACGTATATGTAGTTGTAGGTATGTCTGAACGGGATCCGAATAATACAAATGTAGTATACAATGCAGCTGCAGCGATTGGACCAGAAGGCGTTATTGGTAGTTATAGAAAATTGCATTTACCATTCACTGAAGCCAATTGGGCACAAAGAGGAGTAAAACCTTTTACATTTACAACTCCATGGGGCCCGATAGGCATCAGCATTTGTTATGATACATACGTATTTTCGGAAATTATGAGATATTATCGTGCTAAAGGATGTAGATTAGTAGTAAACCCAACAGCGGTCAACACGAATGTAACCGCGAATAATGTAAAAGATTCAATAGAGTACTTAAGTGCGAATAATGCAATCTACATTGCTTCCGCAAATTTGATTGGGTTAACTCAGGGTAGCAAGATGATTGGTGGAAGTAGCATTATTGGACCTAGTATTAACGTTCCAGAAGTTTTCTATTATGGAGGTACTCCTTTTGATGCGCCAAAAGCGGCAGAAGAAGAATTACATATCGCTACAATTGATCTTAGTATTACAGAAAAACCTTTTCTTGCAAAACAATGGTCTGATGATGAACCGGATTGGCGCCCTGAAATCTATATGGAAATGTACAAAGAAATTGCAAATACAGAAAAATACTTGAATAAAAAATACTAAGTGAATTAAAGTATTACACTTACATAAATATTATTGTCTGAACAATATGTAGAAAAATAAAGAAACAATTTTTAGAGTTGTATTATAGTAACATCAAAAGAGAATTTATTTAACAAATAGAATAATTATTGGAGGGTTTAATGGAAGTTGCGAAAAATATATCTGCAGAAAATGTAAAAAAACAATCACCCGGTGCAATTCTGTTTATAATGCTTTTGTCAATGACTGCTGGAGCACTTTGTTTGAATAAGGTTAGTCCAGTAGTAACACAAATTATTGAATCACTTGGTCTTACAGGTGATGCACAAGCAGGGATGTTGATTTCAGTATTTGTTTTTTCTGGAATTATACTAGCAATACCAGTAGGAATGATCATTACTCGGTATGGTATGTTTAAGACGGGTTTAGTTGCTATAATCGCTATACTCATAGGATCGGTGATTGGTGCTTTAGCTGTAAGCTATGAAGTTTTACTAGTCAGTCGCATTATCGAGGGTATTGGTTTAATCTTCTTAGCTACAATCGGGCCAGCTGCAGTAGGTGAATCCTTTTCAGAAAAGCATCGTGCAACCGCAATGGGATTACTGATGTGTTTTATGGCATTTGGACAGATTATAGTTTTGAATCTTGGTCCACGAATTGCAGTTTCAAGTAGTTGGAGAAATGTATGGTGGTTTACTGCTGTTTACGCAGTAATTAATTTGATATTGTGGATTGTGATTGCACGTAAAATTGATGTCAAAAAGGCAGAAAACATTGAAGAGCAAAACTCGCTTGCAAAAGAAACACTTGTCGAAGTCATTAGAAACAAGAATATATGGCTAGTTGGAATAACCTTTGCTCTTTATTTAATTGGTCAACAGGGTACATTTGCATTTTTAACTCGTTATCTCTCAGTTGAAAGGGGCCTAGATGTCACGGCAGCAGCTTCATTATTAAGTGTGGCTAGTCTTATTGGGATACCAGTGGGTATATTAACTGGAGTTGTCGCGGACAAAGTTGGGTCACGTAAATATCCTCTAGGAATTTTAATGGTTTCATCAGCAATATGCTATGCTTTTATGCCAAACTGTCCGACATCTTTGTATTTTATAATGATAGTTATTTATGGGATATGTACAATGGGAATTGCAGGTCTGTGTTTTTCATCAGTGGCAGATGTAATTGAAAAACCCGAACAGGCTAGTATGGCTGTATCAATCGTAAACCTTATGCAATGGATTGGAATATTTATAAGTTCACTATTATTCGGTTTTATTGTTGAAAGTTTTAGTTGGGAATTCGCATTTTATGCAATGGTACCAATCGCGTTGCTGGGGGCAGTTACTACTTTTGTAAATAAGAAAATGAAATAAATATGAATAAATGGCTAAAAATATTTTCAAAAGTTGCGATTACTAACTGGAAGATATCTCTATGTGTTAGGAATTCAAAGACAACATAATTAAACAGATGATGTTCCCAACCAATACATCAGTAAACCTGCTTGCAGCTTAAAACGGAGTTTCAGAACATACCCTATTTGTATGGAAACAGGCTGTAAAATCAACTGGAATGCGGCACCAGCCGATGTAATCATTGTCGGAACGTTGGTCAAGTGAAGACAAATTATTAATCGTTTTGAATCCGACTATAATGAACTAGGCTGAACTGGCGGCTTATAGACGGGAAAAAGGGTTTTATATTGAGCAGGTTGAAGCCTGGAAAGACTTCTGTATCAATGCCAATGGCGGAGTAGCTGAACAATCCAAATCCCTTCAGAGAAACTAGAAGGAAAAGGAAGTCAAACAATTGAACTAAGAATTACGACGTAAAGAAATAAACTTGCTGATACAGCCGCGCTGCTGATGTTCTGAGAACACTAAAAGCATTGTTGGAGAGGTAGTGTAAATTATTTTGTACTCTTGCGTATTCCAGGTTAACGGAAAATATTAAAATGAAAAACAGATGTACAGATTAAATTTCACGTCTATTTTTGTACATGATTCAAAGGCTGCCAATAATTAATATTGGCAGCCTTTGATGTAGGACAGGCCTATTCGACGTCGACCAGGCTGATACGCTCCCTTAAAAATAAATTAAAAGCTGTTCTAAAATTTTCGACCAGTCTCTTGGTCTGCCGTTCCACTTTTTAGTGAAATTCATCATAGTCAGATAGAGCATTTAAAAAGACTGTCATCCGTTGGGAATACGGTTTTGCTTTTCGTTTCTTTTCTGAGCTGTCGGTTGAATCCCTCATAGGTTTAGGTTTAATTGTTGCTTTATAAACGTAAGTACTTTTAGATATTCCAACCTGCATGCACGCGCTTTGTTCACTAATCTGTTGTTCTGTTATAATTTGGTCCATAGCACGACGTTTATCGGCAGGCCTTATTAGTTTTTTGAGACAACATCCAATAGTAATTATTATCCAGTTTAAGTTTAATTATTTGCTCCTAGGCAAATTTATTTCTCATAATTGGCCACTTTTTTTGTTTTATCATAAAGTGACTAACATGTGTAGTGGATCAGTTATTGGGGAGTAGGTCAATATCATGAATTTAGACCCAAAAGGTTTGTACGAAGCGAAACTTAAATAATAAAACTAAACACCTCAAAGCGCTGTACAATAATTAGTTGTGAACCTACCACAAACATGTGTTTTTATAAAATGGAGATTAACGGTATAATTATTACGAAATAGAGTGCAGGAGGTAGATTAAATTGTTAGTAAAAGCGGCAGTAATAAGAGAAAAAGGAGTACCCTTCAAATTTGAAGAGGTTGAAATCCGCCAACCTAAAGGGACCGAGGTATTGGTGAAGATCGCAGGGTGTGGTGTCTGTCATACCGATGAAGTTGCGAGAATGCAACAGATACCGGTGCCATTGCCAGCTGTTTTAGGTCATGAAGGGTCAGGGATTGTTGAAGCGGTTGGTGAAAATGTGTCAGATCTTAAGCCGGGTGATCATGTTGTACTAACTTTTGGTAGCTGCGGAGAATGTGAATTCTGTCTATCAGGGAAGCCATTCACTTGCAATGTGATGAATGAGATCAATTTTGGCGGAGTCATGAAAAATGGGTCACAACCATTATCTAAAGATAACGTTGCAATTTCAAGTTTTTTCGAACAATCTTCTTTTGCAACTTATGCAATTGCAGATAGTAGTAACGCGGTTAAAGTCGACAAGGATGTCGATCTTGCTTTATTAGGTCCATTAGGCTGTGGAATCCAAACAGGCGCTGGGACGGTGCTGAATTGCCTGAAACCTGAATTTGGAGCGACGATTGTTGTCTTTGGGTGCGGGGGTGTTGGTTTATCAGCGATCATGGCAGCGAAAATTATCGGCTGTTCAAAAATCATTGCTGTTGACATTAAAGATGAAAAATTAAATCTTGCCCTTGAACTGGGCGCTACCCATGCAATCAATTCAATGGAATATGAAGATGTAGCCGGCGAAATAAAAGCTATTACCGGTGGTGGTGCTAATTATGCCGTGGAGACAACCGGAAACGGAAGTGTGATCAATACCTCTTTATATTGCTTAAAATGTATGGGTACCTCAGCAATTGTTGGAGTTACTGGTGAAGTAACGATTGATATCCATAATGCTCTGATGGCAGAAGGCAAAAAAATGATTGGGGTGATAGAAGGTCACTCAAATCCAAAATTGTTTATTCCAAAGTTAGTTGAATACTACAAAGCGGGGCTTTTTCCGTTTGACAGACTCATCGAATTCTATAATTTTGAAGAAATCAATGAAGCGTTTGAAATTTCTAAAAAAGGTACGGTTGTAAAACCGGTCCTTAAAATGTTGTGATGGAGGACAGGATGAATAATGTATTAAGCATGGAGACTCTAAACGCCAAGAATTCACCTTGGGATAAACACGAAGAAGATGGGTACAGTTTTTATATGAAGACACTTTCGGTTGACACCGAGACTGGAATGACGGTGTTTGAAATTTTTTACCCAGCAGGGTATATGACAACCTGGCATATCCACCCCTGTGCACATGGCATTTATGTGTTGGAAGGAATTCTGAGGACTCACGAAGGACTTTATGAACCAGGGTCTTATGTCTGGTTTCCAGAAGGAAATTTAGCAGAACATGGTGCGACTGAAGTGATGCCAGTCAGAATTGTATTTATGACAAATAAATTATTTGATATTGAATATCGTGATAATCCGATGAGATATCATTTAAATAAAAAAAACATAAGTTAAAGAAATGCTTGTTTAAAGAACAATCATCTGACAAGCGAAAAGGATGGTCAAATGGATTTAAGGCAACTGAATTATTTTTTAAAGGTTTGCGATGAAAAAAGCTTTTCGAAAGCAGCAATTAAAAATTTTATCACACAGCAAGGCATCAGTCGATCGATTCAAGAGCTGGAGAAAGAACTCGGAGTACAACTTTTTGATAGAACTACTAGAGGTGTTAACTTGAGTGCGTATGGACATGAGATTGAAAAAGATATGCGACAAATGTTTGCAATATGGGGGAATATTGTTGAAAAAATCGATGTCTTAAAATGTGATAAGCTGAACACGTTACGGTTGGCCGCTGCGCTGGGGACAATAAGTGCAATTTCCTATGACCTTATTCCTGCATTTCAAGAAAGACACCATGAAGTGATACTCGAAGTCAGTGAGTTACCAGACAATCAGGTTGATCAGGCTTTATCTGGAAATTTGGCAGACATTGTCCTGACGATTGGTCCAGTTGTACAGGAGGAAATTGAAAAAATACTTTTAAAAACTCATCATCCGAGAGTACTGGTCAATATTTCGAATCCTCTTGCCCAAAAAGATGTTATTTCCTATTCAGATTTAGTTGATGAGCCGCTTTTCATGATCAATGATCAATTCAAAGTGTATCATAATTTCACGATGCGTTGCGAAGAAAACGGTCTTGTCCCTAACATTGTGTTTACAACAGGTGATATACGAATGGTTCATCGAATGGTCAGACAGAACAAAGGAATTGGATTAACTATTGATTTCATTACGGAAGATTTTCAGACTCCTTATGTACGTGATATTGAATTCATTGACTCTACCTTTACATGGGACGTATTTTTGGCGTGGAAGATTGGATCACAAATGTCACCGGTATGTCAGAAATTCATTCATCATATAAAATCATATTTATAGACTATTTAGATTTAAAATTTGAGTTTTTAAGTTAAATTTCTTATAATTATTTAAATTTTCACATTATTCATTAAATGAACTAACGGAAGCTTACTAGAGCAACAAAAAGTAAGTTTTTTAAGTAGTTGGCACTTCGTAGAAGATGTTATATCTTGTAATCACAGATAGGACAAAAAAAGAGCCATCAGTTGAAAATAAGAGACAGATTCATTCCATGGGAAATCTTTTTTCTTGAGTATTTGGTCGCACATAAATTCAGGTTATAAAAATACAAAAGATTAAAATCTGTTCTTGCTTTAGTATCATCTTCAACACTTCCAAGATAAACGAAGAAAAAAACTAAAATAATTCTTAATCGAATTCTGTGCTGCGCTTAATAATTGTCGTACATACGGTAGGGTGCGCCCAGGGCACGCCATAAAACGCAGTGTAATCCCATTCGCAAGTTTCTTGTGGATGGGATTTTTTAATAATTAACCAAAAATTAACCGATAGAGATAACATATATTCGGACACCAGAGCCCACCAATACCGGCTCCTTCTCGTGAAATGGAGAGGAAAGTCCAGAAAAAAAAGGTTGAAGGGCTTTGATTGGAAAATTCTTGAAGGAAAACTGATCAAAGATGGAAGATAACTTTAATAATCTCAACAAAGAATTGATTGCGTAGATCGTTGAGAACAGCCTGGAAGGCAATTGGAAGATAAACTGTACTATAGGAACACGACAACGAACACTGGTAATTTTCAAAGAAAGTGGTATAATCAAAAAAACGGAATCGGAAACGTCAAATAAACCATGAGGTGATGCAAATGAAAACAGGAGGGTTCATTTATAATTTGAATTATCCTAGTTATGAAAAAGAGAGTTGCGAAATTGAGGTGCGCTCTCTTTTTAAGTTCGATTTGAAAGAAAAAGTCTTTTTTGACAGTAGAAAAGTTCATCCTTCCATAAGTCCATTTTTAAAAAGCAGGTTGGAAATTATATACAAGGCTTCCACGTTTTTAGAACTTATCGAGTTGACAACGAAAGATAAGATAACAGCGTCAGATTTCATGGTTAAATATATGGAATTGGGAATAGACGACCCGCACTTTACGAAAAGACGAGAGTATTGCAAAGCAATCGGTCTTGTTATTGGGGGGCTTGCTTGTTATACTTCACCTAAAATTATATTTGGAATTACTTTTTATAAGGGAAACTGGTACTTTGGAAATTTAACAGAGAGAAGTATTTATTGGAAAAAGCACAATCAGAAACCGAATTCGTATTCTAGTTCGATCGGTCTAAGTACGGCAAAAGTTCTGATAAATATTGCGGGGAATGGCGATACATCCAAACGATTGATCGATCCATGCTGTGGAGTAGGGACGGTATTATTAGAAGGTATTTGGGCAGGATATGATATTATCGGGTGTGAAATAAATAGTAAAACGGCTGAAAATGCACGAAAAAACTTGAGACATTTTAATTATGAAGCAAAGGTTATTACTGGCGATATTCAGGATATAGAGGATAGTTTTGATGCTGCCATTGTAGATCTTCCATATGGTAATTTCAGCCTTAAAAATGATGAAAATCAATTAAAAATCATTAGGAATGCGATAAGAATTTCAAAAAAAATCGTATTAGCTTCATCAGAAGATATAAGAGATGAGCTTGCACAGGAAAATCTCAAAATCATCGATCATTGTAAAATTGGGAAAAATAAAAATGGTGATTTTATCCGTTATATCTGGGTGTGCGAAGTAGGATAGATGAATTTTGATAAAAACATGACAAAGGCACACCATAAATCTCATTCACCAGTTTCTCGGGGATGGGATTTTTTTTATCATTAACCAGTAGAGATGGCATTTATTCTTTCTTCCCGACAATTGAAGGATTTGATCCGTGATTTAACAAAAAAGAAGGCAGCGAATTTCCAGATGCTGATGAGACATTAAATGATGGAACGATTTCTGGAGCGAATTTCTCTTTCTGAATATTAAGATCCATTCATTAGCAGATGGAAATATCCATCCGTTCGGTGAAACGCATTATGGCTGACTTACAGGATAGAGGTATGATTATCCAAAAAGGAAATGTTTGAATTTAATTGTTGTGGGTAATAAAGATGATAAAATGTCTTTCTGATTGAAGTCTAATTGACTTTTGTTTCTAAAAAACAAGCGGCTGTTTAAATATGAGTATGGAGATTCGATGATGAAAGCAACAGTGGATCGGGATTTATCTACATGGTTGAAAAAGAAAGGATATGAACGGGATGGACAAAGAAAATACAACTCAGAATCCCCAGCAGAATCGATCTAAAGAAACGTTAATGGGTGATGATCAGGGAACCCATCATGCCCATAAAGACCATAGAATCCCAGAAAACAGGGAAATTGCGAAAAAAAATAATGAACATACGCATAACCACGCTGATGGGAAAATGGATCAAATGCCACAAGCAGACCGACCGGTTTCCCCGGCAGAAAAGGAGCATTCACACCATCCTCTTCCGGAGCATGGAGAACATCCCGTACATGATGATCATCACGCAATGATGGTGGCGGATTTCAAAAAAAGATTTTTTATCGCTTTGATTATTACGGTTCCGATATTACTCCTATCGCCAATGATCCAAATGTTTATCGGTGTCGATTGGCGTTTTACAGGAGCTTCCTATTTACTGTTTGGTCTTTCCACCATACTTTTTATTTACGGCGGAAAGCCTTTCCTCACTGGGGCCAGGGATGAGCTTAAGAAAAAATCGCCGGCAATGATGTCACTGATTGCGCTTTCGATCACGATCGCCTATATCTATAGTACCCTAACCGTATTTTTTATAAACGGTGATGACTTTTTTTGGGAGCTCGCCACATTAATTGTGATCATGCTTTTAGGTCATTGGATTGAAATGAAATCGGTAATGGGCGCATCGCGGGCATTGGATGAACTGGTTAAACTGATGCCT
>PGZR01000203.1 GCA_002841405.1 Firmicutes bacterium HGW-Firmicutes-4 | reverse complement strand
CTCGCTGCTGTGCGGGATGAATATCCCCAAAGAACTCAATCAGAAACAGGTGTTTTTTGCCGTGGCAGCGCTGGACCAAAGCTACTGGATTATCGGCTGCACCCTGGGTGCGGTTATTGGCAGCTTCATCGGTTTTGATACCACCGGCATCGATTTTGCCATGACCGCCCTGTTTGTGGTTATTTTCATTGAGCAGTGGTATAGTTATCAATCCCATCTGCCGGCTCTGGTTGGAATGGTTTGCGGGGTGGCATCACTGGTCATATTTGGCGCCGGTGCTTTTATTTTACCAGCCCTGATCGCTTCGGTGTGTTTGCTGTTGGTCTTTAAAAACAGTATTAAACAAGGCGAGAATCAGGAGGTGTGTCAATGAGTGCTGATTTTATCATTCCGTTTTACGTGATTCTCGTGGTTGCGGCCTGTACCTTTCTGACCCGCTTTCTACCCTTTGCCCTTTTCGGCGGGGGAAAGGAAGTACCGGCTCTGGTTAAAACCCTGGGTGATCTACTGCCACCGGCGGTCATTGCCATTCTGGTGGTTTATTGCTTAAAAGGAGTCAGTTTGATGGTACCGCCCCATGGCTTCCCTGAGTTTATTGCGGTTGCTATTGTAGCACTGCTGCATATCTGGAAGCGCAACAATTTGTTGAGCATTGGCGGCGGAACACTGCTATATATGGTACTGATCCAAGTGGTATTTATCTAGTTCACTTAATAATAGGCTAAAAAAAGTCATCGAAGCAGTTCATTGCTTCGATGACTTTTCTTATTAATGCGTTTTGTTAAAGCCCGGCAATCAAAAATTTAATTTTAATCCCCTGATCAGCATACATTTTTTCGTGCTCGGTTTCAATATTGCCGGGATAGTCCGCGGCGTGAAGATCGGGGATCAGGGTTTTGATGGTAAAACCCGCTGATTCAAAATAGTTGATGGAGTCGGCAAAAAGGTCATCATTGTCGGTTTTAAAATAGATTTCGCCGTTTTCGGATAAGAGTTTCTTGTATTTTTCCAGATGTTTGCTATGAGTCAGACGTTTTTTCTGGTAACGGCGCCGGGGCCAGGGATTACAAAAATTAATGTAAATCCGTTCGACGCCATCCTCAGGAGCGAGGATCATGTCAATGCGTTCAATGTCCCAGGACATGATCTGGACATTATCAACAGATTGATTAGTGTTTAAATAAGCCGATTCAATATTGCGTTTGGTCAAACCCAGCACCGCGTCAATCAGATCGATGGCCAGATAATTGATCTCCGGATGGCGGCTGCCCAACTCGGAAATAAAGGTTCCTTTGCCGCAGCCCAATTCAATATGAAGGGGCTGCTTTTTTTTAAATAATAGTTGCCATTGCCCGCGATGATCCGGGGGATAGGCCTGAAAAAATCCGCAGGCCTCCAGTTCCGGACGGGCCCAGGGTTTTGGTCGTATATGCATAGGGTTGCTCCTTTGGTAAATTATTCTTTTTAGAGTTCTATAATTTTTGTCGCCACATGGTCAATAAAGGACCGGTCATGCTCGACAAAAATCATGGTTGGCGGGGTCTGCAGTAAAAGTTCTTCAATCTGTACCCGGGAAAGCACGTCGATATAATTTAGCGGTTCGTCCCACAAATATAAGTGAGCCGACTGACAAAGGCTACGGGCTAAATAGACCTTCTTTTTTTGACCCTCACTGAAGCTTCCCAATTTTTTTTCAAATTGTTCCCGGTTGAATCCCAGCTTTCGCAAAATGGTCTTGAACAGACTTTCGTCAATCCCTTCACAGCGGGAAAAATCGCGGAGATCCCCGGTCAGTAAACGAGTGTCCTGCGGGATATACGAAAGCTGCAGCTGGCTGCCCAGATTCAAGCTGCCGGAAAAGCTGATCGGTTCTCCCAGCAGCAGTTTAAGCAAACTGGATTTTCCCGAGCCGTTCGGGCCGACAATGGCAATGCGGTCGCCCTGATTGATATCGAAATTTAAATTTTCAAGAATGGGTCGATCGCCATAGCTAAGGGACAGGTTATTTGCTGAAATCAGCCGGTCTTTTTGATAAGATCGGGGTCGGATCTGGAGCGCATCGGCCCAGTCAATGTTCTTCAGCAGTTTTTCTTTGGACTCAATATTTTTATGCTGGCGTTTTTCCAGCGACTTCGATCGTTTCATCATTTTGGCCGACTGATGACCGATGTGGCCGCGGTCGGGACGAAGACCCGAAACCCGTTGGCCGTTTTTAGACTTCTCAACGGCATT
>PGZR01000061.1 GCA_002841405.1 Firmicutes bacterium HGW-Firmicutes-4 | reverse complement strand
AAACAGTATCGGTGCCTACTTAAAACTCCACTGGAAAACAGCCGTATTCTTAGTTGTTCTCCTCATTGGGATCGGTTTAGCCGACATTTTTGTTGATTCTTATATGCGCCGACTTTTAAATTTGTGCGCTATTTATGTTATTGTCAGTCTGGCAATGAATCTAGTCAACGGTTTTACCGGCCAGTTTTCTTTGGGACAGGCTGGTTTTATGGCTATTGGTGCCTATACGGTGGCGGTTTTCACCGTCCCTATCGAATCCCGGGCCGCTATTTTCTACCTGGAACCAATGGCGCCTTTTTTAGCCAATATTCAATTGCCCTTTATTGTGGCATTAATTCTCGGCGGACTGGCTTCGGTAGTCGTGGCCTTTTTTATCGGATCGCCCTGTTTACGGCTCCGAGGGGATTATCTGGCCATTGCCACCCTTGGTTTTTCCGAAATTATCCGAATTGTCTTCACCAATACTCAGTCGATCACCAATGGTGCCCTGGGCATTAAAAGCATTCCCACCATCAGCAGTCTCTGGTGGACCTACGGAACGGCCCTGCTAATTATCATCGCAACCGTCCTGTTGATTAACTCCACTTATGGACGGGCCTTTAAATCCATTCGTGAAGACGAAATCGCAGCCGAAGCGATGGGTGTCGGACTGTTTAAGACAAAGATGACCTCATTCCTGATTGGTGCCTTTTTTACCGGTATCGGCGGCGGTTTATTTGCCGCTTTATTGGGAACTGTTGACCCCAAACAATTCTATTTTACCCTGACCTATAACTTTTTACTGATCATTGTGCTTGGTGGTATGGGCAGCATTTCCGGAACCGTCATTGCCAGCTTTGTCGTCACATTGGGTCAGGAAGCCCTGCGTTTTCTGGATGAACCAATGGCCTTTGGCCTGGATCTTCCGATCTTCAGACCTGGCTTGAGAATGGTTGTCTTCTCCTTCCTGCTGATGGTCATTGTCCTCTTCTATCGAAAGGGCTTAATGGGTACCAATGAGCTCACCTGGGACTTCATCACTCAGAAATACCGCTCTATCAAGAAGAAGCTGAGCGGAAAAAAGACATCAACTGAAGGAGGTGGCAATTAATGAGTCTTCTGAGAACAGAGAATGTCATCATGCAGTTTGGCGGTGTTGTTGCCGTCAACGATTTAAATATCGATATTAAAAAAGGTGAGCTGGCCGCTCTGATCGGACCGAATGGCGCCGGTAAAACCACCGCCTTTAATGTCATCACCGGAGTCTATACACCCACCAGCGGAAAGGTACTTTTTACCCCGACCGATAAAAATGGTGCCACTACCGAGATCGATATTACCGGTAAGAAACCAGATAAAATAACCGGAATGGGCGTTGCCCGAACCTTTCAGAACATCCGACTGTTTAAAGAACTTACGGTTCTTGAAAATGTTCTGGTTGCCACTCACCTGAATGCCGATTATAGTTTTCTGTCGGCCATGCTGCGCGCACCAAAAGCCCGAAAAGGCGAACGTCAGGCTAAAATGGATTGCGAATTCTTATTGGAACGGCTGGGCCTCATCGATCAAAAAAATGAAAAAGCCTCATCCCTCCCCTATGGACAGCAACGCCATCTGGAAATCGCCCGGGCACTGGCGACCAAGCCGCAGTTGCTGTTACTTGATGAACCAGCGGCGGGGATGAATCCTCAGGAAACGGATGAATTAACAGATCTTATTTTCAAACTGAAAACTGACTTTGATCTGACTATTTTTATGATAGAACATCATATGGACCTAGTTATGGAAATTTCTGATCATATTTATGTATTGGATTTTGGATGTACCATCGCAAAAGGGACCCCGGATGAGGTTCAGAATAATCCGAAGGTTATTGAAGCATATTTGGGGGTAGACGCAGATGTTGAAGATTAGTAATTTACAGGTCGCCTATGGTGGTATTGAAGCCGTCAAAGGTATTGATCTGGAAGTGCCGGAAGGCAAAATTGTGACCCTGATCGGAGCTAACGGTGCCGGAAAAAGCACCACCCTCCGGGCCATTGTCAATCTGGTTAAATCAAAAGCTGGAAGCATTACCTATCACGGCAACGAACTCCTGGGCCTGGACACTACAAAGGTTGTCGATAAGGGTATCACCCTGGTTCCAGAAGGACGACATGTATTTCCGGATCTGACAGTGCTGGAGAATCTGAAAATTGGCGCTTATATGCGCAAGGATAATCTGGATGAAGATATTCAAAAGATTTACGGACTCTTCCCTCGTCTAGAAGAACGCTCCTGGCAACAAGCTGGAACCTTATCCGGTGGTGAGCAGCAAATGCTGGCGGTAGGTCGGGCAATGATGAGCCGACCAAAACTGCTGATGATGGATGAGCCTTCCCTGGGTTTGGCCCCACTGGTTGTTCAGGGTATATTTGATATCATCGAAACCCTCAATAAAGAAGGGATGACCATTCTTCTGATTGAACAAAATGCCAACATGGCTCTCCGGGTTGCCGATTATGCCTATGTGCTGGAAACTGGAAAAATTACCAAAGAAGGAACTGGCCGGGAATTACTGGCTGATGATAGTATTAAAGAAGCATATCTGGGCAAAAGCCACAGAAACAAATAAGAAAAACTCCAATTATTCATTTTTGAATAATTGGAGTTTTTTTATCGCCGTGAAATAATAACCTTATTATTAATAGTCAGGGTTTTGTTAAAAACCCGCTTGAATTTTTTACCACATTCGTTGATGATCATGTTATCAAATACCGAATGCCCAGTCGTCAGGACATTAAGCTGGACTTCCTTTTCCATTATCACGCAATTCACATCTTTGACGACGCCATCCATGCTGCGGTCCAGATACTCGGATATTTGCAGGAACAGACTCAGCTGATCAATAAGCTGACGTTCTTCATTCTGAAGCAGCCCCATATACTCTTCGGAAATATGGATTTTCTTATTGGTCCGATGGTTAAGGGCAATAAAGGCGCTCATTAACAGTTCTTTCTGCTCAATACCTAATAGTCCCGAGTTTAAAATAATATAAAAACTATGTTCATGATGATTGCCAAACTGGAGTTTAATGCCCACATCATGGAGCATGGACGCGGCGCGAATCATTTTCCGGACATCCTCTTTTATGCCATGCAGCGGTTTCAGCTGTTCGAACAGGTTTTCGGTCAGCTTAAGTACATGGTAAGCATGGGGAATATTCACATTAAAGTTAAGCATGATATTCACCAGTGACAATTCAAAAATATCATAAACCAGATTATCCTCATTGTAACCAAAGTAATCATAAATAATACCATCTCGCAAGCCAGCATTGCTGATAATCAGTTCTGGTGAATCGATGTGCTTCATCACCCGTTCCAGGGTATGACTGGACCCGACAAAAATATCAATTCGTCCTTTTGACAAGCCTTTGAGATTTGAGCGTTCCGCTAAATTCATGCTGGCAGCCATTTCACAGATCCGTTTAACATCATTTGAACCCATCTTGTAATTATGGGCAATCTCCATCGGGTAATCATTGAAGCTACGGTGGATCCGTCCGACGTTTCGAATGGTTCCGCCCACACCAATCACTGGCAGACCAACGGCCTTTTTCAGGATTGGAGTTTCATTAAAGGCTTCCTTCAAAAAACCGTCCAGAGCCTTCAGTTTTTTTTCTGAAACCTCGTCAGTTAAATCAAACTTTTCTGCCAAATCAATGGACCCAAAGGGCAGACTGACAACCTCCATTTTTTTGCGGTCTTTGATGAGCACAAATTCCGTACTCCCACCCCCGATATCCATCAGCAGTGCATCCCTGACATCCAGGGTGTTAATCGCACCCAGGTAGTCCATTGAGGCCTCCTCCTCCCCGGGGATCACAGTGACGTCCAGGCCTACTTCAGCTTTGATTCGAGCGACGTAGTCTGTTCCGTTTGATGCTTTTCGAACCGCTGCTGTTGCCACGGCAATAACCTTTTCAATGCCATAGGCATCACACATACTGACAAACATGGCTAGAGTTTCGATCCCGAAATCCATCCGATCCTGCTGCAGTTTTCCGGTTTCTGCCAGTCCGTCGTTTAAACGAACATTCACTTTCACGTCATCTATAATCTGAAAATACTCATTGTTATAATATTCACCGATAACCAGATGCACGCTATTTGAGCCAATGTCAATGACCCCGATATTTCGTCTTTCCATGTCTATTCTCCCTCGATATTATGTTTTAAAACGGCTTTCTTAGCCTGTTCAAATTCTGCTTCAGCTTCTTTGCAGAAGTAGTCCTGACAGGAAAGCAGTTCTTTGCCACGTTTGTCAATGCGGATATATTCTCCGGTTTCGGTCATTAACCGGGTTTTTATGGTATCTTTCAAGGTAATATCCAAGATATCTTTCAATTTCTTCTTGAGGTTCTCTTCTTCAATCGGAAACAAGGTTTCAATTCGCCGGTTTAAATTTCGTTCCATCCAGTCCGCACTTGAAAGAAAAATATCTTCCTTACCCTGATTGTAGAAATAATAGATCCGACTGTGTTCCAGAAAAGTTCCGACAATGCTGTGAACAGTGATGTGTTCGCTGACGCCTGGTAAACCAGGTTTCAGTGAGCACATCCCCCGGACAATCAATTGAATTTCGACTCCTGCCTGGGATGCTTCATACAATTTATTGATGATGCCTTCATCCACCAGGGCATTCATCTTCCCAATTATTCTGCCTTTTTCACCCATTCTGACATTCTCAATTTCCCGGTCAATAGCAATGTAAAAGGCATTTCTCATGGTTTTGGGGGCGACTTCAATTTTTTTCCACAAGGTGTAATGGCTGTAACCAGACAATAAATTAAATAGGGTTGAAACGTCAGAACCATAATTCTCTTTGGCAGTAAACATTCCCAAATCAGTGTAGAGACCAGCGGTGACATCATTGTAGTTACCGGTTCCCAGGTGGACATAACGCCTGATTCCATCGGACTCTTTTCGTACTACCAGGATCATTTTACAGTGAATCTTGAGACCCACCAGACCATAAATCACATGGCAACCAGCCTGTTCCAGTTTCTTCGCCCAAACAATATTATTGGCTTCATCAAAACGCGCTTTCAGTTCCACCAGAACGGTGACCTGTTTACCATTCTGAGCGGCCTGAATCAATGCTTCAATGATAGGTGAATCACCACTGACCCGGTAAAGCGTTTGCTTGATGGCCAGCACGTCCGGATCTTTTGATGCGGCTCTGACAAAGTCAACCACTGTCTGAAAGGACTGGTAGGGATGATGAAGCAGGCGGTCTTTTTCGCGGATGACTTCAAATATATCCTCGACCTCATAAAATTCATTGGAGATTAGAGGAGTGTAGCGGGGCTCCCGAAGTTCATTAAATTCACTGCGATTCTGAAACTTCATAAAACAGGTCAGATCCAAATTACCCTTGAGCTCATAAAGTTCACTTTCAACAATTTCCAATTCATGCATCAGCCATTTTTTCATTTTTTTGCTCATGTCTCTGGTAACTTCCAGTTTGATACTGGCGCCCCATTTACGCTGCTGAATGGATTTTTCAATTTCAATCAGTAAATCCTCAGCTTCATCTTCGTCAATAGCCAGGTCACCGTTACGGGTAATGCGAAATTCGTTAACCTGTTTGACGTCGTAACCAGTAAAGAGCTCATTGACAAAGGGGCTGATCAGATCCTCAACAAAAATATAATTAAGCACCTCGGAATCTTTAGCCTTTGGCAACGCAATGATCCGATCCAGAACCTTAGGAATCTCAAGGATGGCTATATAATCTTTCTCATCTTTTACCTTTGCTTCAGTATCATGGAGCATGATACACAGATAAACCTGATTATTTTTCACCAGCGGAAATGGCCGGCTGTTGTCAATGGCCTGCGGAGTCAGAACCGGGTAACACTCGTGCCTGAAATAATGCAGGGCAAAGTCTTTGCCTTCTTCATCGAGCTCATCATAACGCAAAAAAAAGATGTTATTCTGATTAAGTTCCGGAATGATGGATTTTGACAAACAGGTATACTGCCTGGACATCATTTCCTGAGTTATGCTGTTGAGGGTTGCCAACTGTTCAATCGGGGTTAATCCATCCACCGATTTTTTATTGTAACCAACATTTATCTGATCCATGATCCCAGCCACCCGAACCATAAAAAATTCATCCAGGTTAGAAGCCGTAATCGCCAAAAATTTCAGGCGATCCATAACCAGATTGCATTTATCATAGGCCTCATCCAGGACCCGGTAATTGAAATCCAACCAGCTGATCTCTCGATTTATAAATAAATTACTTTTCATGATTCAACCCTCTTAATCTTTAGTATCGGTTTAATGCCATATACATTTTCCATGGTTGTCCGACTTGCTTTGAAAAAATATTCTTCCAATTGAAAATTTTTCCCCGTTGTCAAATCAATAATCAGTTTCTCATCTTTGACATGACAGGAAAGATTTTGAATTTTTTGCTGATAACTTTTATCCAGCGCAATGGCCAGTTTCAGGATCGCCGCCAGTTTGGCAACCAGCAACTGTTCTTTTTCATCATTTGAGTGAATTTTTTCTTCGACTTTGATAAAATTCGTTTTTACCGCCTCAGCCACCTTGCCCATCACCGCTTTTTCTTCCTGGTTTACGCCGATGATATCGGTGGTTTCGATAATATAACGACTTTGAACCCAAAAATTCTTGTGATCGATAAAGCTTCCCACTTCCATCAGATAACAGAGCATCGATAAAAGCTGCCGCTCTCTTTTCCCCAACTGATGATACTTTTTTAAGGAGTCGAAAATTTTCAGGCTGATCTTTTCCACGAATTCTGAATGCCTATGGCTGGTATGATATTTTTTCCCAATGGTTTTGGCCGAAAGATAACTGCCCTCTTCGATCCAGTCGATGAGCTGTTGTTTTTTTGTAATCTGAAATTCAAAATCCAGAAAAGCATCCCCGATGATCATCGGAATCAGTATAAATGTTTCAACCCCGGTTTCAGCCAATAATTTTAAATAGAGCATCAGGGTATGGTTCAGGGTTTCTGCTTCACTTTGATCCAAAAGCGAGTACTTTTTCAACAATTGGTTAACCGTGAGATCTCCAGCTACCTTGCATAGCTTGCCAAAGTCCTCTGCATTGATTACATAATAATCCTGCCGCTCGGTATAACCACAGAGCTGGGCAATCACATCCACTTCATGGGAAGATACAAACAGTCTTTTGATGCGTCGTTTTCTGATATTTTCGACGATGTCCTGGGTATTGATCGAAATGAACTCCATTAGCAGGGTTTCGAATCGTTCCGAATTCTCTTCGATGGATTTCAGGATTTCCTTCATTTTAAGATAGCCCAGTTCGGCTGTCTGGTGATAGTCGATAACTCCATTTTTCAACAAAGCAACTGATACATTTCCACTGGAAATAGAAGCCAACATTTGATCTTCTTTGGTTTCATTGAGAATATTAAATTCGGGATCACATTTTAACACCATATGGCGGTAAATAAGATGGGTTTCTTCTTCCTTATCCAGAATTTCAACCTCGTAGCCGCCGGTATTGATTTTTATTTGTTCAAGAATATAAAGTCGGTTTCGCGCTTCCCGGAGAGCCGTTGTTCCGAAAATCTTAATCGATTCAACCCCATATGTTTTAGACATTTCGATATATTCGTTAATCGTCTGGCATAATGCATAAACAGATCTAAATGAAATCTCACCTTTAGTAAAACTCTGACTCCCAAAATTTATAGGAAACATGGCTCGATCTAATATTTTAATGCATCCTTTTCCCCTTTGTCCCACAATCAGTTCGCATCGGATTGAGCCAATATAAATAACAGAAAACCGCTTTATCATTAACGTCACCTCACATTCTTTTTTCTATTCTATCACAATTTTAAAATAAATTATGTTAAAACTCATCGAAACTCTGATTTTTTTTCAATAAATCAGCTTGTCAGGGCAGTTATGATTTCAGCTCTTTGTCTTTTATGTTACAATGGTTAAAGATATCACTTCAGGAGGAAAAACATTTGCTTGGAACCATTATTAATGCCGCCGCCATTGTTGTTTGTGGCTTGATCGGACTTTTATTTAAGCGGGCTTTACCCCAGCGTCTCTGTGAAACCATCACCCAGGGCCTGGGCCTGGGTGTCGTGGTCATCGGTATCACCATGACCATCGAAACTGACAATATCATGCTGATGCTGCTGAGCCTATTGTTTGGCGGAATCCTGGGTGAACTGATTAATATTGAAAAACAGTTAAAACGGGTCGGCGATAGCCTGGAATCAAAGATGAAAAACAATAACAATAATATCTCCCAGGGCTTTGTCAGTGCCTCCCTACTTTTTTGCACCGGCTCCATGGCCATAATGGGTGCTCTGGAAAACGGACTGACCGGAACCTTCAGTATTCTTCTGAGCAAGTCGCTTTTGGATGGCATTTTTTCGATGATTCTATCATCGACTTTAGGCCTCGGTGTTGTCTTGTCGGCTATTCCGGTACTTATCTATCAGGGCAGTATTTCGCTTTTGGCCGGCTCAGTTAAAACCTTGCTCTCGCCACAGATGATCACCGAAATGAACGCCGTCGGTGGCGTTCTGATTATGGCCATTGGTATTAATATGCTGAAAATCAAAGAACTCAAGGTTGGCAATCTGCTGCCGGCAGTTTTTATGCCGATACTCTTTATCTGGCTGATGGGGTTACTGGGACTTTAGAACGAACAAAAGCCGGCATTAATGCCGGCTTTTGTTTTGCAATGATTGGATTTAATATTGAGATGTTAAATGTTAACCAAGCAGACCACTACGATGGGCTTTGATGTAGCCGCCACAATAACTATCCATCCCCAGTAAGGCCCGGGAGGTAGCAATATCGGCCATGGTCTTATTGTTGGTTGGATCCAGGACATAACCATCCATTCCCAAGGTCATGGTCTCAACAACAAAGAGGCGATTGAGGATGGCCCGATTGGGCAATCCGTATGAAATATTACTGAGTCCACACATGAAATGCACATTGGGATAGTCAGTTTTTATTTTCTTGATGGTTTCTAAAACTTCGATTCCAGCGGTACCTACACTGCTTACCGGTTTCACCAGTGGATCAAAATACATATCGTCATCTTTGACCCCTTCGCTGGCTAATTTATCGTGGAGAGTATGGACAACCTTCATACGATCATCGGATGTAACCGGCATTCCGGTACTGTCCATGCAAAGCACTACAATTTTGGCGTTGTATTTTTTGATCAGCGGCAGCACCGAATCATAGCGCTCATCTTCGTCCGAAATGGAATTAATCATCGGTCGGCCATACTTACAAAGGCTCAGACCCACATCCAGGGCGGTTGCACTGGGACTGTCAATACACAACGGCACTTCTACCTCACTTTGAATGGTGTTTACCAGCCATTCCATGGTTTCTTCCTCATTATTGATCATGTTGCCACAATTTACATCAATAAATGTAGCTCCAGCATTGGCCTGACGGATAGCAAGATCAATGATCATGTCTTTATCCCGATTTTTAGCTGCTTCTTTGACAGCGGGTCGGCTGGTATTGATTAATTCACCTACAATTGTCAGCATGATTATTGTCTCCTTCTGCTTTTATGAATTTACGCACTCAATTCTTCTGGACTGTTCTGTTCGCTCATCATTAGATCACATAATTCGACTGCTGTCGAAGCATCATCTGAGTAACCATCTGCCCCGATATCATCAGCAAATTCCTGCGTCACCGGTGCGCCGCCGATAATAATTTTCACCTGATTTCTGACCCCATCAGCAACCAGCTGCTTAATCGTTGATTCAATTTTCATCATGGTAGTGGTCAGCAATGATGACATCCCCACTATATTCGGTTGATGTTCTTTAACAGCTGCTGAAAAAGCTTCTTCCTTAACATCCACACCGAGGTCGATCACGGTATATCCACGACTTTCCATCATCATTACCAGAAGATTTTTGCCAATGTCATGCAAGTCCCCATTTACTGTTCCAATGATTATTTTGCCCTTACTGGGAATATCTTCGTCAGTGATCAGGGGTTTTACCAACTTCATCCCTTCGTTCATGGTGTCAGCCGATTCCATGACTTCCGGCACAAACATTTCGCCACTTTTAAACAGCGGTGCTACAATATTCATTCCTGCAATCAAACCATCATTAATAATCGCAATGGGGTCAGTTCCATCATCAATCAATGCCTGAACTAATACTTTGATTTCATCTAAATCACCGTCTAAAACACATTGGGATACATCTTTTAAAGTTGCCATACTAAACCTCCTAAGTTTTTTCTCATTTTATTCTCGGTAGTTTGAGTTTATTCATTCTCACAAAATTTCAGTTTGTTAAGTTTATATGCCGTACTCGCTGGGAATGAATTTATCCATATCTAAAACAGATTTCATTTCATTGTAGAATTCCTGTGGATCGTCTGGAATTGTCTCAATCGCCTTTTCCATTTTATCCAGCCATTTCATATCCCGCTTATCACTTTTAACCTTGCCTTCGATGATGGCTTTTTTTAATTCTGCCACTGTCAGTTGAGCAGCTAACTTGGTTCTTAGGAAATTATCCTGGGTTTTAACAAGCTCAGTACTGATACGCATCACCACATCGGGTCTTAACACATAAGCCTGTACATCCAAGGCTGAGTCTGATCGAACCAGGAGGTCTCTAAACATTAGTTGTTGTCCGTTTACAGTAGCTGCATTCATTAGCCGACAATCATAGATCAGTTGCTCCATGCTAACAATAGGAGCCATTTCGGATAGCAGTTTAACCTGTTGGACGGATTCATTGCTCCAGGTATCTGCAACAGCTGCAGCAATATTTCCAACTGGGCTTAGATGGGCGCATGCAGCTGTTTTCCCTTCCATGGAAATGGGGCTACCGGTGATGGCTTTTAAGTAGGGGCCTTCATATGCGCAATCTTTACTTGGTCCGACAGCACCCTGTTCAAAGGCCACTAGCGCTCTAGGAACTGCGGTCACTCGAATAACAGCAGCAAATACATGTGGGATAAAGCCTTTTTCTGCTAAAACCATAGCGGTATTGGCAAAGCCACAGGATGAATCACCAGCTGCAAAACAACTATTGGCATTCGATAAGTCGACCAGATGTTTCCATAAAAATTCCATATCGTTGCAGCCTAGAATACCTAATGCAAAAATCGCTAGACGAATATCTGCTTTGACTAAGGCGCTGTCATGAATTTCTTTACCGCCAGTTGATTCAATTGAGAAGAAATCGGAGCCATCTTTTGCACATTGTTCGTACAATTCCAGCATGGTTTCCCAATATTTTCCGCTACGCATGATCGGTGGTCGGCTGAATTCTCTCAAATCGTTGGGTGTTGTTCGAATCGCTGTTTTTAAACCGTATTTTTCAGATGCTTCTTTCATACCGTTTAAAAGAATCCGATTAACCTCGATTCCGTATTTGGGATGTTCGGTAAAGTCCGGAAGTGTTTCAAATTCGATCAAAACACCAGGTGCATATAATTCTGCGGCACGTTTTAAAACCCCTTCGATAATGTTGGAATAAATTGTGGCTGCTTTTGGCATGGTGACATCATTAATATCCATCCCTGGTAAGGTGAAGTTAATTTCGGGATAAACTACTCCGCCGCCGATCACCATTCCACTTTTCGTTGTGACTGGATTGGGACAGCTGCCATATACAAAATCATCCAAGTTAGTGTATGCTACTTTAGTAAACTTCTTTGCCATTTTTTCCTCCTGCTTTATTCAAATTTTATTACCCTCTTATGATACCCTTGTATCTGGTCGAATGATGATAAACCCGGCCGTTTGTACTATTTTAGCCAGAACGACTTCTCCTTGTTCAAGCTCCTCACCCACCACCGAGCCAATTGTTATTCTACCAGACTTAAAACTATTAATGTCTTCGCCAATGATCGTTTGCAATTTTTCTTTGATTTCTTCTAAAAGAGCTCCTGCAACCAATAAATCACTGACAAAATATTCACCTCTTTCATACAAAACACCAACTTTTTCAGTGCCCCTCTGACAGGCTTTCATTATTTCTAGCCCTTCGTCTCTTGTTGGTTTTTGTTCAATAAAACTATCAATTATTTCTTTAGCTTTATCTCCTTCAAGATTTTCTATATACCAGATTAACGCTTTATAATCGATCATCTTTTTTAATAGCCTCGAAAGAACTAATCTATCCCTCCTCAATTTCAATCTTTATTTCAGCCCCTGCAGGATTGCCGAAATTTATTTTATACTCAAATCATACACCTGATTTGTCCATCCGTCTTTAGACGTTTTTTGTTAATTTAGGTATTATATTGCCTTTTTGTTTTTTATTAGGCATAAAAAAGCATAAATGATATCATTTGTTGCAATTAATATCATTTATGTTCTATGTTAAAATAGCTTAGTGATGATGATGTCCATTACAGATTGGACATGTTTCACTGTCTCTATGATGATGGTGATGGCTGTCTGCCGAATTTATTTTCGTTTCGATTTCAATTTTGATATCAAAACCGCGTTTTTCCAATGATTGGCATGACCGCTCAAGAAGAATCCGACTTTCATTTTCACTAATATTCGAAACGAGGGAGTTAATGATAACATTAATCTTACTAACATCCTGATGAAAACCGTAAAACTTACTATTGATGGCATCTGAGCCGTTGATGCAACTATATTTAATAAAATCATGATCATTAATCTGTGCCAGCGCTTTGATATGTCCAATCATCCGCTCATCGCTTTTACAAATCTGATCCACATAAACATGCAAAACATCTTGAATCCGGGAGCGCCATTTAGAAACGGGCAAATCTTGATCCGATGAAAATCGAACATTGAAAACAACCGGCAGAAATTCTTCCTGATACATATCACTTACCTGCTTTCCTAAAAATAATGTTGATATTCCTGACTAAATTCTTCATTTAAATTCATTTCAAATGTTTTGATCCCGGGATTATCCGCTGTCACCATCTTCAGAGCGGTCTCAATTTCATTATACGGAACCTGATCGATTTTATTGATGATCACGCATTTTGCCAGTTTGATTGAATCATTAAAGAACTGATTCATTCGTTTTTTATAAAAAGTAATTCGGGTCGGGTCAAAAATGAAGATATTCTCAATCTCACCCGCCTCATAACCGCAATTCATTATGGCCGGATACATCGAAGTTGGATTAGCCATTCCTGATGGCTCAAATAGAATATAATCCAGATTTTCGTATTCTTCAAGGATATGATTGATGGTTGCTTCCAGCGTAACCTTCATGGTACAGCACACACAACCGCCAAATAAATCCAGAACATCATAGCCCAGCATCCGCATTTGCCGGTTATCAATCCCCACTTCCCCGATTTCGTTAATAATAATCGCACATTTTTTTTCTGCCACTGCCAGCATTTCGATAGTTTTTAACAGCATGGTTGTTTTACCCGAACCAAGAAAACCGGTAAACAAAATAATCGGTGGTCTTTTCTTTGATAGTATCAGCTTTTCTTTATACATTGAAATACCCCGGCTTATTGCCCAGTAATTGATTGACAATATCAATTGCTCCAAAAACATCTTTCCCATAACCATTTGCGCCGATCTCATCGACGTAATCCGGAGTGACTGGTCCACCGCCAACGACAATTTTAACCCGATCTCTGATACCTTCATTGACAATTGATTGAATCACGTGTTTCAATTCACCGATGGTTGTTGTTAACAGTGCTGACATCGCCAAAATATCTGGTTTGTACCGCTGAATTGCCGATATAAAAGATGAAGCCGGCACATCAATACCCAAGTCAATAACCTCATAACCATCTCCCTGAAGGGTCATGGACACCATATTCTTGCCAATGTCATGAAGATCTCCTGCAACGGTTCCAATGATGATCAAACCTTTTTTTTGTTTGAGATTAGATTCAACAATCAGCGGTTTTAAAACATATAAACTAGCATGCATAGCCCTGGAGGACATCAGTACATCGGGAATAAAGATATTCCCATTTCTAAATTCTTTACCGATTTGTTCCATCATTGGAATCAGGGCATTGGTGATAATCACATCTGCCGAAATGCCGATTGTCAGAGCTAGTTCGGTAGAATTTTTAACCAGTTCGGCATCGCCGTTAATTAAGCCATTCTGAATTTCTTTTATATAGCCATCTATATACCCATCCATTGGTTATCTCCTTTTAAAGATTTTGTCTGAATTGTGTTGGTGTCATTCCTTCATTGCGACGAAAGACCTTCGAAAAATAAGAGCCATCGCTGTAACCCAGTGACATGGCAATTTCTTCAATTTTAAAACGGGGATTGCTGAGCATTTTTTTTGCCTCATCCAATTTAACTTTAGTCACATAATCCATAACCGTCATGTTTTGGCTTTCTTTGAAAATTCGACTGACATAAAAAGGACTTAAATAAACGGAATCTGCAATTTCTTCCAACGAGTTGTTTTTAGCATAGTTATTTCGGATAAACCCCTTAATCCCCTCCACAGCAACTCGATTTTTCGACTTGCTATGATGGTGAATTTCATCTAAATAACGTTCCAGAAGCGATGTTGCAACAATATTAATTTCCCGAATACTATAGCAGTTATTCAGTTCCTGTAATAAATTGGCATTGAATCCCATTGACTTTTCAATATCAACTCCGGCTTCGACACAGGCTCGGGACATGACAACCACCAGTTCGTAAACCCGGCCCTTCATAATGAGAAGCTTTTCCCCGTTACAAGAAAAAATATCTGCCAGCATGACTTTAAAAAGTTTACGGCATTCATCCAGATCACTAAGTTTGATTTTTCCGATCAGTGCTTTTTCTTTTTCTAAAAAGAAGTTAAGGCTCTGAATATTCAGTTTTTCTTCCAGATTCCTACGAGTTTGTATTTCTTCATTTAATAGGAGTTGCTGCAATTCAAGTTCTTTTTTCTGATGCAGACTTTCCCCACCCGTTTTGATAATATAGTTGGCAATCACATGTAGCAGCGATGCCGCCCCCTGAACCTTTTCACCTGATACCACCTGAAGTTTCTTAGCAGCTTCGAACAGCGCTTTAAAATCGTCGGTTAAAAAGCGATTCATTTCTTCCAGTTCAATCCAAAAAAACTCTTCTGGTTCCCACATTAAAACCTGTCCGCAAATAATGGTGCCCAGATGTTCTTCATCAAAAATAATCGGTGCTGCCCATTCAATCAATCCGGCCGGACAACGGAAAATATAGGGTTCATCAAAAATAGCCGCCTGTTTTCCGGCCCGGGCATATGCTCCCACACAGCGACTGATCCCCTTTTGTTTTTCCATTTTCCAGATCATGTGGCAAAATTCACAATTCTTTTGGGCATCTTTCCTGGAAAAGATCGAGTGTCCTTCCACATCAACGATGTTCGCGGTTAATCCGGTTACATTGGTAAATGCATCTAATATTTTAATAATAATTTCTTTGTCTACCAGTTGGATTAAATGCGCCCGGCTGGACACGCTTCCACATCTTCTGTAATTAAACCCTTCTTTCAACATTCTCCCCCCTTTTCACAGCAAATTGTAATCGAATAAACACTTCTATAACTAAGAGTATAACATTTATCAAACAAATAATAGGTACTATATTGCTATTTTAGGTATTTTTCTGTATGGAATTATCAGAGATTAAATGAATTAACCATTGCAAAAAAAAAGTGTAAAATTTAAACCCCATTTGGTTTAAATTTTACACTTATGAAACCACCTTTTCGAGTAGCTTCTTTTTCGCTATAATAATTCTTAACTTTGTTTAAACTTCTGAAAATGAGCTTTTATCAACGCCACATTCTGGACATACCCAATCTTCCGGAATATCCGCAAAAGCAGTTCCTGCTGCTACCCCGTTGTCAGGATCCCCTATTTCCGGGTCATATATATAACCACAGACATCACATTCATATTTTTGCATTGTATTCTCCTTTATTTATAGTATGACTTACCTCTATTATAATCATTCTAA
>PGZR01000202.1 GCA_002841405.1 Firmicutes bacterium HGW-Firmicutes-4 | reverse complement strand
AAAAAATAAGCATACAACCATAAGATAACGAACCGAGAGGAGGTTGAATAATGGGTAGATCATTAAAAAAAGGACCTTTTTGTGACGAAAAGTTACTTAAACGCATCGAAGCAATGAACGAAAAAGGTGAAAAGAATGTGCTGAAGACCTGGTCTAGAAGCTCTACACTTTTCCCACAAATGGTAGGACACACCATCGCAGTTCATGATGGCAGAAAACATGTTCCAGTTTATGTTACCGAGGATATGGTAGGACACAAACTTGGAGAGTTTGCACCAACCAGAACCTTTAGAGGTCATGCTGGAGAAAAGAAATCTAAATTAAGATAGCCAGAAGGAGGTATACGAATGGAAGCAAGAGCGACAGCTAAATATGTACGTGTTTCATCCAGAAAGGCTAAGTTAGTGGCTGATTTAATTCGAGGCAAAAGTCTTGGAGAAGCATTAAGTATTCTAGCATTAACACCAAATAAAGCAGCTAAAATAATTGACAAAGTTGTAAAATCTGCTTTAGCAAATGCTGAAAATAATTTTAACATGAATCCTGAAAACTTATATATCGATCAGATTTATGCAAATCAGGGTCCAACACTAAAACGATTCAGAGCGGGTGCACAGGGACGTGCGACAATTATTCGAAAAAGATCGTCTCACATTACAGCCGTATTAAAAGAAAAAGAGTAAGGAGGGCATAGATGGGTCAAAAAGTCAATCCTCACGGATTAAGAGTTGGCGTTATTAAGGACTGGAATGCAAAATGGTTTGCTAACAACAAGGATTTTGCAGATTGTTTAATTGAAGATTATGATATTCGTAAATATATAAAAGTAAATCAATACCAGGCGGGCATTTCCAAAATTGTCATCGAACGTTTTGGTAACAAGGTAAAGATTCATATTTATACAGCAAAACCAGGCATGATTATTGGTCGTGGTGGTGCAGGTATTGATGCATTACGTCTTGAACTTGAAAAAATGACCAAGAAAACCGTTTTTATCAACATCGTTGAAGTTAAAAACGTTGATATGGATGCTCAATTAGTGGCAGAAAACATTGCGGCGCAGTTGGAACGACGAATTTCTTTCCGACGGGCAATGAAGCAAACCATGCAGAGAACCATGCGAGCTGGAGCCAAGGGAATCAAAACTGCTGTTGCAGGCCGTTTAAACGGTGCTGAAATGGCACGTAACGAACATTATGCCCAAGGCCAGGTTCCCCTTCAAACCCTCCGAGCTGATATTAGCTATGGCTTTGCCGAAGCTGATACCACCTATGGTAAACTAGGTGTAAAAGTTTGGGTCAATAAAGGCGAGATTTTAACTGGACGTGAAGATGTTTTAGCGGTAGCTGCTGAAGATGACGCTAAAGCTAAAAAAAGCGCACCACGCCGAAAAGCTCCTACTAACAGGACAGAAAACTAAGAGAGGAGGCCAACGCATATGTTAATGCCTAAACGTGTAAAACGTAGAAAACAACATAGAGGTCGTATGAAAGGAAAAGCTCTTCGTGGTAACAAAATCACATACGGAGATTTCGCTATTCAAGCATTGGAGCCAGCATGGATTACTGCTAATCAGATCGAAGCTGCCCGTATTGCTATGACCAGATATATTAAAAGAGGTGGCCAGGTTTGGATTAAAATATTCCCAGATAAACCTGTGACACAAAAGCCAGCAGAAACTCGAATGGGTTCCGGTAAAGGTTCTCCAGAGTATTGGGTTGCAGTGGTAAAACCAGGTAGAGTAATGTTTGAGATTGCCGGAATTTCTGAGGAAGTAGCTCGGGAAGCCATGCGTCTTGCTCAACATAAATTACCGATCAAAACTAAATTTATCACTCGTAAAGATCAGGAAGCACAAGAAGTGGGTGATGAAGCATGAAACCAAGTGAATTAAGAGAATTAACAACAATCGAACTTGAAGCCAAACTGGGTGATCTGAAGGAAGAATTATTCAACCTCAGATTTCAACATGCGACAGGTCAATTGGAAAACCCAATGCGGATTAAAGAAGTTAAGAAGACTTATGCACGGATCAAAACAATTATGCAAGAACGTGCTATGAAGTCGGATGAAGCATAATAAACAAAATGGAAAAAACCATTGTTGTGGCTGTCGAAAGTTTTGTAAAACATCCACTTTACTCAAAACGAGTGAAACACACTGTAAAGTTCAAAGCCCATGACGAACAAAACGAATGTAATATCGGTGATACCGTTAAAATAATGGAAACAAGACCACTCAGCAAAGACAAACGCTGGAGATTAGTAGAAATCGTAGAAAAAGCACTATAAGTCAATGTGCGGAAGGAGGTATTTCGGATGATTCAACAAGAAACGAGACTGAAAGTAGCAGATAATACCGGTGCAAAGGAATTACTGTGCATCCGAGTTCTTGGTGGTTCCGGTCGTCGATATGCAAATATCGGAGACATTATCGTGTGTGCTGTTAAAAGTGCGGCACCCGGTGGCGATGTTAAAAAAGGCGACGTTGTTAAAGCCGTTGTCGTTAGAACAAAGAGCGGAATTAGAAGAGACGATGGAAGTTACATCAAATTCGACCAGAATGCAGCGGTTCTTATAAAAGATGATAAAAACCCAAAAGGTACACGTATTTTTGGACCTGTCGCAAGAGAGTTAAGGGACAAGAAATACATGAAAATCGTATCTTTGGCTCCTGAAGTACTTTAAGGAGGAAATGAAAGATGCATATTAAAAAAGATGATATCGTAATGGTAATTTCCGGTAAGGACAAAGGAAAAAAAGGAAAAGTGATTCAGTCTTATCCTAAAGATGGAAAAGTCCTTGTGGAAAATGTAAACATGGTTACTAAACACCAGAAACCAACACAACAAATGCAACAGGGTGGAATAATCCGCCAAGAAGGCGCACTTGAAGCCTCTAACGTATTACTCTATTGTGCAAAATGTGATAAGGGTGTCAGAACCGGACATAAAGTTTTAAATGACGGAAAAAAAGTCAGATTTTGTAAAAAATGTAATGAAACATTTAATAATTAATTTCGGGAAGGAGGACCAATATGCCCAGATTAAAAGATAAATATTTAACTGAAGTAATTCCAGCAATGATGGAAAAATTTCAATATAAAAACATCATGGAAGTTCCTAAACTTGAAAAAGTTGTGCTCAACATGGGTTTAGGAGATTGCAAAGACAACTCTAAAGCTTTAGAAGCCGCAGTGATCGACCTTGGAATTATTGCCGGTCAACGACCAGTAATTACAAAGGCGAAAAAGTCAGTTGCCAACTTTAAAGTCCGAGAAGGCATGAACATTGGAGCGAAAGTAACTTTGAGAAGTGATCGTATGTACGAATTTACCGACAAGTTATTCAACGTTGCCCTTCCTCGAGTACGTGACTTCAGAGGTTTGTCCAACAAGTCCTTTGATGGACGTGGTAATTATGCTTTTGGTATAAAAGAACAGCTCATTTTCCCTGAAATTGATTATGACAAGGTTGAACAAGTCCGAGGCATGGATATCATGTTTGTCACAACGGCAAATACAGATGAAGAAGCTCACGAACTGTTAAGACTGCTTGGCATTCCATTCAGTAGAGCATAAGGAGGACGGTACAGTGGCAAAAAAAGCGATGAAGGAAAAACAACAACGCAAAGCAAAATATTCAACTCAGGCGTATACACGATGCCGAATTTGTGGTCGACCACATTCTGTTTTACAGAAATTTGGCATTTGTCGTATATGTTTCCGAGAATTAGCATATAAAGGCGAAATCCCTGGCGTAAGAAAAGCAAGCTGGTAAAAACAAACTGGCAAAGAAAAGGAGGTACCGAGTATGGTTATGACTGATCCTATTGCGGATATGTTAACACGCATCAGAAATGCAAATGATGCAGGTCATAAAACAGTTGAGATGCCTGCTTCAAAAGAAAAGAAAGCAATTGCTCAAATTCTTTTAGAAGAAGGTTATATT
>PGZR01000060.1 GCA_002841405.1 Firmicutes bacterium HGW-Firmicutes-4 | reverse complement strand
AGAATCATCAGATTGGTGGGGATGGCCCTTTTACCAAAGCCTGCTCGGACTGGTTGTGTCAAAACGCCCAGGTGCCCGGCGCTTTTCTAACCAGCTCCGGCACTGCGGCGCTGGAAATGACCGCCCTGCTGGCCGACATCAAACCCGGGGATGAGGTGATTATGCCAGCCTTTACCTTTGTCACCACCGCTAATGCTTTTGCCCTGCGCGGCGCCCAGATTGTTTTTGTCGATATCCGACCGGATACCCTGAACATTGACGAAACCCTGATTGAAGCGGCCATCACTCCCCGCACCAAGGTGATTGTGCCGGTTCATTACGGTGGCGTCGGCTGTGAGATGGATGTGATTATGGCCTTGGCCAAACGTTATCAGCTGATGGTGGTGGAGGATGCCGCCCAGGGCGTGATGGCCAGCTATAAAAATAAAGCCCTAGGCAGCATCGGTGATCTGGGCTGTTACAGCTTCCATGAAACCAAAAACTATACCATGGGTGAGGGCGGGGCCTTGCTGATTAATCGCGAGGATCTGATCGAGAAAGCCACGATTATTCGCGATAAGGGCACCAACCGCCATGATTTTTTAGCTGGTCGAGTGGACAAGTATTCGTGGGTCGCGCTGGGTTCCTCCTATTTACCTAGTGAACTGAATGCCGCCCATCTTTATGCCCAGCTGGAAGCTGCTGCAATGGTCAATACCCGGCGGCTGAGCTTATGGCAGCATTATTTTGAGCTATTAACCCCGCTGGCAGGCGCCGGCCGGATTGAGCTACCGGTGGTGCCGGAGCACTGCCAGCATAACGGCCATCTGTTTTATATCAAAACCGCCAGTCAGCCGGAGCGGGATGAGCTGATCGCCTGGCTTAAGCAGGACCAGATCAGTACCGTTTTTCACTATACTCCTCTTCACGAGACCCCCGGCGGCCAGAAATTCGGGCGCTTTCATGGCGCCGACCGCTTTACCACCAACGAAAGCCTGCGGTTGCTGCGATTGCCCTTATTTTACAGCCTGACCGAAGCGGAGCTGGCGACGGTGGTGGAACGAATCACGGCGTTTTATCAACGCTAAAACAAAAAAAAATTAGCAGCACGCGTGATATTCGCAAACAACGATGATAAACACTGTACCCGAAACAATCCGACCACCAATCCCGTCGGAACGAATCGGGTGCAGCTTTTTTTGTTTTTAAAGCCCTTCAAATTAAGGGTATGGTCTGATACAATGAAAGTGACATAAGATAGAATTAACAAAATAACCGGGTATTTTGGATAAGGTGAAGCCAATTGCGACAGAATATTCAATAAAATGATTCCCGGATATTTAAAAAGGAGTAATGATGACACGATTAGTTTTAATTATCTTTATTCAATTACTGTATGTTCCGATGTTGACCCTAAGGACCATTTGTATGGTTAAGAACTTAAAAGTATTGACTGGTTTTTTTGGGTTTATGGAAGCCCTGGTTTACATTTTTGGTCTGGCGATGGTCCTCTCCGGGGATCAGAGCATTCTGGAGATGGTGGTTTACGCCGTTGGTTTTGCCGCCGGTCTGACCTTGGGGATATACATTGAACAAAAATTGGCCATTGGTTTTACCAGTATTCAAGTGAATATTGAACAGGAAAACCCCACCTTGATTGAGGTATTACGAAAAGAAGGATTTGGCGTAACCGTTTATATGGGAGAAGGAAAATTCGGAAAACGAACCAATCTCGATATCCTGACTAAACGAAAATCAGAAAAAAATCTATTGAAGATCATTGAAGAATATGAGCCGAAGGCTTTTATCATGTCCTTTGAGCCGAAAATGTTTCGGGGTGGTTATCTGACGGAGATGATGAATGGACGGTTAAAAAAGAAGAGTATCAAACCAGAGCAGTCTGAAAAGGAAATAAAAAGCGTCATTGAGAAAACGGTGGAAGAAATAAAAAATGAAACGGTGACACTCAAAAATGATTGGTTTGATCAATGACAAAAAATCAACTTCAGATAGGCAATAAAAATAACCCCAAAACGATGCCCAGAATCGATCCGCCACAGTCATGACAGTTGCGGATCGATTCTGGGCATCGTTTTTTTGATAGGCTTGATTTCAGTTACTGCTTGCAGTTAAATAGCGTCCCGGCTGTGCCGGACAATCGCATCATAGCCGTCGCGATCGGTATCGCCCTCGGTGCTGAAAAGCAGGATGGTTGAGTCGCAGTCCAGATGGAGCTGCTGTTTCAGGGCGGCCAGGTTTTTGTCGGTGCACAAGGACTGCAGTAGACCCAAACCGACGGCACCAGATTCGCCTGAGACGATAGCCGGGTCAGCAGCTTCGGGGTGGGCCAGGGTCTGCATCCCCAGCTCGGTGACCCAGTCCGGACAACGGGCATAGAAACTGGCATAGTCCCGCAGGATCGGCCAGGTCAGGGGGTTGGGTTCGCCGCAGTTTAAACCGGCCATAATTGTTTCCGGGTTACCGCCAATAGCCAACGGCTGGCCCTGACCCTGCTGGACTGATTGATAGATGCAGGCGACGGTGTCCGGTTCGACAATCGTGGTCAGCGGCGGATTGTGGTCGTAGTAATGGGTCAGATAACCCAGCACCCCGCCGGCCATGGAACCGACCCCGGCCTGCAGAAAAACATGGCTGGGTTTGGCAATGCCGTGGTCTTGCAATTGTTCCAGGGCTTCTGCGGCCATGGTGGTATAACCCCGGGTAATGGCATTGGGGACATCCTCATAACCGGCCAGACCGGTGTCCTGAATCAGGAGATAGCCATGCTCCGCAGCCAGCTGGGCAGCTTGGCGGACGGCATCGTCGTAATTGAGATCGGTGATCTCCACCTGAGTATCATTGATGGCCCGGATCGCCTCAGCCCGGCAGGGTTGAGACCCCCGGGGCATCAGCACGATCGCCCGACAACCGAACAGCGCCGCGGCCCAGGCCACCCCCTTGCCGTGGTTGCCGTCGGTAGCGGTGATAAAAACCAGCTCTTTGATCTGCTGGCGCACCGCTGGAGCCGTCAGAAATGCATAATGCAGATCCGCTGCTGCGGCGTTAATATAATCGGCGATGATGGTGGCCATGGCATAGGATGCCCCCAGGCCTTTAAAGGCGCCCAGCCCGAAGCGGTGGGATTCGTCCTTGACAAAAATAGCCTCGACGCCCAATTTTTGCGCCAGTCCGGGCAGCGACACCAGCGGCGTTGGCTGATAATCGGGCAGGGATTGATGGAAACGGCGGACCGCGGCGACGATGGCCGGAGCCAGCAGTGGGGTTAGGTCCGGTTTTAGGTTTTGGTGATCAATCAGACTGGGGATAATGGCGATTGGTGATTTCATCGGGTGCTCCTTTATATTTAATTAGTAATTTTTGTTGACAGAAAAGCAGGGATAGTAATTGCGGCCACAAACTAACACGAAGCTGACAGCAGTTATTTAAATAAATAGTTTAATGGCCACCACGCGGATCAGAGGGCTAGATAGTCCTTAATCATAAAGGCCAGCCGCAGATTGAATTTTTCTTCCATTGTCAACAGGTCCATTTTTAGCAGTTGACGGATTTTTTTCATCCGGTAGTTGATGGTGTTGCGGTGGGTGAAGCTGGCATCGGCCACCGCCTGGATGCTGCCGTCATGCTCAAGGTAGAGTCGCAGGGTGGCGGTCAGGCTGGACTGGCTCCGGGCATCGTGGGCTTCCAGCCGGCTCAAGCTGTCATCGGCCAGGGCGGCCAGGATCGCCGGATCGGGCACCGCAAAAAAGACCTTAAAGAGTCCCAGATCGGCAAAACGGAGCTGCCGGAGCTGCTGCTTTTGGGCTATTTTGAGGGCAAAAAGGGCCTGCTGGTAGCTGCGTTGCAGGGTTAACAGCGAGTCGGTCAGTTCACCGCTGCCAAAACAAACAGCGAGCCCCGGGCTGGCCGTCGGCTCAGCATCAAAGCCGGAGATCGCCTGAGTCAGGGCGGCGCTATCGGGATTAAGAAAAATAGCGACCCAGACCTCCCGGAGCCGGAAGTGATAACAGCGGGTGGCGACCTGGCGTAGTGCCTCGGTCAACCGGGCCTGGATTTCCGGCGCCGGTGTGACCAGCACCAGGTAGGGTGCCGCGGTTTCGTAGCCAAGGCTGTTAAGGGTGTCGATACTGGCTTCGGGCTCGTCGGGGTGCAGCAGCAGGCGCGAAAAGGCCATCGTGGTGCGGTCTTCCTGATAGGACTGTATAAAGATCCGGTTGCCGTAATCCTGCATGATGGCAGCCAGATGGATTTTCCAGGGCATTGTGAAGAGCGGGAAATGATGCACGGTACACAGGTTGATCACTTCCTCGGAAATGGCCTCGGCAAACAGATAGCGGCCGGTATTGAGAATCAGGCCGCTGGTTTTCTGAGCAATCAGGCGGGTGATAAAATCATAGAGCCAGCGGTCGGAATTGGCACTCATACCGGTGGTGATGATCAGTTCGCCGCCCGTTAAAAAATCGGTGGTGGCGCTGTCCTCGGTAAACTGTACCCAGGCGATCGGGTTGTTCAGCCCAGCGGCTCCGGCCAGCAGCTGGAGCTGGTAGGTTTTTTTAGTGGCGTGGAATAAATCAGCTAAAATAATAGACATAGACTACCTCGTTTGCGAATGGCATCAGTAATGATCGGGGCCGTGAGCGTTGCGCTTTTTGGGGGGGAAAACGGACTGTAAAGCAAGCCGGGTTCGAATTTTTGTTCCGCATTTTAAGAATGGTATTTTCTCTAGTATACTAAACCGCTCTTTGTCTGTCCAGCACAAGGTGGGTTCGTATCGCGGGCGTGGGCGGGTTACCGCCGGACGGCATCGCTAAACCATCAGCAAAAAGCCCTTGATTGCAGATCAATCAAGGGCTTGAATTCAGTTTGGGGCGATTGGGTTTTCGTTGTGGACTAACCCCGGGTCAGTTTTTTGTACCAGATATTCATCGATTCGATGGATCCGGAAATCTGGGTGTTATTAATGAGGGTGCCGCCATAGTGATAGTGGGCGCGGGCAAAGGTTGTATTCATCGCAGCGGAAGCAGCGCGGGCAATAGTATAGAGCAGATGATAGCCGCTATCAAGCATATCGATTTCCATTTCTTTTAGTAAATGCAGGGCCAGCTGATGGCCGCGATAGGCTGGGAGAACGGCAAAATCAGTCATCTCCGAATTCCCATTGTCGGGATCGGTTTCGCTGGAAGAAACCGCCACCAGCAGATCCTGGTCAAAGACGCCATAGTAGATGACATGATCGACCATCGTTTCACGGAGATAGGTGGCTTCAAAAATGGGAAAGGGATAGCTCTTAAAAACCGTGTGATACAGCTGGGCCAGGGTCGGGATGTCGGCTTCCCGCAAGCGCCGGATGGTGAATTCCTGGGGCAGGGGATGGATGGCCGGGGTGTTTTTTTTAACGATGGCCTGATCAAGGATATTTTTCAATTCTCGGCCATTGCTAAGCTTTTTTCGGTTCGGACAAAAATATTTACCCAATAATTGACAGCTTTCCCGGCCCTGATAAAAACCTGGGATGGTAGCTTCCAAGTGGTAGCCGGCGTCGGTAAAAATTGGATTGAGCGATTCAGGAATTTTGGCAATGATTTTCGAATAGTTATGCTCAAAGGCCAGTTGGTTCATCTGCGGGATCAGTTGTGGCGCTTCGGCCACCGCACATTTCATTAAATAAATGCGATTGCTGTTTTTTCCGTGTTGAATTAGACTATTGCCATAAGATTCGATGATATCAATCATTTTAACCCTCATTACTTCCATTTCGTTGTTCCCGTTCAAGATTTTCCGGCACCAGGGTGATCGTTTCTTCGTAATCACAAAGCAGCTTGGAGATACCAATCGGTTTGCGGTCACTTTCTTCGCTATTTAAGTTTAATTGCAGCTTGCAATGCTGACAGTCTAAATCACAGGCTGTGTGTTCATAGTGGTCGGGCATCTGATAGGTGGTGATGACACCCTCATAATTCCGCAGAATCACCTTATTGGTGGACCAGGAGATCAGATAGTTGGGCATCACCGGGATTTTTCCGCCGCCGCCGGGGGCGTCAATCACATAGGTCGGAATCGCAAACCCGCTGGTATGGCCGCGGAGACTTTCCATAATCTCAATGCCTTTGCCGACGTTGGTGCGAAAATGCTCCAATCCTTCGGCTAAATCACATTGATATAAGTAGTAGGGGCGGACCCGGTTGGCCACCAGTTTATGAACCAGTTTTTTCATAATCATGGGGCAGTCATTGACATCCCGCAACAAGACCGATTGATTGCCAACGGGTATGCCGATACCGGTCAGTTTTTTTAGGGCGGCAATTGAGGTTCTGGTTATTTCCCGGGGATGATTATAGTGGGTGTTGATCCACAGATTATCATATTTACTGAGAACCTTGATCAGCTTATCGGTAATCCGAAAGGGCAGTACCACCGGTGTCCGGGTCCCAATCCGGATCACTTCAACATGGGGAATGGCGGCAATACGGCTAAGGATATAGTCGAGCTTTTCATCAGATAAAAGAAACGGATCGCCGCCAGACAGCAGCACGTCCCGGACAGTAGGGGTATTTCTAATATAGTCAATGCCAGCTAAAATCATGTCGTCCGACGGGATAGAGTCCACATCGCCAACTTTTCTTTTGCGGGTACAATGACGGCAATACATCGCACAGACATTACTGACATGAAAAAGTACCCGATCCGGATAACGATGGGTAATGCCACAGATGGGACTATCTTTGTCTTCATGCAGCGGATCTTCCATATCCATCGGTGAGATCAGTAATTCATCAATGCTGGGAAAACATTGTTTGAAGACCGGATCGGTTTCATAATCATCGTCATCAATTAGTGACAAATAGTAAGGGGTGATGGCCATCGGGAATTTATCGATGGTCGCCTCGATTTCTTTTTTCTTTTGATCTGAAAATTTAATGCCCATTATTTTTTCAACCGTTTCAACTTTGCGAATGGTGTGCTTCAGTTGCCAGCGCCAATCGGTCCATTTATCCATTAAATCATTTGAGGATTGGTCGGTATTCAGGTGGTTCTGTGTTAATTTAATCGCTTCATGCATTTTTTTATTCCTTTCAGAGACATCTAATCTACCAGTTCAGGGGCTTGGATGGGCAGTGTGAGCTTTTGAGCGCTTTAAATTTGGTTATAAAAAAAGCACTCTAACTCTGTGTTCACAGAGTTAGAGTGCATAGGTTTCGCTAAAGATAACTCACCTTATACCATTCGTCATGACCAATACCATCGTATCAGGCAGAATAGTATAGTATATGACCATGATGATCCTATACAAGCCCCAGTTCCATCCAGGATGTTTTTCAATGTAAATTTCATCGGATTAATAATCAGCTTACTTATTTCCACATTTCAATCAATACGTAAACAAGCTCACAAATAAAATTACTCAATACATATACTTCACATAATGTTTGTTCTTTATTAGGGATTATAATAACAATGAAAAGCGATTTTGTCAAGTAAAATGGATTCTCTTAATTTTTTAAAAAATGGTTACCTCATCGGTTCAGTGCCTCCTGAGGTGCGGGCTGTCGCGAAGGGCACCCCATCAATCAATATGATATTGCATTCAATTAAACCCCTTTATATTACCACTCTTTTCTGATACAATGGAGAAAGCCCAAATAATTTTAACCGTTGGTTTAAGATTAACCAGCCAATGGCATGTTGACAGATTTACTGGACTTTTTATGAAGGGGGAGCAATGACACGATTATTTTTAATTATCTTTGTCCAATTATTGTATGTGTCGATGTTGACCCTGCGAACTATTTGCATGGTTAAAAACTTAAAGGTATTAACCGGCTTGTTTGGCTTGATGGAAGCCCTGATTTATATTTTTGGTCTGGCCATTGTCTTGTCCGGTGATCAGAGCATACTGGAGATGGTGGTTTATGCCGTTGGTTTTGCCGCTGGCCTGACCCTGGGTATTTACATTGAACAAAAACTGGCCATTGATTTTACCAGTATTCAAGTCAATATTGAAAAGGAAAACCCCACCCTGATTGAGGTATTGCGTAACGAAGGTTATGGGGTGACGGTCTATTATGGGGAAGGTAAATTTGGAAAACGCACTAATCTCGATATTCTAACCCAGCGTAAATCGTAAAAGAGTATGTTGCAACTCATTGATCAATACGAGCCCAAGGCCTTTATTATGTCGTTTGAACCGAAAATGTTCCGGGGTGGTTATCTGACGGCGATGATGAATCGGCGCTTAAAACGGAAACCCTCTAAATGGGAGCAATCCGACCAGGAAACCAAAAGTGTGATTGAGAAAACCGTCGCCGAAATCAGAAATGAAACCGAGACGTTGAAGCATGACTGGTTTGAAGAGTAGCATATCGATTGGCTATGCGGCTACAATCACGCAATACAGAACAGTTATGCTGTTGATCAGATCAGAAGTCATCACATTTAGCAGACTTTACGATCACATATAGCGGACAAACAAAAATTCAAATGAGGTACGAACAAATGAATGAAATAATAAGCGAAATAATGAACTATCTGTATGAAAATAATCATACCCTGACCATTATCTTCTCAATCGGTTGGTTAATCATCACGATTCTGGTGGTGACCCTTATCAATCGCCTGTTGTTTCGTTACATCGATGATATTAGCCGCTATCATGCCCTCAGAAAACGAGTTTATTACGCTTTTTCAATTGTTTATTTGATTATTCTATGGGTTTTATGGGCCCGAAATACGGCCTATATTGCAACTTATATCGGTTTATTATCGGCCGGGATCGCGATTGCCTTAAAAGATCTCTTTGCCAATATCGCGGCCTGGTTTTTTATTATGATCAGAAAACCTTTTGAGATCGGCCAACGGATTTTAATTAATGATAGCCGCGGCGATGTGATCGATATTCGCTTATTTCAGTTTTCGCTAATGGAAGTGACCGATGTTCAAGTGGGGGAACAAAGCACCGGACGAATTGTTGATATTCCCAACCATTTTGTGTTTACTTACCCGACGGTTAATTACACGAAAGGGTTTATGTATATCTGGAATGAGATAAAAGTATTAATTACCTTTGAAAGTGACTGGCAATTAGCCAAACAAAAGCTGACCGAAATAGTCAATCATCACGCCCTGCATTTTACCGAAGAAGCCGCTGAACAAATCAAATCGACGGCCAGAAAGTATATGATTCTCTACAATAATCTGACTCCGATTGTGTATACGGACGTGAAGGAAAGTGGGATCGAATTGACCTTAAGATACCTTTGTCTGCCGAAACAGCGCCGCGACACCAATAATAATATCTGGGAAGATGTGCTTAAACTGGTGTCGGACACGCCGCAAATCGAATTGGCGTATCCCACCCGAAGACATATTATTTAAGAATATTTTTAGTAAATGCCAGGCTTCAATTAAGAACTGATGTAGCCTGCTTTGGGAGGGCGTTCATGGTCCCCAAAAGCGATTTACCGTTAAATCAAAATGTAATCGAAAAACAGCGATAATTTACATTGACAGAAAAAGCGTCCTATGCAAAAATGCAAATAATATAGCGTCCATCAGTTATTAACGTGACGAGTCGTCAGGAAAGAAGACGCATCTTGAAAGGATCATTAACGTGAAAAATAAAATAAAAGAAAAAAAATCGGGCTTGAATACCCTGGAAGGGGTCTATGTTCCCACGCTGCTGACGATCCTCGGAGTAATTATGTACCTCCGCCTGGGCTGGGTGGTTGGTAATGTGGGGCTATGGGGAGCCCTGGCGATCATTGTGCTGGCCCATGTCATCACGGCGACGACGACGTTGTCGATGTCATCGATGCTGACCAATATTAAAATTGGTGCCGGTGGCGCCTATGCTATCATTGCCCGCTCACTGGGGATGGAGATGGGGGGGGCCATTGGCATTCCGCTTTATTTTTCACAGGCTATTTCGGTCGCTTTTTACATTGCCGGATTCAGTGAGTTGTGGGTCACCTTTTTTCCCAGCCATTCGCTGATTATTGTCGGAATGATTACCTGGGCGATCTTAACAGCTGTGTCAATTATCTCGACCAAGCTGGCCTTCCGGGTGCAATATTTTATTCTGGCGGCCGTAGTTTTGTCAATTATCTCATTCTTAATAGGGCCAAGTTTGAATGACGGTCCAATGGTATTGAGCGGCTCCATGGCCGATGCCAGTTTCTGGGCGACCTTTGCGATCTTTTTTCCGGCCGTGACTGGGATCTTAACCGGAGCGACCATGTCCGGCGATCTTGAAAACCCCGGAAAAAGCATTATCAAAGGGACGATAGCGGCGGTGGTCACGGGCTTTGTGGTGTATATGTTGTTGGCAGTGTGGTTTGCCCGTCAGGCGACAACGGAGTTGCTGTTATCGGATACGATGATTATCTTTAAACTGGCCCGCTTTGATTTTCTGATTATTGCCGGTGTCATGGGAGCGGTATTATCCTCAGCGCTGTCAACCCTGGTCAGTGCGCCGCGAACTCTGGCGGCATTGGCCGAGGATCGGGTGATACCTTTGGGGACATTTTTTGCCAAAAAAACAAAAAAAGGCGAACCGCTCAATGCGATTTTAATTTCCTCGGCGATTTCTCTGGTGGTAATTGTGCTGGGGAATCTTAACAGTCTGGCCGTGTTATTGACGATGTTTTTTCTGACCACCTATCTGATGATCAATCTGGTGGTATTGATCGAACAGGGAACGGGGATTTCCAGCTTCCGACCGACGATGGCGATGTCGATTCTGGTGCCGTTACTGGGAACCCTGGGTTGTTTAGCCGTGATGCTGTTAATCAATGCCCTCTTTACCGGGATTACGATTGTCACCATCATTGTCATTTATTCGCTGTTAAAGCGCAAAAATTTGGTATCACCCTTTGGCGATGTCCGTAGCGGTGTTTTTGTAGCCCTGACTGAATGGGCTGCTCAGCGGATCATGAAGACGCCCTTTCATCCCCGGCTGTGGAAACCGGCAGTGGCGATACCGGTGGAATCACCAGAAGATTTCCGCCGCATTTCGCGGTTTGCCCGGAATCTGGTTTATCCCTCGGGACGGCTTTATTACATGACCATCTTTCCCGAAACAATTATGGATGAAAACCAGAAAGAGGCTATTGAAGAAGTATTACAACCAATTCTCACTGAACACATTTTTGTTCAGAAGGTGTTTGTTCAGTCTGATCATTTTGAGAAAATGCTGATTCAGGCCCTGCAGTGCTTTGAAAACAGTTTTCTGCCACCCAATATGGTTTTACTGACCATCAGTGATGATCCCGATAAACGCGATCGGTTCAAGATACTGATCAATGATTTGAAGCATACCAAAATATCGGTGTTGTGTCTCTGGTTGCATCCCAAATTTGGTTTGGGTTCGGAACAAAAAATCAATATCTGGCTGCGGGAAAAAAGCCGCAATAATGATTTAGCGGTTTTAAGTGCCCTTAAACTGATGAACAATATGCATGCCGAAATTACCTTATATCGGGCGGTTGGCCATGAAAGTAAGAAAGTCAAGGTTGAGAAAGAACTGACCAGTTTTATTGAAGAAGCCCGGCTACCGGGGAATACTCAGATTAAAGTCTTAAACGGCAGTTTTTATGAATTGATAAAAACTGAAACGGCGGATCTGACGATACTGGGGATGCCCGGAAAATATGAAGATATTATTAAAATCCTCAACACTGCCCCCGGCAGCATCTTGTTTGTGGCTTCGGGTGGATTTGAGAATATCCTGGCCTGATCGCTGTCCTCTTGGCGGAACTGTTTTATGAAATACCAGATCTAGCAGCAAAGTCCGAAAGCATCTGGGTCAGGGCATCGTATGCAGCGGGAAATGTTGCTCAGCGCATAGGTTGATCATCGCCGCGGATATTGCTCCGGCAAACAGAACGTGCTGATAGGTTTTTTGGGGTGGCGTGGAATAAATCGGATTGAGTCAATAATTGGTCAAAAAAGGGGTATAAAAAAATTAACGTACAGAAAAAATAAAGAAGAGGTGAGCTTTATGAATCGTCTAACAAAAGCCTGGATCGGGATGATCCTGTTAATCGGCACGTTGGTAGTAAACAGCTTTGGTGCCTTCGGGGTTTTCAATGGGATGTCCCAGAAGGATATTTCGGACATGAACGGAACCCTGATTACCCCGGCGCCGTCAACCTTTAGTATCTGGAGTGTGATTTATGCCCTGTTAATTGCTGCCGCCGTGGTGATGATTGTTAAAAATAAGGATGAGTATTATGGCCAGGCCATTGATGCCATCAGTATGTTGTTCTGGTTGTCCAGTGGCCTCAATATGCTCTGGATTGTCATTTTTTCCTTTAACCTGATCGGCGTCTCGGCGCTGGTGATCCTGGCCTTTGCGATCATCCTGAGTTTGCTGATTTTGCAACTGGGAAAGATCCAGACCGGCAATCAGTGGCTGTTACCAGCCGCCTTTGGGATGTATACTGGCTGGTTGCTGATTGCTACAGTGGTTAATATTTCCTCCTGGCTGGTCAGTATCGATTGGCAGGGCTTTGGGATTACCGCCGATGTTTGGGGGATTATCATTCTGATTGTGGCGGTGGTCGTGACGGCGGGAGTTACCCTGATTACGAAGAATGCCATATTGCCGGTTCCGGTGGCCTGGGGCTATTTTGGCATTTATCAATCGTTAACTTCAATCGATGGTTTTGCTGGTGCCTATCCAGCGCTGGCGATGACGGCGCTAGTGGGGATTGGGGTGCTGCTGGTAATGACCGGGGTTCAGTTTTACTTAAATCATTGGCGGCTGATGCCCGTGGCTAACGCCGACGCGACCTGAGACAGACCGCAGATCAGCACTATTTTAAAATAGTTTGTAATAATCAGCCGGATCCCTGGCACCAGAAAAAGGCCAGGGATTCTTTTTTTTTATTAGTTATGGGGTGAGTACTATTATTGGCTATTCAGCACAAAATATATCAAATAGTTTAGGCTGGCCGGCCATTGCGCCAGATGGTGACTGTGCTATAATAACAGACATAAACAAGACAAGGAGGTCGCTTCCCGGTCTTGTTTTTTGTTTTTTGTGAAAGGCAAGCAAAGCAAAGGTGCTTTGCTAATCGCGTTTCGCAGTTACCCCGACAACTAAGAAATGAGGAGATAAAAATGTTAAAAGAAGCATTACCCAAAATAGTTACCGATCAGGTGCCCGGGCCCAAGGCTGCGGCCATCATTGCCCGCAGAGCGGACGCCATTCCCGGGGCGATCAAATGTGTTTATCCGCTGGTGATTGACCAGGGTGCCGGCGCGATGGTCGCAGATGTTGACGGCAATCACTTTGTCGACTGGGTTGGCGGTGTCGGCGTGTTAAACATCGGCTATTCGCATCCGGAAATCGTGGCGGCGGTGCAGGCCCAGTCCGAAAAGTATTTTCATGGCATGTTCAATATCGTCACCCATGAGGGTTATGTGGCGCTGGCGGAAGCAATGAATGCCATCGTACCGGTCCGGGGCACGGAAAAAATGACCTTTTTTGCCAACAGCGGTGCCGAAGCCGATGAAAACGCCGTGAAAATTGCCAAAGCTTTTACCAAACGCCCCAACATCATCGTCTTTTCCGGAGCCTTCCACGGCCGCACGATGCTGACGATGACGATGACCTCAAAAAAAGCCTATGCCCATGGCCTGGGACCATTTCCCGATGGCGTTTATCGGGCCCAGTTCCCCTATCTGTACCGCAACCCGGCGGGGATGAGCGCGGCGGATGCGATTGCCTATTACACCGATAGCATTTATCGGGTCTTTGAAGAATCGTCGCCGGCCGAACATGTCGCAGCGATTGTGGTGGAACCGCTTCAGGGCGAAGGCGGCTTTATTCCTTCCCCGCTGGAGTGGATCACCGCAGTCCGCAAAATCTGCGATGACAAGGGCATCTTACTGATTGCCGATGAGGTCCAAACCGGATTCTGTCGCACCGGTAAAATGTTTGCTTCGGAATACTGGCAGGAAGTAGGGGCGGAGCCGGATATTATCACCACCGCCAAATCAATCGCGGCCGGACTGCCGCTCAGTGCCATCACTGCCCGCAAAGAAATTATGGAATCCGTTACCGGCGGGACCATCGGCGGAACCTATTGCGGTAATCCGGTGGCCTGTGCTGCAGCCCTGAAAGTCATCGAAATCATGCAGCGGGATCGGCTGGCTGATCGGGCCTGCGAAATCAGCGAGATTATCATGGAACGCTTTAACCGCTGGCAGGAAGACTATGCCGTCATCGGCGACGTCCGCGGTCTGGGCGCGATGGTCGGGATTGAATTTGTTAAAGACCGGACCACCAAAGCGCCATACCCGGAACTGGTGTCGGCAATCGTCACCGAAGCTGCCCAAAACGGCCTGATCATCGAAAGTGCCGGCGTCTACGGTAACGTGATCCGCTTCCTGGCCCCGCTGGTCATCACCGACGCCCAGCTTCAGGCCGGCCTGGATATTTTTGAAAAAGCGATCATCAAATGTGTGTAAACCCATATAAATTGGCTATGTAATAAATAGAGTATTTTGTAATTTAGGCGATAATTTACAAAAAACTTTTGTTAAATGCAAACCCAGTACCGACAATTGTTACATCATGTTGTACGCATCGGGGCGAACACGGCATCGCCTGTTCGATCCCGCAGCGAACAACAGATTAACAATTGGTCGGTACGGCAGACAGCATCTAACCCGTAGTAAAAACCCTACTTATCGCCGTCAAACGAACGATCAGCCGGAAAGGAGAAACGATGAAACAATTTGGAATTACCCCGCAGATCCTGGAATTTGAGCACTGTCGTGAAGTCGGTGAGCATTTTCAGATCGGTCAGGGGGATCTGGTCTTTATCAGCGACCGGACCTATGAGCAGTATTTCACAGATGCCATCAGTGATGAGGCCTATCGGGTCAATTACCGGAGCTACGTTAAGGGTGAACCCACCGACGTGATGGTGGAGGCGATTTATGCCGATATCAAAGATTATCAGTATAACCGGGTGTTTGCCATCGGCGGCGGCACGATATTGGATGTGGCCAAGCTGTTTGCCCTGAAAAATACCGTACCGGTGGTGGCGCTGTTTAACAAAGAATTGGAAATCAGCAAAGACAAGGAATTGATTTTGATTCCGACCACCTGTGGTACCGGCAGCGAGGTGACCAATATCTCGATTCTGGAACTGACCGCGATCAATTCAAAGTTTGGCCTGGCGGTGGATGAACTGTACGCCGACTACGCCGTGCTGGTACCGGAGCTGCTAAACGATCTGCCGCTGAGCGTCTTTGCCACCAGTTCCATCGATGCCTTTATCCATGCGATCGAATCCTACACCTCGCCCAAGGCCAGCGCTTTTAGCCGGCTGTATTCGAAAAAGGCGATGGAAATGATCATCAGCGGCTATCAGAGCATTGCCGCTCACGGCCCGGAAGCGAGAAAACCACAGCTGCATGACTTTATGATCGCTGCAACCTTTGCCGGGATCGCCTTTGGCAACGCCGGCTGTGCCGCGGTTCACGCCATGAGTTACCCGCTCGGGGCGGTTTACCACGTGCCCCACGGCGAGGCCAATTACGCGATGTTTACGGCGGTTTACAAAACCTACCAGGCCCTCGATCCCAACGGCAGCATCAAAGAACTTAACGACTTTCTGGCCGCCCTGCTGGGCTGCGAAGCCACGGCCGTTTATGAAGAAATCGAAACCCTGCTGAGCCATATCCTGCCTAAAAAAGCCCTCCGCGACTACGGCGTCACCAGGGCCGATCTGACCAGCTTCACCGAAGCCGTCATGACCAAACAAACCCGCCTGATGGCCAACAACTACGTCCCCCTTGACGAGGAGCAGGTACTGGCTATTTATGAGCAGCTTTATTAATTACTTTTTGTGTGTAACTGCCGTACCGACCAATTTATTATGACCCCATTTCACGGGAACTCGTTCTGGAAATCTGTAAAATTCTTTATTAAGCGACGCAAACTGTAATCTCAAACCTAACCCAGTACCGACAACTGTTACATCATGTTGTACGCATCGGAGCGGACACGGCGTAGCCTGTCCGATTCCGCAGCGAACAACAGATTAACAATTGTCGGTACGGCAGTTGAGTGCAAACAAAGATTTTGGGGTAGCCGTTGATTTTAACTGGCGGTTAAGTTAAACTTAGCCTTAGAGAAAGTCGAGGCGAAGATGATGGATTACTTGAATAAAAATATCTCAATCAATTTAAAG
>PGZR01000201.1 GCA_002841405.1 Firmicutes bacterium HGW-Firmicutes-4 | reverse complement strand
ACGGTATTGATTACGATTTGTTCAATAACTTTTTTTTCGTCTGCATTCATATTTAACACCTTTTCTTCAAAAGATCATTTCTGTCTGAATCATTCAGCAGCTCTCAGAAATTATTCCTCTATGATTTCTTCTGCCGGTTCTTCATTTTCTTCTGTAGTGACAACTTCAGCTTTTGGTTCGATTGGCGGTGTATAACCCACTGTTTGATTGTTGTAAATTAATTTTTCAATTCCTTCACTGGGTCTGGCGATCACTTTGGTTCCCCAAACACCCCGGCCTTTAGCACAAGCAGCCGTAGCTGCATCAACTGCCGCCTTAACTGCGCCAATATCGCCTGCCACTTTAATGGTCGACATACCGTCGCCTTTACACGCTTCATAGCCAATCAGTCTTACATTTGCTGACTTGACTGCCGCATCGGCAGCTTCAATCGCTGTGGCCAACCCAATAGCTTCTATTAGGCCGATGGCCTCTCCTCTATTCAAATTAACCCCTCCTTACGACAGTTCAGTATTATCTAGATTTTTAAACGGCATTCTTTTTACCAGCCGAGCGGCATTGCTTCCGATTGCTCGTAGCGTTGACTCATCACTATAAGATGGAATTCTGAAAATGGGATGATCTTCTTTTAATTTAATAAAATGAAGTACCACTTCGTTTTCGGTGATTCCAATGCCAACTCCTAAATGGGATAATTCCGCTCCTCTAAAAGCAAGCTCCACCGGGTTGGATTCTTCCAGTTCCTCTACGGAAAAAGGGATACCTTCTTCTTCGATTCCATGTAATACTTCGTCAACGACCTTTTGATACGTCATATTTTTACCATGGACAACTTTAATTTCTGGTTTTGGTGCATCGAAATTCATATGCATATTATTCACCTTCATCGTAAGCAAGTACGAGACCAGTGGCTACTGCATTACGTGGACCTTCAACACCTCTAATATTTGCCCGTCCTGAAACGATACTGTATTTAGATAAGGCATCCGTTACCAATTGGGGAATCTCAAAATCAAGTGCTGACCCTCCAACTAATGTAACAAATTCAATATCCCGAACGTTTCCGGTGGGGCTTACCCGTTCTAATGAACGAATGGCATTTACAACAAATACTTTTGTTTTTGCTTCTCGACGTACTGCTCGAATACGTTCAAGTGAAAAGTTACCCGGCATGGGTATCATTCCATTTGGTGTCAAAATGACAACCCGTGCAAAAGTTCTGGGATCAAGTGGCTTGTCAAAAAATTGAACGGTTCCATCTTCATGACGAATATGGAATAAACTTTCAACCTTTGCCAACGGATATTTTTTAATATCTTCCGCCAGAGCCATGTTGTCATATCCTAGTTCCGATGCGATGAGCAATGTAACCATATTTCCGGCACCTGCTAAATGGATGGACTTAATTTCACCTGCCCTGTTAATAATTGCTGCATCTGTCGATCCTGCACCCATATCGATAATGGCTAAAGGCATATTGCTTCCTGGTGTCGTTAATGCGCCGCGGATGGCCATGTCGGCTTCAACTCCGCCAACTTCAACTTTTACACCCAATTCAGCTTCCAATTCATGGGCAATCATATTCATCTGTAATTTATCGGCTTTAACCATGGCGGCAATACCAACGGCATTTTCCATGGAAAATTCTTCTGCAACCCCACCTTTGACAGTTTGTGGCACAAAAGTATCAACTGCTAATAAATCCTGAATTTTAATTGCGCTTGGTAACTGATCAGTTAAGCTCGACATTACCTGTCTAACCTTCTCAAGCATTCCACCGGCATTAGTGCCAGCTTCCCCTCTAATATCTTCTACAGGAGCTACGGAACGTATCGCATCCATAATTTTTTCAGCGCCATCATCAACATTAACCTGAGCTTTTTTGTTTGTCCCCTGGATAATGATTTGGCCAGCCGGGATTTTTCTTTCTTTGACATCCCCTGCCGGCGTTTTGATAACAACTGCTGAACGATTTCCGATGAGGGCTCTTGAAACAGGAACGACCTGTTTTGTCTCGTCGGATGTTAAATCAAATACGGTTGCAATGCCGTATGGGTTTGATAGTTGTTCGACTACCGCACCTGGTGCGGCAACCTCAATGGCTGCGCGCATGTTTCTTGGCACCTTTTCAATCAGCGAAACTTCATCAACAATTGGTATTTTTTTGACAAGACGGTTATTAATTAAAACGCCATCATCACGTTGGACAATGGCACCATTAATAAATATGCCGTTATTAACAGCATGGTTAATAATACGAGAGGAATCTTCA
>PGZR01000059.1 GCA_002841405.1 Firmicutes bacterium HGW-Firmicutes-4 | reverse complement strand
TCGCACGTATGCGGCGGATTTCTTCGCAGAGTATTTTGCAAGTTTTATCGGAAACGGTGTTTACCCGAACCCGTCCACGGCATGCCAGGTCATTGCATCGGGAAATATGACAGTCGCTCTCTCAGCTGGTCAAGCGTGGATTAACGGTTATTACTACCACAATACAGATAATCTAATTTTAAATTTAGATGTCGCTGATGGAGTATTGAAGCGGATTGACAGGATTGTTTTGCGCTACACGGTTTTGAATCGGGAAATAAAAGCATATGTGAAAAAAGGCACATTCGCCAGCACGCCAGTAGCCCCGGCGTTGCAGAGGGATTCCGATGTGTGGGAATTGGGTGTTGCTGATATTTTTATTGGCAATGGAGTTGTTAGTGTATCTCAGGCGAATATTACTGATCTGCGGTTGAATAGTACATATTGCGGAATTGTCCATGGTGTTGTGATTCAGGTGGATACAACAACACTGTTTAACCAGTATCAGGTGTGGTTTTCAGAAAAGCAAACCCAGTTTAATTCGAGTATGGTTAACTATGCGGCTGAGAAGCAGATCGAGATTGATCAGCTGAAATCTGATTTCCAGAATGAGTTTACTAATTTTATGACATTAATTCAAGGGACATTATCGGGTGATGTGGCTGGAAATCTACTTGTAAAAATAAATGAAAACACGGCAAAAATTGGAGAGAGCACCGACAAGGTAACATCCGGAACAATATCGACAACCTGGGCAGCCGAAGCGGAATACTTTATTCAAACAATAGCAAATAGCAATGTTACCAATACAAACATTATCGAAATTAGCTTATCTGGAAGTGCAACAAAAGCACAGACACAAGCCTGGGACAAGTTAAAGTTAAAAGATGGCGGGCAAACTGCCGGGGAATTTACAATTCGCTGCTGGGGTACAAAAAATACAATTGATATCCCAATAGTGATATCCGTAAGGGGGGCTTGAGATGCCTGTATTTATTAAGGGAGCCGGTGGTGGATATGCTACGGAGCAGATAACAAATTTATCAGCTCAAGTCGGCTTTAATGTGGCAAACAAAGTAACGCTAAACTGGACAAATCCAACGGATGAGAATTTTAAAGGGCTCGTTATTCGGTACAAAGCGGGTAGTTATCCAACTGGCCCAACAGATGGGTATCTTTTTTACGATAGTAATGATGCAGTTCCAGTTTCGACATGTACGCTGACAGGTGGAAATTTAGTGGATGGAACAATGTTTTATTTTCGAGCTTTTGCTTATTGCTATGAAGGTGCAACAAGGGCTTATAACGACACCATGGAAGGGGCCTCTGTTTTAGCAACTCCTTTACAAACACAAGGAATGGTTGCTCTTACAGCGTCAGGGACTTTTGTTGTTCCAGCAGGAGTAACCGATGTTGATGTATTTCTTGTTGGCGGTGGCGGTGCTGGCGGACCGGGATACTATTACAGTTCAACAGCGAAATACGGAGGCGGAGGCGGAGGCGGCGGATACACAGCTAAGCACCTCGGCGTTTCTGTTACACCTGGAGATTTGATACCGGTGGCCATAGGGGCTGGAGGGGTTGCCTCGACCGGAGCTAATGCTTCAAATATTGTTGGGAGCAGTGGCGGATCAACAAGTTTTGGGGCTATTATAGCAAATGGCGGGGCCGGCGGCAGAGGTTACCATTCAACCAGTAGCATGGACGGAGGTGCGGGCGGTTCAGGCGGCGGTGGCGGCGGTGTCGGATTGACGTCTTATCCTCATGGAGCCGTTAACGGTGGTAATGGTCTTAAACCAACAGTTTCATCCGGGCAGAGCGGTGACGGCGGTATTGGACAGGGAACTTCAACGCAATCATTTAACGGAACTGTTTTCTCAGGTGGAGGCGGAGGCTCTTCGGGGAACAATAGTTATTATGGGACTGGCGGATCTGGTGGGGGTGGAGATGGAGCAAGGCCATATACACCAACTGATGCTCAGCCAGGTGCAGCAAACACAGGTGGCGGTGGAGGTGGCGGATCGGCCAATCAAGGCGCAACGGCAACAAGCAGGTACGGTGCAGCTGGAGGCTCCGGGATAGCCATCATTCGCTGGGGATACTAATTTATGGAGGAAATAAAATGATAGCACAAAGAATATGGGCGTTAGTTAGCGAAAATAAAGTGCAGAATACAATTGTTTGCGAAACATATCCGGCAGCGGATATGCTGGCAAAGTCTACGCTGGGAAAAGATGCTTCCGCAGTAGAGATCACGCAGATTCCAACTGGAATAGGTGATAGCTATGTGGTCGGCATTTTTAAAGATAAACAGGGTAATGTGATTAACCCGTTGCCAACAGCTGAGACTGAGGTCGCGGCGCTGAAAGCTGAAAATGCCACTTTGAGAAATGATCTAAGCGACGCCGTAATGGAATTGTCGATGTTAATCGCCACAGGAGGGATATAATATGTTTAATGAAAATAGCATTGTCGCAAAAGTATGGGCGGATGCAGTTTTGAAAGGAGATAAAGAATTAAGTGAGGTGCCTAATTTATATAACCTTATTGCTATTGTCACTATTATTGTGGAAGGAGGTGAGAACAATGTTTAACGCAAATAGTATGTTGGTACGTGTTTGGTTCGGGGCAGTTTTGGCTGGAACGTACAAATTTAGCCAGGTTCCGAATTTATCGAATTTACGCGATGAAGTTGGCAAAAAGCTAATTGAAATCGGATATGACACCGAGAACGAAGTAGCAGCTTAGGCTGTTTTTTTATTGCTCAGGGGCGGGAAACCGTCCCTACTATTTGAAAGGGGACGGTTTATGTTTTCACCGACAGAAATAATAAGCATGGCGGTTGCATTAGCAAGTATTCTATTCGGATTTTCCGGATGGCGAAAAAGCGACAACAAGGGAGCCGAAAGGCTGGGGGTTATCGAAACAAAGTTAGAAAATATACTCGATGACCTGAAATGTCTGATCAGCAAAATTGACCGGTCAGACGAAAAATTCAGGGAAATTGAGCGAAAAATGGCAAAATTCGAAGAACAGCTTAAAACCTGTTTTACGATGATTAATAATAAGGAGAAATAAAATGAAACAAAAAATAATCAGTTTTATAGACGGTTTAGGTTGCATGTCGGTCAAAGAGTGGGTTCAGCTCATTGTTTTGGCCCTTGTTGTGATTAACGGAGCCTTAACGATATTCGGGGTCAATCCGATCTCAGTATCCGAGGATTTCCTGTATATCGCCATATCGGGGGCGCTGGTGATTATCGTTCCGTTTTACCACAAATGGAAAAACTGGAACGTCACCCCGGAGGCCGTCACCGCACAGCATATATTAGATTTAATGAAAATGGGTTTCGCATCCAAAGAACAGATTGACCAATTTATTAAGGATTTAAAAGCACAGGCAACTAAGGAAAAATGGTCGAATCCGACCTATGATTCAGAAAGCGAGGTAAAATAATGCCAAACATTGGAGTGGAGTACCAGGTCCACCAAGAAGGATCTGGCTGGTCGGAGTGGTTTAAAAATGGTGCCATGGCGGGGGTCATCGGACAGTCACTGAGAGTTGAGGCGATCCGGTTTCGATTGCTGAATAAAGACGGGCTAGACATTTACATCCACGGCAATCCTCATCTCGAAAACATCGGGTGGGGTGGGTTTGTCGCAGAAAATGAAATTTGCGGGACAGTTGGCGAATCCCGCAAAATGGAAGGGCTGCAGCTCCAAGTGGTGGGGAAGGATGCCGATAAAGTATCAGTCCAATACCGCACACATTCCCAAGATGTGGGGACTATGGCATTTACCCGAGATGGCGGACTTGCTGGAACTGAAGGCGGCGGCAAGCGGATCGAGGGAATCCAGATTCTGATCACCGAAAAAGATGTGGACCTATCGCAGTACGAGGTGCCAGCGTTCCGGCATTTTGATCCGATCCCGGTACCAGAAATTATTCCTGTTACCAGTGGACGGCTGGGCCTGAAGCATTTTAACGAGGATACCGAGTTTCTGTGCGAGGATGGATGCGGTTTCGACGTAATCGATCAAATAAAATTAATGGCCGATGCCGCCCGGGAGATTTACGGTCACCCACTGTTTATTTCCAGCGGTGGGCGATGCGCGGATTGGAATGCAGCCGTCGGGGGAATCCCCGGAAGCAATCACACCCGCGGCGTGGCCATTGATGTATACGCACCAGGCCGGATGACAAGGGCAGAGGTCGATGTACTGGCGGCAGTTATGCAGGCGGTAGGATTTCACACGATTTCATACCATGATGAATTGTTTGTCCACGGCGATCTGGACGAAGGGTACAGCTGGGATATGAATTAGATTAATCGGGCCACCTTCGGGTGGTCTTTTTTTTGTTGCAAAGAAAAAGCCCCGGTTAGGGGGCCTATTTGATAAATTCCCGAAGATCGTAAACGCCTAGTGCATCGGCCAGCGCGACAGCGATCCGCAGGCTGACATTTCCGATTTCGGGCTGATCGACCTCATATTTCTGAATCTGGCGAATATTGACGCCGGCTTTTTCAGCGAGTTCGCGCTGGGTCATCCCGGCAGCGATGCGCAATTGTTTAATTTTATTTTCCATATTTACATCTCCTTCCTGAGGTGCTATAATAATTGCAACCACAACACATGGTGTTTTTAAATTATGTTATTAGATGGTAAACAATCATCGAATAGTATAAGCCGAACCTTAACATGTGATGTTTTTAAATTGTGTTATTAGGATGTAACAATAATCGCATAATTTAAGCCGAACCGTAACCCGAGGGGTGGGAAGGAGTTGTTTGCGCAACTCCTTTTTTATTTTTTATTTCTTAAAATATTTTCTTTTTTTATTTCCCAGTCGCATCCGTCTTTCAAGCAGATTAAAAATTCTTGTAACATTTCATTCCGGTCGATGTCTAAAAAAGCATCTTTTATATATGTTTTTCCATCTTCGCCAGGGTATTCGTTACCCTGTTTGTGTAAATTGATAATTACCTTTTTACTATATACACTTTCCATCATCCCCATATGCCCTGTTATGTTCTCAAAAATCGTTTTTCCTTTTTTTGTCATTTCACAAATTTTAAAATGCCCATTTGGTGCAAGAATTTTATTTTCGATTGTAATTGTTCCAGAAGTTCCATCTTTATAGTAGATTTTAAAAGTTTCAGTTTTCATTTTCGTTCTCCTTCGGTTTTTTATTTGTTTCTATGGTTTTATTATACGCCTTAGGAGGCGTAAAGTCAAGAGGTTTATCGAAAGTTTCTATCTTTTTTATTGACCTAAAGATAGAACAGGTGTACTATAAAACAAACGTTCTTAGAGGTGTAACATGAAATTAGTAAAGAAATTCGTCAAGGTAACTGCACGGTTTGATGAAGATGGAATCACGCCGCTATCGGTCCAGTGGCCTGACGGCCGGGTCTTTGATATAGACCGTATTCTAGATGTTCGGCCAGCCGCATCAATCGCAGTCGGCGGGTTGGGGATAAGGTATACTTGCAGGATCGGGAAGAAGGAGACTTATTTATTTTATGAAGAGCCCCGCTGGTTTGTGGAAGCAAAAATAAATTAATTTTATTTTCGAGATCAAAATTTTGTAGTATAATTTTGGTAACTATCAAGCGGAGGTAGCCACATGAAAACAAAATACAAAGTCGGGGATACTGTTATTGTTAATGGGTTCGAATCAGAGATGAGTATTTTTGAAATCATTAAGCCGTTTTGGCGCGATGATGATTTCGGTTATTTGGCAGAAGATCGACCAAACGGGAAGATCGGCTTCTACTTGGCGGAGTGTGATATCATTGAAAAAAGCCCAGGTGCTTAGCCTGGGCGTGGTTGACATATTTTTTGACATATTTTTATGCGCAATGCATGGCAATAATTAAAAATTTATAACTGTTATATGTGCAATTTCTCGGCATGTGAAAATATTAGCTACATTATATATAGACATAAAAACGTCCGGCTGGGTTCAAATCCCTTTTCTCGCACCAATATTAGAACAAAAAGTCGATTGCGGACAGCAGTCGGCTTTTCTTTTTATCATCGCAAAAAACAAGGATAACGGGCAATAGTCGTCGCGTGTTGAGGAAATTAAGTTAAAAAATAGGATTAATTGCTATGATAATCGCGTTGTACACGAATTGGCTTATAAAATGACAGTGATTATGCGAGGTGAAGAATGAAAAAGAAAATAGTATCAGGAATTTTAGCGATTGCCTTGTCAATGGCAATGGTGAGTCCCGTTCTGGCAGATTCAAAAAGCGCCTGTGTCGCCATTGGTGCCGATAATACCGAAGCCCAACTCAAAACGGTATATGGTTATTTCGACATCAAGAGAGGCGACGTTGAAGAAACTGAGGTAACCAATGAGGATGAACGGGAATACCTGGAGGGTGCGGTATCCCTTGATAAAATTGGAACTCTGGCGCTATCTAGTGTTTATGTTCAGGAAGAAACGTCAGGGGGAATTGATCTGGAAACCCATAATATTGACTGGGTTACCGATGAGATGTATAAATCAGCATTGGGAACTGCGGGAATCAAGAATGCCAAAGTGATTGTAGCAGCCTATACGCCAGTATCAGGAACAGGCGCTTTAACAGGTATTTACAAGGCCTATGAGGCCGCAACTGACACTAGTCTGGATGAAGCAGCAAAAACAACAGCTGTCGAAGAAGTGGTGGTAGTTGGTGAATTGCAGGATGCAATTGGCGACGATGCGGTTAATATTATCAATAGCCTGAAGGGTGAGATTGCTCAAACTAAAACGATGAATGATGATGAAATCCGGGAATTGATTGTTGTGACGGCTGAAAAGTATGATACCGTTTTAGATGATCAGCAAATTGAAGAAATCTTAAGCCTTGTTAATAAGTTCAATGAGCTGAATATGGATCCCGACACATTTATCAAGTTGATGGAAGCAGGCCAGGAAACTCAGGGTTTTTTCCAGCAGATACAAACTTTTTTTGCGGAAATCGGGAACTTTTTCAATAGTTTGAAATAAGTATCGACGATCAAAATAGTAACCATTTAGATAAGAAACGTCATTATAATCAATTCGATTGTGATGGCGTTTCTTTATGTTTTGAAAGTCAACAAACGTTTGCAAAATGTTATTGACAAAAATTAAGCAAAAAGATATCATCGTATCTAAAGAAACAAACTTTATTTCAGCTAAAACAATATTATTATAATGACAAAAGCAACATAAACTCAGCCAAAGAAGACTGGGTTTAAAAAGGCTCCAAGGGAAGGACTATCATGAGATTTGTACCAATATTTTGCTTGCGTGAAGGAATGGTCATTGCCTCAGATCTGTTTGGGGAACGAGGAGAGCTGGTGCTTGCGAGGCGAACTGAATTAGATCTAGAATTAATTAATAAAATTCGTAATTTCAAATGCAATGGTCTCTATGTCGAAGAGGATCAGAGGCAAAATATACCCATTGTGAATACAATTAACAGCAGCTTAAGAACGAAGACGGTCAATGGAATTAAAGAAATATTTATCTGTAAAGAGAGTAACCTGCCGGTCGAAAAAGAGATGTTCAAAGAGATGAAAGAGCAGGTTGAAACCATTGTCGATGTAATCCTGAAAAACAGAGAAATGATGCTCAATATGGTGGATTTAAAAGTATTTGATGACTATACATATTTTCATTCGGTAAATGTTGCGGTTTTATCTATCGGGCTTGGTACGGCGATGGGCCTTGACAAAGCCGATTTATGTAATCTGGGGTTTGGAGCACTGCTTCATGATATTGGAAAAGTCTTTGTTCCCAAAGAAATTCTGCATAAGCAAGGCCCATTGACCGATAATGAATTTATGGAAATGAAAAAGCATTCATATCTAGGTTTTGAATACCTGGCAAGTGAATATGTTGGTAGTGTTGGGGCCCAGGCCGGAATTCTAGATCATCACGAAAAATTCTCGGGCGGGGGTTACCCCAACAATGCTAAAGGTGAAAAAATTTCTTTGTATGGAAGAATTATATCTATAGCTGACGTGTATGATGCACTAACATCAGATCGGCCTTATCGAAAAGGGCTACTTCCATCAGAAGCGATTGAATACATTATGGGAGGCACTGAAAACCTGTTTGATCCGGATCTGGTCAAAGTGTTTATCAGGAAAATAGCTCCATATCCGATCGGGACAACGGTTAAGTTAAGTAACGGACTGTCAGGTGTTGTCACCGACAATTTTGAAAACTTTTGCATGCGCCCGAACATCCGGGTTTTAAAAAACGGCAATTATGAAGTAAAACCCTTTGATATCTGCCTGGCGGATCGTAAAGCCTTCAATATTACCGTTGTAGACTATTCCAAGTAGGGCAATAAAATTCTGGAGGTTAAATTTTTGAGAATTATATTATTAGGAACACCCGGAGGGGGAAAAGGGACTCAGGCTAAACTGATTTGTGAACATTTTGATATTCCGCATATTTCAACCGGTGATATTTTTCGTGGAAAAATAAAAGAAGGAACCCCAGAAGGCAAGGAAATAAGCGAGTATACTGGAAAAGGTCAGCTGGTTCCCGATCGCCTCACGATTGCTCTTGTGGAAGAACGATTAAAAAAAGACGACTGCAAAAAGGGCTTTTTACTGGATGGTTTCCCCCGGGATGAAAAACAAGCCCAGGCTCTGGATGTTATTATGAATAATAAGCATGAGCAGATCAATTTTGTGTTTCTGATCGATGTACCCAAAGAAATAATCATCGATCGCATTTTGGGCAGACGGGTCTGCCCAAAATGCGGAGAAAGCTATCATGTTAAATATAATCCGCCAAAGGAATCGGGGAGCTGTGATGTTTGTGGAACCTCTTTAATTCATCGGGCTGATGATCAGGAAGATATTATTTTAGACCGCCTGGCAATTTATAATCGATCAACGGAGCCGATTCTGAAGTTTTATGAAGAGAAAGGAATTCTTCACAAAATTAAAGGCGATGGCAGGATCCCGGAAATTTTCGCTCAGATCAGTGGGGTTTTAAGCAAAACTCAATAAAAGCCCGTGGTTGAAATGTGTCCTCGTATTCTCAGCTGACTCAAATTGATAAGTACATTGCGAAAAAAGACGTTGCGGTGTAAGAAAAAGGTATTGTTTAAAAGATCACAAAGATTAAAAAAAGAATCCCTAAATTTGCGGGATTCTCTGTGATTATTTTGGTTGAATATCAGAGGGCAGATAACCGGTTAATAAACTCACTATTTACCTTCCCAAAATGCTTCAGCTTCCTTTTCCATTTTTTCAAGACGGGTATAATAATCGGGAAACTCATTCAAATGAGCCAGGGCAATTTTGCCGGTGAGGAAAGGATCATCACCGGTTACGTTTGTGTGGGAATTGTCAGTGCCGTGCTCAAGCTCAACATCCATTCCCATTCGAAACTGCTCAATGTCAAATTTACTCCAACTTATTCCAAGCATTCTGCCAATTTCTTTTGCCTGTTCGGTGGTAAACACTTTTTTTGCTGACATAAAATCACCTCTTCTTAAAAATTTAAAACACGACGGTTCTTGTTGGATTCATTAGTACTTAATCCCATTATAAGCATGGTTATGAAATTTGTCAATCAATGAGCGACGGTGTTTTGTTTTGACCTTTAATTAAAGGGTAAGTAAATTGCAACAACTCAAAAATGGAGGAAAAAATGGGATTTCAAAAAGTTGCTGAAGTACAGGAGTTTGAAAGAATTGAAAAAAAGCTGGTTGAACTGGAAGACAAGAAGATTTTACTGACAAAGGTGGATAATGCTTATTATGCTATATCTAATAAATGCCCTCATATGGGAGGATCTTTGTATAAAGGTACATTAGAAGATGGTGTTATCACCTGTCCAAGACATGGAGCAAAGTATGATGCGAAAACCGGTAAAGGTGTTGGTAAACCGAAGATATTATTTTGGGAATTTAAAATGGAGAATGAGCCCAGTTATTCGGTGAAAGTGCAAGATGGCGAGATATTGATCGACATTAATGGGGAGTAAATTACTAAATATTAAACAATTAAAAATCCCGGGTACATGAGAGCTATTTTTAATAGCTGTTTTGCACTCGGGATTTTTTACTCTTTAAAGCCTGATAATAGTTGGGTCGAGAGTCACTCATATTAGGAAGATCTCATTATCTCGTTGATAGCAGTGGGGGTTAAGAATCATAGTCCAGAGGAAACCTGATTTGAGTATCGACCATGGTATGATTAATGACCTGCCCCGTCAATTTCACAGTTTCAAGTTTTGTTAGTTCGATGGCTAAAGTTAAATTATCTAACCATTCCTCGGGCTGGGCTGCCGGAATTAACAGCGTCTTTTCTTGAAGTCTTCATGAAACAGTGTCTTTTCTAGAATCGTTTCTGAGCGGGCGTTGATGATCAGCCCCTTTTTCAAGGGATTATGATAACCCCAGTTCATCAGCGTCAGTGAATTCTGGCTGATATCCCGTCGATGTCTGAAAATAACCGGGGCCAGATCTGAGGGTAAAATATCGCATCTTTTGATTTGCTCATCAAAGCGCTGATTAACCGCTGCCACAATTCGTTTGACTTCATGATCTTCTTTTTCGGAATAAAGAAGATAACGTCCGCACATCAGGATGTTTAATTTGATGCCGTTGTTTCAAGCATTGGAAGAGCCGCTTCCAGATCCTCATCAACCTGGTTTTCAACTAGTTTTTGAAGAATAATCTGAGGATCCATTTCCAATATTGTTCGGTCAGAACCATCGGTTAGGCAAATAATGCCAGTAATAGCCGAGGAGATCTCAACTGGTTGAATATCATTTAAATTAATTTCGAGGACACTAACCAACTTTTCAACCTGAATGGCAATCATTTCATCTTCAGATAGCTGCAACAATAGCAGATGAGATGTGTTCAGGCTGGGTTCATCTTTGTCAAACAGGGCCAGGGCATCGACAACGGCGTAATAATGATCATTAAATTCTACAGCACCACGGATGACAGCGTTGGTTCCTGGGACTGAAATGGTCTTACTGGATTCTAATGCTTCAATAACGTAAGACTGCTCCAAGCCATAGACCTGACCATTGATGACAAAGGTAGCCAGTTTTTTATGTTCATTTGTCATTGAAAAGGCGAAGTCAGATTGCTCGATTTCTTTCTCATCCGACTTATTAATGGTAATTTCAGTATAGTCTGCCATTTTTTCGAAAACAAAGGCAATAACGTCATTATGATAACCGTCAGAATTTTTATATTCTCGATAACAGGATGAACAGGCACAACCAATTGAGTAATAGCTGTTTTCATAAACTAAAATTTCGGATCGGGTTTTGCCGTTTGCAACGGTGAATAGTTCTTCCGGTAAATCTAGAATTTCACCAACTTTATAGACATCATTGGTCGAAGAGAGAATCATTTTTTTGCGGTCAGCAAATATAGCAAAGGTGTTGTTATCAGAATGAAGCGACTCTTCAAGGATTGTTTTGAACTGATCTTCGCTGTCAAAAACAATGCCAATACCACCAACCGTACGGTTATGGTTATTAAAGTCAGTAACGGAAGCACCGTAAATATAGGTATGACGATGGTCGTACAATTCAGTTTGTTCAAACGGTGAAACAAAGTACTTTTCCTGTTTGGCATTTGCTAAAATTTCACTGATATAGGAGTCAGTGAGAGTTTTACCAATGTCTTCAGTGCGATTATGATTTGATACGGCGATAATGGTGCCAGTTTTATCAAAAACAAATAAGTTGCTGTAAACCGTATAAAGGTCATTAATGTAAATGAGGATGTCGGTCAATTGTTTTTTGTCGGCAGTGCTTATCACGTCCTTCGCCAGAATTCGGCGAATTGTCGAATCTAGTGCCCACCAACGGCAATCATTGGCCCGTTCGTAAAGATTTCGATCCATGATGTCCACCGACAGCGAGGCTAAAAAACTGGTGTCAACAAGGCTGGTCGACACCACCGTCGAAAACAGGTTGGAAACCGAGTTTTGAAAAAGGCTGCTGGTATTGGTGCCAATCCGTCCGATGGCCCTTAAAATCGGTTTTAAGCGCGAATATTCGGCATCAATACTGTCATCTCTGGCAATAATCTGGCCGTTATAGACAATCCGTTTCAGAGATCCATTAATGGTTTGGGTTTTATTAATAATTTCATTGAGTTCGGTAGAAAATGAATCGGCCTGGTGCATCAAACCGGCAGTGACAGATGAATCAATACTTTTTAGATTTCGGTTGTCCCGGAAAGCCAAGTGGAGGGGAATCATAACATGTCCCTTCCAACCCAGACCATAATATTTCTGATAACCCTGAGTTGCAATTGTTTTCGAAATATAATCAGATCCCCGATAGTAGACAACCCCATTGACGCCAGACTCAACAGGTTCAACGATAATACCTGTGGGAACATGATTCTCATCGCTGCTGGCGATTACCATGTTTGCGTCGTCGATGATGGTCATGACAGAGCCATCATAATCATTGGTCAGTTTTTCAAAAATTTGCGCCATTTCATTTTCGAAGCGAAAGCATAAACAAATCAGCCCAATGGCCTGGGAAGTGCCTTCCCGGCAAATGCGGCTGGAAAAAACATGGGAGTTCTTATCACCGTACTGGAGTTTTGAGTTCTTAAAATATTCCACAAAGTTTTGTTCGCCATCCATTGTTTTGATCAGATTAGGTCCTTTAATCTGTTTTCCCAGGATTTCATTTTGCTCGTCCAGATTTGCCAAAACCCGATAATTATTGTCAAGCACAATAATATCCTCGTAAACGGAATATTTAGCAACATAATCACGCATTCGTTTTAAAATTAAGTTGCGGTCATTGTCAGTGCGATCCTTGTTTTCAACAAATCGGCGAATGTCGTCATCAGTTGCCAGAAAACCAATATCAGCAGTTCTTTCAAAGAGGTTTCGGATCAGAATATCGATGGCGACCTGAGTTTTTGAAATGATTTTTTGTTCCATTTTTTTTAATTTTTCGGAAACAAGGGTGTCGATCAATTCTTCCTGTAAATCAATAAACCCATTCTGAATTTTTGTCATATTCGGAAGAACACTTTTTGATTGGATCGGACAATTAATCTCAGAAAGCAGTTTAATATTATCCCACTGATCATTCAAATCAGAAATGCTTTTGTTGCATTCTTGAACATCCGGCATGTAGGTTAAAAAATCCTTTTGTTTATATATTATCATTTTCAAATCTCCTCACTTAATGAAAAAGATGCTTAGCGGCAAGGTTATCCCAGGTTAAGCATCATTGCTATAATAGTATTATTAGCTAAATGTACCATTATTTCTAATTATTTGCAAGTTAATATGGCAAGAAAGGCTGCATAGAAAAGCATTTCAACATTATTTTAAGTGCTGGATAAGTCTGTGGCTTCTTGATCAAGGATTTATTCAAACATCAGCTTTTCGAGGAATTCCAAATCATCCTGGTTGGGAAGGTTTTTACTGGCCAGACGAGCATCGAAAACCATGATATACTTATTCTCCGGATCAAATTTTGGCCAGACGATCTGACCTTTATATTCTTCTTTAAAATTTGGATTTCCATTCTTTATGAAATTGACCCAGGATTGCTGCATGATCCAGGATAAATTGCTGATTTTAGTGGCGCGGCGCTGTCCGATGCCATTGCCGAATACAAACGGCAGTTCCATTCCATGGGCTGTGTTCAGTCCGACTATTTTCAGGATTGCCGGATCAAAATCAAAATTATAAAAATAGACTTCATGACCTAGCTGAGCGTATTCTTTAGCCATCATCACCATCCCGATTAGAAATGCGGAATAAGTATAGATTTCCAGGGCTCGGTCCAGGGGTGAGTGATCGGTATCAACAAAAAAGTGATCCATCGCTTTAGGTGCTTTTTCAGGGCCAAAGATGTGATAGCAGAGCATCTGGTAAATTCCCAGATTAGTGTGACCCTTTATGAATAAGGATGACTCATCAGTATTATAACCAACCAGAATTTTAACCGGGTTGACTTCACCATTTTTTAGTGCTATGACCGGGTCTTTAGGAAGGACGACCCCATCGTATACCGGCCAAAAACCAAAGGCATTGGGAACTGTGGATTGATCGGATTTAACCATTGAGAGCGCGGCAAAAATATCGCCGGAAAGCGCTCTCAGTTGTGCTAGACCTTTTGGCGAATCCTCAATGCCATATAAGTCGCATAAGAGCTTTCCATTATCCATGGATTTTTGCAAATCGCCACGGTTGAGCGAAGAAAAAGCTGAAATTGAGAAAATTGAACCGCTTTCGACCACGGCTTGATGAAAAAGTCCTTTTGCCAGCGGCGACAGCATCAGCGCCGTAACACTGTAAGCACCGGCAGACTGACCACCGACCGTAACATGATTGGGATCGCCACCAAAGGTTTCGATGTTAGCCTGAATCCAATGCAAGGCCTGGATCTGATCCAGTAAGCCATAATTACCAGTAGTACCAGCTTCCTCTAGCAATCCCCGGGTCGCCAGAAAACCCAGAGCCCCCAGCCGATAGTTGATGGTAACGACCACTACGCCTTCCTGAGCCATCCGACCGCCATCATAAACCATTTCTGAGCCGGAACCTGAGGAAAAAGCACCGCCATGGATAAATACATAAACCGGAAAACGTTCTTCGGCGGTAACTGCAGGGGTCCAGACGTTCAGAAACAGACAGTCTTCGCTTTTGCCATCCATTTGATAGGTGCTTGGTGAATCAACGGTGATACCACCCATTTGAAGCGATACGTTACCTGGTTTGGAACAATCACGTACCTCTTCCCAGGGTGGCATCGGTTCGGGTGCTTTAAAACGTCGAGTATCAATGGGGGGCATGGCATAAGGAATTCCTTTATAACTGGATACACCCCGTCGGAATTGTCCCTGAACTGGTCCACAGAAGGGTTGGAGGATCGGTCGTTTGGGTAGGTCTGGTTTTTCGTTCGTAAAAAATGGCATGTATATCTCCTTTGTATTTGGTTGACTTGGATCGTTGTGAAACTAATTGAATAGTTTATAGTTATTTTTGTTTTTTATTTAATAAATTCAAACATTTCTTGATTCGGATTGTGAACCGGACTTTGAAGGTAATCCCGATGATAACAATACTTGGTCTCATAAAACTGATTGTGAAAGTCGGTGGCGCGACAATCATAATAGAGCATTTTATTCTGGGTGGGAGTTAATAAAAACCGGCTCTTTTTCAGACTGGTTAAAATAGGCAACTGGCCCTGATCCTTAATCGCTTTCAGGATAGCCTGGCCTTTGTCATTAAAACCCAGCACCCGCAGGTAGGGGACGAAGGATTCCGATTGAAAATGTTTCAAGGTTTCTTTATCCAGTTCCAGGAGTCGATTGGAGAGGATCCGACGGACTCGGGTTTGGGGAATTCGCTTTGAGATAATCCCATTGACACATTCATCTAGACTGGTGGCTATTTTTAGGGCATCTCTAATTTTGTGCTCCAGGCCTTCACTGACATAGGGGGTGTTTTTCAAATGTTTTACATCATTTGAAAGAATTTGCAGACGCAGGGCATTGAGGAAATAATCGTCGCCGCTGGGATTGTAATTTTTTTTAAATGGAACAATCAGATCATCAGTTGAATAAGGAAGCTTATTATCTAACGCTTTCAAAATAGCTGCTGCGGATTCCGGGTGGGCAAGTGCGTCTTTTAAAATATTCCGGATCCCGGTGGCACTGAGATATTTAGAAGGCAACAGACTGTGATAGGCGGCACCTTGCCGTTTAACGGTCAGTGCATCGATATCGCTTTGGGTTTTGTGTAGGGCCTTGAGATATTCGAGGGCCAGAATGTTATTGGGAGTTTTTAAAAGATTACCAGCCTCATGGCCCAAATAGGAGCGGATTGCCAGTTCTCTAGCTTTAGGAAAAGAAACCCCAGATGATAGCTCCTGTTTAAGGAAGGTCTTAAATTCGACCGGTTCATGAACGAGTGTTTCAGCCAGACTGGTTAGCGGCTGGATATGTCCGAATTCGGAACCAAAGGAGAGGACATCAACTACCCCGGTGGCGTTAAAGATCTTAATCCCCCCATGGGCAAAGGCTTCAGCACTTTGACAGGCGTAGCCAAAGGGTAGCTCACAGACCAGATCAACACCGGCAGACAGAGCCAGCCGAGCTCGTTCCCATTTGTTTAAAATAGCGAAGTCACCGCGTTGAGTCAGACTGCCTTATACTCAGCAATAATACCTAGAATTTTCATGTTAGCCTCTCTTTTGTTAAAAAAATAGCAATTTATTAATTTATTATCGAAATATGACAAAAAAATAATGGTATTCTTTGCGTATTACTGTTATTATATAGAACGTATGAAATGTAATCAATAAAAAACTAAAGGAGAGTAATTATTAATGAATGTACTTGTTATTAACTGCGGTAGTTCTTCACTAAAATATCAGTTGCTTGATATGACCACTGAAGAAGTTTTAGCTAAAGGTTTAGTTGAAAGAATCGGTATTGAAGGATCTGTTTTGGTTCACGAAGCTCCAGGTCAAGACAAGGTAAAAGTAGAACAACCTATGAAGACACATAAAGAAGCTTTAAATCTTGTCATGGCTGCTTTAGTTGATCCTGCTCATGGGGTAGTGAAGTCTTTGGAAGAAATTTCTGCTGTTGGTCATCGAGCTGTTCATGGTGCTGAAACTTTCTCTGATTCAGTCGTTATTGATGATGCGGTTATTAAGAGTCTGGAAGAGTGCTCAGAATTAGCGCCGCTTCATAATCCTGCCAACCTGATTGGGATTAATGCGTGTCGGGAATTACTGCCAAATGTACCCATGGTAGCAGTATTTGATACCGCTTTCCATCAGACATTACCAGGTGAAGCTTTCATGTATCCACTCCCTTATGAATTATATGAAAAATTCAAGATCAGAAAATACGGTTTCCACGGAACCTCTCACAAATTTGTGAGCCAGGCCGCTGCTGAATTAATGGGCAAAAAACTTGAAGACCTGAAACTGATTTCCTGTCATTTAGGCAATGGTGCCAGTCTTTGTGCCATTAAAAACGGAAAATCTGTTGACACTTCAATGGGATTAACGCCACTGGCTGGATTGGAAATGGGAACTCGTTGCGGCGATATTGATCCTGCGATCATTCCTTTCCTGGTTAATAAAGGATACACAGTCGAAGAAGTTGATACCCTGATGAACAAAAAATCTGGAGTGCTTGGCGTTTCTGGAATCAGCTCCGATTTCCGTGATGTCGAAGGCGCAGCAAACAATGGTAATAAACGGGCTCAATTAGCACTGGATATTTTCCACTACCGGGTTCGAACGACGATTGGTGCTTATGTAGCCGCAATGGACGGTGTTGATGGCATTATCTTTACAGCTGGTTTAGGAGAAAACTCAACAACTTCCCGGGCTGCAATTTGCGGTGGTTTAAAATACTTAGGTATTACTTTAGACCCAGTTACCAACAGCAAACGTGGCGAAGCGACTGTTATCTCGGATAAAGACTCTATTAGCTAAATAATGTAAAGTATTTCACTTGACAAAACGGGCAATCGTCTATATAATGATGATTGCCCGTTTGGAGTGATAAAATGAATTTTGAAATCAATAAGCTATTGCAGGAAAAAATAATCCCTTTTGAATTTGTTGTAAAAAATACGGATTTAAATGATATAGAGGGAGAACTGGATGAAAATGGAGCCTTAGTGCGTGGAACCATTGAGAAAATATCGAAAGGTAATTTTCTGGTGGCCTTCACCATTGAGATGACCATGATCTTTCCCTGTGCGCGTTGCCTAGAACCAACCCCCATCGATTGTCTTTATGACTATACGGATACGGTAACGGTTGAAGATGATGAAGCAATACTTGATTTATTGCCCATCATTGAAGAATGCATTTATATTAATGAACCTTTCCGTGTACTGTGCAGTGAAGATTGTGCGGGTTTGTGTCCAAAATGCGGCAATAATTTAAATCACGAGCAATGTGGATGTGACAAATTTGGTGATTATGATCCTCGATTTGAAGCGTTAAAAAATTTATTGTAAGTGAAATGACTTTACTATTAGGAGGTGTGAGTGATGGCTGTACCAAAGAGAAAAACTTCTAAGTCAAGAAGAGACAAAAGAAGAACACATTACAAATTAAATATTCAGTTTGCAAGTCTTGTGGCACATACAAAGACGTTAGCGTTATCAGCTTTAACGAATAAACAGAGTTTAGACTCTGTTTTTTCTCTATCTGGGATTATTTCAAACCTGGATAATTTTTGCTGATAGTATTTACTGAATAGGTTTTTTCTGGGATAATGGACAGATTAAAGGAGGGCGTTATTTTGAACATATTTTTAGATGCCATGGGTGGCGATCATGCGCCTTATGAAATCGTCAAGGGAGCCATTGATGCAGTTAAAGAATATGACATCAAGCTGACCCTGGTGGGTCGCAGGCAAGCCATAGAAGCAGAGCTTTCAAAATACGATTACCCTAAAGACAAAATAGAAATTTTGCATGCTGAAACCGTCATCGAGAATACTGAAGAGCCGGCCATGGCGATTCGCCGAAAACCGGATTCATCTTTGGTGGTGGCATTGGACGAAATGAAGAACCGGGAAAATGCAGTATTGATTTCAGCTGGCAGTACCGGGGCACTTTTATCCGGTGGGCTCTTAAAGCTTGGTCGGATCAAGGGCATTAAACGTCCGGCGCTGGCAGCGACTTTGCCCAAAAATGACGGGGTGGTTGTGCTGATTGATACCGGTGCCAATGCCGATTGCAAACCAGAATATCTGGAACAATTCGCCCTATTGGGAAAAATTTATTCAGAAAATGTTTTAGGTAAAGTAAATCCGGGTATTGGTCTGATTAATATCGGTGCTGAAGCAAAAAAAGGCAATAGTCTTGTAAAAGCCGCTTATGAGCTTTTAGAAGCTGGCGAATTTAATTTTTTGGGCAATGTGGAAGCACGCGATATACCCGAAACAAAAGCCGACGTTTTAGTCTGTGATGGGTTTACCGGTAATATCGTATTGAAATTAACCGAGGGCATTGCGGCGTATCTGCTTAAGGGAATGAAGACCTCAATCATGAGCAACACCAAAGGAAAAATTGGGGGAATGCTGATTAAAGACAATTTAAAAAGCTTTAAAAAACAATTTGACTATGCTGAATACGGTGGCGCTCCATTTTTAGGTGTTAAGGGCGGCATTATGAAAGCTCACGGTAGCAGTGATGCCTTTGCCATCAAAAATGCGGTGAGACAGAGTATCAAGTTTATTGAAAATGACGTGTTACAAAAAATAACCGATAATGCAAAAAACAGGGAGGCTTAAGTCATGGATGAACGATTTTTAAAAGTTACGGCAATTATTTCAGAACAACTGGATGTTGACATTGAAAAAATTACCCTTGAAACCTCACTCATTGACGATCTGGAGGCAGATTCACTGGATGTGGTTGAGCTGATTATGGCATTCGAAGATGAATTTGGAACAAAAATAGACGAAACTGCATTAGAGAATATTCAAACCGTTGAAGATATCATCAACGCAATTTCCTGAGTAAGCTAAAGGGTGTCGCTGTGAAACACCGGCACCCCTTTTCATAAAATTTAAAAGTTGCGCCAGGTTTTGTTCATTTTGATTCTTTTGGTGGGAAAAAGCGAGAAACGTCCAGGTAGACATCTCGTAATTGAGAAGGGGGGATATTAAGTGACAATCGAAGAAAAGATCGATTACCGTTTTAAAAAAAAGGACTTATTAAAAGTAGCATTAACGCATAGTTCACATTCAGGGAATTCAACCAACAACGAACGACTTGAATTCTTGGGGGATGCAGTATTGGAACTGATTATCAGTGAGTATTTATTTTTATCTCACAAATTATCTGAGGGTAAAATGACGAAAATCCGTTCCAATATTGTATGTGCCGAGTCGCTTTCCAAGGCTGCCTATGAGCTCCAGTTGGGAGATCATATCTTCTTGGGAAAGGGTGAAATTGTCATATCTTCTTGGGAAAGGGTGAAATTGTCACCGGAGGGCGGCAGCGAAAATCGAATCTTGCCAATGCATTTGAGGCCCTGATCGGGGCTGTTTTTTTAGACAGCAATTTCGAAACGACCCGGAAAGTCGTGCTGAAAGTGTTGGAAAGCAATATCCATCTGGCTTTGTCCGGTGCCCTGGTGAAAGACTATAAAACGGAGCTTCAGGAGTATATCCAGAAAAACAATGATAATGTCATTGAGTATGTTTTGGATCGTTCTGAAGGACCAGAACATAATAAAACCTTTTATATTAAATTGATCTTTAATGGTGATTGCGTGAGTCAGGGCATCGGGAAAAGCAAAAAAGAAGGGGAACAGGACGCTGCCAAAAATTATTTAATAAAGACCAGGGAAAGTTAATGACAATAGGATACAACGGGAAATTGAGGTGAGGGCTTGTATTTAAAAAAGTTGCGATTATCGGGGTTTAAGTCATTTGCAGACCCTGTAAGCCTTGAGTTTTCAGAAGGTATTTCTGCAATTGTGGGCCCTAACGGCAGTGGAAAAAGTAATATCACCGACGCCATCAAATGGGTTTTAGGTGAGCAAAGCATTAAATCCCTCCGGGGCAAAAAAATGGAAGACGTGATCTTCTCAGGAACAGAAAAAAAACAAGCCTCTGGTTATGCCGAGGTTGTTTTGATTTTAGACAACAAAGATGGTTCATTGGAAAACTATCCTCAGGAAATAGCGATCTCACGAAAACTATTCAGGTCTGGGGAAAGTGACTACGCCATTAATAAAAAAAGCTGCAAACTGAAAGAGATCCACAGTATTTTTATGGATACCGGGTTGGGAAAAAACGGTTATTCCTTGATCAGCCAGGGCAGTATCGAGAATATTTTAGCCAGCAGTCCCACCGAGCTGCGGAATATTTTTGAAGAAGCAGTGGGAATTGTTTCTTATAAAACAAAAAAAAATGAAGCCGAAAAAAAGCTGGAGCAAACCCAGGGACATTTGGATCGGCTTCGGGATATTATGACCGAAATCGAAAAACAGGTGGGGCCGTTAAAAAACCAGTCTCGCAAGGCTAAAAGCTGGCTAACGCTTCATGAGGAATTAAAAACCGTTGATCAGGTAATCTTTTATCGAAAAATGAGCAGTGCTGTTGCAGAACTGGAAGAATTAAAAAAGAATCTTAAAGAACAGCTTAAAAGATGCGAACAAATTGAGTCAACCATCCAGAAAAAGGATGAACTGTACCAAAAACTGACCATCGAGAATCGTGAGTTGGATCTTTTAGCTGACGCCGAAAAGAAAAATCTTTCGGTACTCAAAGCGGATTTCGATCAGGTTCAGCGGGAAGATATCCGTTGCAAAAGCCAATTGGAAGCCAACGAAATAACTCAGGAACGCTTAAAATCGGAAGCTGAAAGCCTGGCATCCCGAATGTCCGCAACGCTTGAGCGGATCAATGGACTGGAACTTGAAAAGAATATCTTAGCCGAAAATCTCCGGACTTATGAATTAACCTGGGGCGAACTGGAAAACAGCCTAAATCTTTTGCTGCTTGAAGAACAGCAAGAAAAAGACCGGATAAAAGCCACCCAGGATCACATTTCTAATCATCAATCGCTTTGTGAAAAACTCGAAACAAAGCGTTTTGAGATCAAAACAGCGATTCAGGAAGCAAAAACTGAGGCGTCTTTTATTGAAACGTATCTCAATGAAACAGCGGCTAGTCAAAATCATATTGTATCAGACCTGGAACAGCTAAAAAAAGATATGAACAGTCTGCTGGATGAAAAACAACAGCGGGAAGACCGGTATAAACAGTTACAAACCCAATATAATCGCGATTTGAACGAACAGAAGAGCCTCCAGAATCAGGCTCACCTGATTGCCAATAATTTGAAGGTTAATGCTTCCAAGGTGGAGTATTTAAAAAACATTCAAAAAAATTATCAGGATTATTTTCCGACTATT
>PGZR01000200.1 GCA_002841405.1 Firmicutes bacterium HGW-Firmicutes-4 | reverse complement strand
AATCATTCCCGGTCCAGCCGACCAGAGCTACGGCATCGAAGTGGCCAAGCTGGCCGGTTTTCCGGCGGGAGTGACCCGCCGGGCCCAGGAAATTCTCGGTCATCTGGAATCTGGCGAAGATACCTACCGGCAGGAGCTGCTGGTGGCGGAACCCACTGCTTTATCTGGGGGGAAAGGTGCTCAACTGAACTTTTTTGATGTTGCCAAAGCCATGACTGCCGAAGAAGAAGCTGCCCTCGGCGTGATCCGGGAAATGAATATAAACGAAATGAGTCCCATCGAAGTTATGAATGAAATCGACCAATTGCGTAAAAAACTAAATGATCGGAGATAATATGAAAACTAAAGAATTAAAACGAATTGTCAAGCGTTTAATGAATGACAAAAAGTATAAGAATATGACCTTTGATCAATTATCGGACTTTATCGGACTGTCAAAAAAGAAAGATCGGCAGATGCTGTCTCATGTGCTCAAAGAGCTGGAAATAAAAGCCAGAGTGGCAAAAGATTGTAATGGTGGGTACCAGAAAACCAATGATTGTCCCAAAATTGTAGGTGTCCTCCGAGGTAACCAGCGGGGTTTCGGCTTTGTCATTCCCGACTATACGATTTTTTCTGAAGATGTCTTTATTCCGGAAAAAAATCTCCACGGCGCTCTGGATATGGACACCGTGTGGGTCCGGCTTACCTCCAAACCTGGTGAAAAAAGACCCGAAGGGGAAGTCGTGGAAATCATTGACCGGGGTCATAAGAAGATCATTGGCCGTTATGAAAAGGGCAAGGGGTTCGGCTTTGTAGTACCAGATAACGACCGGCTTTGCAAGGATATTTTTATTCCCGAACGCCGCGGTAAAAAAGCTATCAACGGCGATAAGGTTGTTACTCAGATTGTTTCCTGGTCGGATGCAGGAAAAAACCCGGAAGGGGAAATTCTGGAAATTCTAGGCAACGAAAACGAGCCGGGTATCGATATTCTTTCGGTTTTAAAGGAGTATGATATTCCCATGGATTTCTCTCCTGATGTAGAACGGGAAACCAATTTATTGAACGATCGGATTAGCCCCGACGAACTAAAAAAACGTAGGGATCTGCGGAACCAGCGAATCTTTACAATTGACGGGGATGATGCCAAGGATTATGACGATGCTGTCTCGATCCATAAAAAGAAAAACGGAAATTTCATCTTGGCGGTTCATATCGCCGATGTCAGCCATTATGTCCGCCAGGGTAGCGACATTGATGTGTCCGCCCTGGATCGGGGGACCAGCGTTTATGTGGTTGATCGGGTGGTGCCAATGCTGCCCTTCAAGCTTTCCAATGACGTTTGTAGTCTGGTGCCTAATAAAGATCGGCTGACCTTCAGCTGTGAAATGGAAATCGATAAAAATGGCCAGGTGGTCGATTATGAAATTTTCAAATCGGTAATCTGTTCTAAAGCACGAATGACCTATAAAAAAGTTAATGCCCTGCTGGAAGATCGGATTGACGTGGCTGCTGAGCTGAAGCCCTTTCGTATCGATCTGGTGCTGATGGAGGAACTCCATGAAATCCTGCGGGTCAAACGCCGCTTAAACCGGGGCGCCATCAATTTCGATTTTCCCGAAGCCAAGATTTTATTGGATCAACAGGGCTTTCCTGAGGATATTGTCATTGACGAACGGTTGATCTCCCACCGGATCATCGAAGAGTTTATGCTGATCTGCAATGAAACCATTGCCGAGCACGTTTCTAAACTGGATGCGCCTTTTATTTTCCGGAATCATCCTGAACCCCATCCCGAAAAGCTGGCGGCTTTCCGCACCTTTATCAATCGCTATGGATTTAAATTGGGGAAAAACGATGATCTGGTACCATCCGGCCACGACTTTCAGCAGCTAGTGGCTGACATCGCTGGCAAAAATGAAGAACGAGTGATCACTCTGCTGATGCTACGAACGATGCAGCAGGCAGTTTATGAAGGCCATAACCTCGGTCACTATGCCCTGGGCGCAAGCTTTTATACCCATTTTACCTCACCAATCCGCCGTTATCCCGATCTCTTTATCCACCGCTATCTGGCCAAGGCGATTACCGGAAAAATAAACAAAAAGTCTCTGGATTATCTGGAGGCGAATATCGAAGCGGTGGCCAGTCATGCCTCCGAGACCGAGCGTCGGGCCGAAAACATCGAGCGAGAAATCACTAAGCTTAAGATGACCGAGTACATGACCCGCCATATTGGCGAAGAATTTACTGGCCGGATCAGCGGTGTTACCTCCTTCGGCTTTTTCGTGGAACTGGAAAATACCATCGAAGGTCTGGTACGGCTTCAGGATCT
>PGZR01000058.1 GCA_002841405.1 Firmicutes bacterium HGW-Firmicutes-4 | reverse complement strand
AAAAGCTGTCGTAATTGTCAATCAGTAAAATCATTATTCCACCTCCTGGGCCCGGTCCAGGGCTTCAAACATCGCCCGGGCCTTATTTCGGGACTCATTAAATTCATTTTCGGGGATGCTGTCCGCGACAATCCCGGCGCCGGCGGAGACATACACCTTATCGTTTTTGCGGACCGCCATCCGAATCGCAATGCACATATCCATGTTGCCGGAAAAGTCGATATAGCCGACTGCCCCGCCATAGACACCGCGTTTCTGGCCTTCCAGGGCGTTGATGATTTCAATCGCCCGTTTTTTCGGCGCCCCGGACAGGGTCCCGGCCGGTAACACCGCCCCCAGGGCATCGAGCTGATCCAGCCCGTCTTTGAGGATCCCGGTGACGGTCGAAGAAATATGCGAAACATGGGAATAGCGGACCACCTCCTGATAGGTTTCCACCTTCACCGAGCCAAACTCACTGACCTTGCCGAGATCGTTGCGGCCCAGATCGACCAGCATATTGTGTTCGCTGAGTTCTTTTTCATCCTTCAGTAACTCGGCGATAAAGGCCTCATCTTCTTCCGGGGTTTCGCCCCGGGGACAGGTACCGGCAATCGGAAAGGTCGACAGTTTGGCATTTTTAAGCGACACCAGGGTTTCCGGCGAGGCCCCGGCCACCTGAATTTCATCAAAGTCGATATAAAACATGTAGGGCGAGGGATTAACCGTTCGCAGCACCCGATAGGCCGACAGCAGATCGCCCTCAAAATCCGCTTCCAGCCGGTTGGAAATCACCGCCTGGAAGATATCGCCCTGAACAATATGCTCTTTTGTTTTTTCGACCATCTCGCAATAATAGTCTTTGCTAAACAGTGCGCGGTATTCCGACGTCACCTGACCCCGGAAAGCCACCGTACTGCTGCCGTTTTTAATCAAGGCTTCAATTTCCTTCAGCGCAATCACCCCGTCGATATAGTTTTTCTCAAAGTTGTCGGTTTTAATATTGACTATCACCACAATTTTCTGACGCAGATGATCATAGGCGATGACCTTGTCAAACAGCATCAGATTCATGTCATCAAAATTTTCGGCGTTGTCATTTTGAAGAACCAGATTGGTTTCGGTGTATTTAACAAAATCATAGGAAAGATAGCCGACAAAGCCCCCGGTAAAGACTGGCAGAAAATCCAGCTTGGGACTTTTCCACTGGGCCAAAATTTCCCGCAGCACCAAACGCGGATCATCGGTGAGAATTTCCCGGGTCTTGCCGTTTTTAATCACCACTTCGCCGTCCAGACAGGTCACCGTCAGGGTCGGGTCAAAGCCCAGAAACGAATACCGCCCCCATTTTTCGCCGCCCTCCACACTTTCCAGCAAATAACACTTTTTACCCGTGGCTTTTAAAATTTTAAGCACCTCAATCGGTGTCTTGATATCTGAAAACAACTCCAGACTGATCGGGATGCTCTGATAATCCCCGCAATACCCTCTGGCTTCTTCCATCGATGGTTTAATCATAATCGTATCCTTTCGTTAAGAAAAATTTATCTTGTAACCCAGTTTTATGTTGTCATAGCATTTGTTAATTAGCTGATTTAAAAGGATGAGACAAACGCAAATCCCACTACTACCCAGTACCGACAATTATTACATCATGTTGTACGCATCGGGGCGGACACGGCGCAGCCTGTCCGATCCCGCAGCGAACAACAGATTAATAATTGGTCGGTACGTCAGTGACGAGTTAACCTCCCAATCAGCGTTCACATTATTTATGGGCTTTTTATGTAATAAAAAAACGCCCGCCCCTGATTAATATAAATTAATCAAGGACGAGCGCAAAAATGCAAACCCGCGGTACCACCTTAATTTACAGAGAAAAATCCCTGTACACTTAGCAGGAGTTCTGCGTTGTGCGAGGCTCTCAGCCTTCCCCGCTCTCTGTAACTGCACGATACACCGTTATCTCCACGTCAACGGTTTGATTGAAGTATTAAATTAGCTAAAGCTTAATCGATCTTGGTGCTTTTGTCAAATTAAATTTTTCTGATAACGCAATCATTAAGAATTTACCATAGGTAAATGTCTTAACTGGCTTTTAGAGGCCGTTGCATACTGCCGTGAGCTTCGCTGCCGGTTTCCGCCATCAAAGCAAATTTTGTTCGTCATCAGCCCTTCACTATCAGCTTCATCGGCACAAAGCGGATCCCCTTGTTAACCTGTTCCGGGGCGGTCGCTTCAAAGCCGAAGCGGCGGTATACGTCCACCGCATAGGGGGACGAATTGACGGTCATGACAAAGGGTTTTCCTGGCTGCTGGCTTTTTAAGTCCGTCAGGACGGTGTTAAATAAGGCCCGGGCAATGCCCTGGTGGTGATGGTTCTTATCGACAAACATCAGCGAGATATGCAGCTCATCCCGGGTGCCGATGACCCCGATAATCTGGTCACCTTGATAAAAACCCCACAGCTTCTTATGGCCGGTGGCCAGATCCTCGGTCATTTCTTCCAGCTTATAGTCCAGATAATTGGTAAAGGTCTGGCTGCCTTCTTCGGTATAGCCATCGGCAATAAATTCATGAAAAACCGCATTGGCCAGCTTCACCGCCGCTGCTAAATCACGATTTTCTATTTTTTTAATCATCTAAACCTCTTCTGGGATGTCAATCGGGATTGACGCTCTAATCCCTAGTTATTTTTCATTGAGTCGGCCAATTTCACTAAATTAATCGACTCCGGACAAAAGCCCGGGCTGTTCATCCGCAAGGCCTTCATCGTTGCTATCCTGTTGCTGACAAGCCTGTTAATTAGTGTTTGTTTTTATTCTTTGCCTGGCGCATCAGCTGTTTCATTTCGCCTTTGCTACCAAACATCTTTTTGATCTTTTCGGCTTCCAACTGCCGGGAATTAAGCCCTTCGTAGTCCAATTCTTTTTGCAGCTTACGATAGTTTTCCAGTCGTTTGGCCGCGAGGCTTCCGGTCTCAATGGCGGCGCGGACCGCACAGCCCGGTTCGTTGCTATGGCTGCAGTCGCCAAACCGGCATTGTTCGGCCAGGCTTTCAATGTCGGCAAAAGAGCGGGACAGATCGGCGCTGTCCAGATGGAGTTCCCGCATCCCCGGCGTATCAATGACCACGCCGCCGTCCGGTAACAGCAGCAGCTGCCGATGGGTGGTGGTATGCCGACCCTTGTCATCATTTCTTAGACCCTTGGTGGCCAGCACTTCGGAGCCGATCAGATGGTTGATAATGGTCGATTTTCCAACCCCGGATGAACCCAGAAAGACAATCGTTTTGCCCGGGGCCAGATAGCCGGCGATCTCGTCATAGCCGCGGTTATCGAGACTGGAGCAGACCACCACATCGGTGCCCACCCGAACCGCGGAAATATCACTGAGCCGGGCCGCTAAATCATCACAGAGGTCGGCCTTGGTCAGGACGATCACCGGCCGGGCCATGCTGTTCCAGGCAATCGATAAATAACGCTCCAGCCGGCGCAGATTAAAATCATTGTTTAATGACATGCAAATAAAAACCAGATCAAAATTGGCGGCGATAATCTGAATACCGTTCCCCGTTCCGGCAGCTTTTCGCTCAAACAGCGACTTCCGGCTTAACACCTGATGGATCACCGCATTCCCCGAACCTTCAGCGGTCCGGTCGATCATCACCCAGTCGCCAACCACCGGAAAGCTGGTATTGTCTTCGGCATTAAAGACAAACTTCCCCGATACCTCAGCCAGCAATTCCCCCGCTTCACCAATCACCTTATAAAGCTCCCGATGCTGCTCCGTCACCCGGGCCACAAACAAACCACTATACTTACTGGCTTCATGCTTAATCCGCTGGTCTAATCCGTAATTTTCCAAATTTATCTTATTCATTTTTTCCTCCAAATTTTAGTATTGTAAACCGTTTGGAGGGCTAAAGGCCTAGTATCGTTCTTTGCCCTCTGGCGTCACGACACTATCCATTTTATTAATATTTTTCATAAATTCTCCATTCTATTTGAATTCAAATTCCAGCCTGTTTAATTAGAACCTAACCCAGTACCGACAATTGTTACATCATGTTGTACGCATCAAGGCGGACACGGCGGTAGCCTGCGTGAAGGCAACGAGCCAATCACAAGCTAGCTTGTAGTTGGCGACTGCCCGCGACTAATAAGAAATTTTATTTCTTATTAGTGTCCGATCTTGTGGCGAACAACAGATTAACAAATGATCGGTACGGTAGTTTAGCATTTCTCAATCAACACTGTTACTATTATTGTAAATGATTCTTTTTAATCAAGTCAAGGCAAATAAATTGCTTCTTTATGTTAATATTTAAAACTGGCCAAGAAAACCGATGCATTCTTGGCCAAAATCAGATAAAATAGATAAGTACAAAGATGTGACACAAAACGAAAGGCTTAATACAAAATGAGAACATTAAAATATGCCATCCTCGGACTCATCAACCGGGAAACCATGACTGGTTATGATTTGATGAAAGTATTTAATATGGAGCTGGTCAATTTCTGGTATGCCAAACACAGCCAGATCTACCCGGAGCTGAAAAAACTCACCGACGAAGGGATGATCACCTTTGAAACCTTACCGGAGGGCGACAAACTCCGCAAAAAAATCTATTCGATTACGGAAAAAGGTAAACAGGATTTTCACAACTGGCTGTTGCAGCAGGATTTGCTGGAACCGACTCCCAAAGACATCTTCAGGCTCAAAGCCTATTTTATCGAGTCGATGAGCAACGAGAAAATCCTGGCGCACTTTAACTATCAGCTTAAGCAACGCCAGGAAAAACTTTCAAAACTTCAGACCAATATGGAAATTCTTTTAGCGACGAAGGATATTTCAACCATTCAGAGCCCGGAATACGGCGACTACATCGTCCTGAAGTCGGCCATCAAGCGCGAAAAATCCTACATTGAATGGCTTAATGAGTGTATCGAAGAAGTCACCACCAACACCCGAATCTATTGATTGCTGTAAACTTGAGGTTTGCACTTCGATGCGTACAACATGATGTAACAATTGTCGGTACTTGGTTTAAATTATTGCATACAAGGAGGCCACTATGAGCCCAACTATTTGCCCACAATGCGGCAGCACCAACACCAGCCCGGCGACCCAGCCATTGCTTTATTGCCGGGACTGTCAGATTACTTTTGGCGGCGATCACCGGGAGCTGCTGACGACAACCCGTCAGATCGTGCTGAACACCTATCAGCAGGGGGCGGCCAGTCAGAATCTGACCTTTACCAAAACCCCGGCCGGGGCCACCATTGAGGGACCGTTTCTCTGTTATTACCCGGATCTGCCAGAAATTTACATCGACCACCAACAGTGGCAGCAACTGCTGACGGATTTTTGGGGCCTTTATGTCCAGGACTGGAAAGCTGTTTATCGGCCAGATAACGCCCCCGAAAGTGGTGACTGTGCCTTTGGTTGGGATTTAAAAATTATCATCGCTGATCAGGAACCGCTGCTTTCCAAAGGTCAGGATCGCTACCCGCCCTACTGGTCGGCCCTGATGGCGCTGTTTACCAGCCTTGGTCTGCCCAACATCGGCAAGGCGCTGGGTCAGAATTTTTTACAGCTCCAGGCCCAAACCTCCTGAAGTGTCCGATAATCTACCCCTTATTAACTAGGATTTTATGGCGGGCCCGTTTAGAATACGATAAAATGTGGTATAAAGACCCCAGCAACTGACAAATAATTCTAAAATTTCCACAACAGCGACCGATATTTATTTTAGGCCTGTTTCCACATACAATTTTGTAACGTGTCGGCGAACTGTACAACAAAGTGTTGTACGCCCTCGTGTCGCAAATGTTTCGTGCGAAACTGCCCCCAAAGCTCATGGCAATTACAGCACACTCACTGTACTCTCAAAAAAGAAAAGGCGGAAATCAGGATGAAGATTTTTAACAAGCATTCAATTGGTAATAAAATCACCTCGATGGTGATCATTTTTGTAGCCCTGGCCCTGCTGGTGATTGGCATCACTGTGACGGTGTTAAGCATCAACACCGAAAACCAGCAAATCGAAGAGCGGATGAACCTCCAGCTCAGTCAGATTATCACCGAGGTCGAACAGTCCCTGGACAATCACAGCAAGGTGGTCAGCAGTTTAAGCAAAACCATTGGCGTCACCGGCACCCAGATGACCGTTCCGGAATACAACGCGCTGCTGACCCAATATGTGGGCCTCAATGCTGACACCTATGGCGCCGGCGTCTGGTTTGATTATAATGGTTATCAACCGGGCATCAAATATTTTGGCCCCTATGCTTATCGCGACGGTGGCACTGTCAGCTTTGCCGAAGCGCTCTACAGTACCGACGACTATGACTTTCCCAATCAGGAATGGTATCTGGCCGGAAAAAATGACAGCGACACTGTGGCCTGGTCGGCCCCCTATCAGGATGAGACTCTGGGGATTTCCCTGGTTACCGCGACCCAAGGTTTTTACGACAGCAACAAACAGTTTAAAGGCGTGGTCACCGGCGATATCGATCTTTCCAGTCTCCAGACCATGATCAGCGCGATTAAAGTCGGCGAAACCGGCCGGGCGTTCCTGGTCGATCAGAACGGTCTCTACATCGCCGATGCGGATGTTGCTAAAGCGATGACCGTCAATCTGCTGGAAGATCCCAACACCAGTCTGGCCACCCTGGGTGAAAGCATCCTCAGCGGCGAACCCGGCTCCGGGGTGTTTAGTGATGAGGCCGGCAAGAATAACATTTATTACGCCCCGATTCCCGCCACTGGCTGGACCCTAGCGATTATGGAGCCTCAAAGTGAACTCAATGCCCCGATTATGGCCCTGATCTTCCAGCTGATCGGTCTCTTTTTATTAACCCTGATCATTCTGAGCGTTATCATTGTGAAGCAGGTCAAAGGGGTGGTCAATCCCATTGTGCTGATCACCGAGCTGTTCCATAAGGCTGAATTAGGTGATTTTGACAGCCAAATCCCTGAAGTAATCATCAGCCGGGAAGATGAGCTGGGACAACTGGGACTGTCCTTCCAGAAACTGTCGGAAAATATTCAGGAAAACATTGCCACCCTGGAACAGATTTCGCTGGGAAACCTCAATGTCACCGTTGATATTAAATCGGATAAAGATATTCAGTCCAAAAGTCTGATTGAAGTGGTGGAAAACCTCAAGAACCTCGAAACCGAGGTTGAAATGCTGACCCAATCGGCCACCGACGGGCATTTGGCTATCCGCGGTGATGCCGCGAAATTCCAGGGCAAGTACCGGGATATCGTCGTTGGCGTCAACCATACCCTGGATGCCGTGGTCGCGCCCCTGACGGTCGCCGCTGATTATATGAATAAGATCAGCCACGGCGAAATTCCCGCCAAAATCACCGCCGCCTATCACGGCGATTTTAATACCATTAAAGAAAACCTGAATTCCTGTATTGATAACATCAATGCCCTGGTTGCCGATGTCAATATGCTGGCTCAGGCCGCCACTGCCGGCCAACTGGAAATCCAGGCTGATGCCACGAAGCATAGTGGTGATTTCCGTAAAATCATTGAAGGCTTTAACAATACCCTGAACTCCCTGCTGGCGCCCATCAATGAGGCCCGCCAGGTGATGAATAAAATGGCCACCAATGATTACACGATGTCGATGGCAGGCAGCTATAAAGGCAGCATGTCGGAGTTTTCCGAGGAAATCAACCTGGTTCAGGCCCGGCTGCTCCATGTGCAGGATGCCTTTATCCGGATTTCGCTGGGCGATACCAGCCGACTGGGTGAATTTGTCGCCATTGGCAAACGGTCCGACAACGACAAACTGACCCCATCGGTGATCGCCACCCTGACTTCCATCGACAATCTAATTGCTGAATCCCGCAACCTGGCTCAGGCCGGGATCAACGGCAACCTCGAAGTCCGTAGCGATACATCCCGCTTTTCCGGCGGTTACCGGGACATCGTCGATGGCTTCAACCAGACTCTGGATGCCATCGAACAGCCCATCAGCGAAGCCGCTATTGTGCTGGAACAGATGGCCGCCGGTAATCTGACCCAACCAATGACGGGAGATTATCTAGGCAGTTATGCGATAATCAAAAATTCCTTAAACGACACCATGAACTCGCTCAATGAGATCCTCGGCAACATCAATCATTCCGCCGACGAGGTCGCTTCGGGTTCTCGCCAGGTTTCCGACGGCAGCCAGGCCCTGGCCCAGGGCGCTACCGAACAGGCCAGCTCGATGCAAGAGCTTAATGCTTCCATTGAAGAAGTGGCCGTACAAACCCGGGAAAACGCGGTCAATGCAGATCTGGCCAATCGGCTAACCTTGACCGCCCAGCAAAATGCCGAAAACGGCAACACCCAGATGCAACAGATGCTAAAATCAATGGCAGAAATCAATGCCGCCTCAGCAAAGATTTCCAATATCATCAAGGTCATCGATGATATCGCCTTCCAAACCAATATCCTGGCCCTGAATGCCGCCGTCGAAGCCGCCCGGGCCGGACAGCAGGGCAAGGGCTTTGCCGTCGTCGCCGAAGAGGTCCGCACCCTGGCCGGCCGCAGTGCCGAAGCTGCCAAAGAAACCACCGAACTGATTGAAGGTTCCATTTCCAAGGTTTCCGAGGGCACCATCATTGCCAACAACACCGCTGAATCCCTGAATGAAATTGTCGCCGGCGTGGCCAAGGTTGCCGCCCTGGTCAGCAAAATTGATACCGCTTCCAACGAACAAACCGCGTCCATCAACCAGATCAACACCGGCGTCGATCAGGTTGCCCAGGTTGTTCAGAATAATTCCGCCACTGCTGAAGAAAGCGCTGCCGCCAGCGAAGAACTATACAGCCAGGCGGAACTGCTTAAAAACATGGTCAGCAAATTTGAATTGACCAAGTAAACATCATAAACTAGACCCCCGTGATGCCGTATTCTCAGACGGCATTACGGGGGTTTTTATTTTACGCACAAAAAAGACACCGAAAAAACGATGTCTTTTTTAAAGCATTTGCAGTACCGACAATTGTTACATCATGTCGTACGCATCGGAGCGGACAACAGATTAACAATTGGTCGGTACGGTAGTTCATCGAAAACCTATTTAATCCAGGGCTACATTGATTTCCAGCTTAATGCCATCGATATCAAATTCAACGCATGTGACCTGGTCCCGACTCATGCTGAGTTCGATGTTTTCCCCGGTCAGCATGGTAGGCGGCGAAATATCCACTGTGATATTATCGTTCGAAAAATTAATCGCCGCATTGGCGGTTAACATATTGGACAGTTCTGAAATGGCACTCTTAGCCATATCGTCTAATTCATCCACCGGCATCCCCATCATCATGATGGAAGCAATCTGCTTGGCTCCCTCGGTATCGATGGCATAGGCGACATTGCCCTTTTTATCGCCAACGATTCCCAAGGTCAGGACAATACCGCTGGCTGCAATTTTTTTTGTTTTTTCTTTTTGTTCGATTAAATTGATACTTTCAAACCCCAACTGCGGCAGAACATCCGTGACTGATGCAATGAAAGGATTGATAATTTCTATATCCATTCCACATCCCCCTTTTGAAAGCCCACATTCATAAAGACATTACCGAGATCGGTTTTGATTATAAACGACTCACTCATAATATCGCCAATGGAAATGGTAATATCTTTGCCCCGGAAGACGGTGGGTGGCGAAACCCGCAGGCCAAAGGAACGATTGAGCCCGTTTAGAAGCGAACAGGCATTGCCGCCAATAACATTAGTAAATTCGCTTAAGAAATTAATGGCATCATCAATCTGCTGGGTATCATCCTGGAGGATTTTTTTAGTCATCCCCAGGGCGGTCGCTTCCGACATATCCATGATTAAGCGGCCGTCGTGGCGGCCAATGATCCCAATCGCGACAGATATTCCGGATGAATTGGTGGTCATGGCATGATCTGCTATCTTTTCGACTGCCACTTCCCCGCCGATTTCCCGTTTCAGAAAACTGAAAATCGATTCTTTAAAGGCTTCTTCAAAATTATTTTTTAAGACACCGTAGAGTTCTTCGCCTTCAAAAAGCCGTTCAATGGCCGAATCCAGATCGATCTGATCGACGGGTTTTTGCAAATAACCCCTGATCCCGGCTTTTCTGGACCGTTGGATAATTTCTTTATCCATCATCGCACTGATGGCAATGATTTTAGTATCATGCAAGTGTTTGAGAATTTCTTTTGAACACTCGATTCCATCACCATCTGGCAGGGTCATATCCATTGTAATCAGATCTGGTTTAAGCTCCTGGGCTTTTTGAATTGCTTCTTTCATGTTCAGGGCCGTGCCAACAATCTCCAGCCCATCTTTTTGCAGCATCCGTTTGAGCACTGCGATTGAAAAAGTTGAATCGTCTACTATCATCACTCTAATATTTTCCATAAATCTACCGCCTTCTTAATCGAATCGAAAAATTCTGTTTATTAATTTTAATGGTTAGCACAAGCATTCGTCAAGTAATATTTAAACCCTAATTAAACTTTAAATACCCTGATTAACCAAAATTATTCAGATTTTACAGGTTATCTTTTTTCTTGTTTTTCGAATAGAAACGATCCCGATCCTTTTTACCACCGGTGTTTTTTCCGGAGCTGCTTCCGCTTCCTCGACGGTTCTTGGTTGTCGTTGCACTATAGGCTGCGGACCGTCGCGATGCCGCAACTTTAACTTCGTTTTGGACGACCACTAATGGGAAGGGATGAACTTCAACCACCGGGATTGATTTGTCGACCAGTTTTTCGATTCCGTCCAGTAACGGCATTTCTTCCTGGTCGCAAAAAGCGATCGCAATTCCGCCGAGACCAGCCCGACCGGTCCGGCCGATCCGATGCACATAGGTTTCCGGAACCTCGGGCAAATCATAATTAAAGACATGGGACAGCTCCTCAATATCGATGCCACGGGCGGCAATATCGGTTGCCACCAGGATTCGGGTTCTTCGTTCCTTGAAGTTATTCAGGGCCAATTGGCGGGCATTCTGGGATTTATTGCCATGGATGGCCTGGGCCTTAAACCCGGAACGTTCAAGATGTTTGACGATCTTATCGGCGCCATGCTTAGTTCGCGAAAAGACCAGTGCCGAGACAATTTCCCGGTTTTTGAGCAAATGGACCAGCAGATTGATCTTGTTGTTTTTGTTGACATAATAAACATTCTGCTCAATCACTTCAACCGTTGATGAAATCGGTGTGATGGTGACCTTAACCGGATCGCGGAGGATGGTACCCGCCAGTTTGGCGATTTCCATCGGCATGGTCGCCGAGAACAACATATTCTGACGCTCAGCCGGCATGTGCTTCATAATTTTGCGGACATCCTGAAGCATCCCCATATCCAGCATCATATCCGCTTCATCCAGAACAAAGGACTTGATCTGACCCAGTTTGATATACTTCTGGTTAATTAAATCCAGCAGTCGTCCCGGGGTTGCCACTAAGATATCGACTCCGGCACCCAAGGCCTTGGTCTGCGGATTCTGGGATACGCCCCCGTAAATAACCAGGGTTCGCAGTCCTAAAAACTTGCCGTAAGCTTTAAACGAATCACTGATCTGCAGCGCCAACTCCCGGGTTGGCGCCAGGATCAATGATTTAATCGCGCGGTTGCCCTTGAGATTGCGTTGTTCATAAGAAAGCTTCTGTAAAATCGGGATCGCAAAAGCGGCGGTTTTGCCGGTGCCAGTCTGGGCACATCCCAATAAATCGCGGCCTTCCAATAAAGACGGAATCGCCTTTTCCTGAATCGGTGTAGCCTCAGTATAACCTTCAGCGGTTAAAGCCTTCAGAATCGGCTGGATAATATTTAAATTTTCAAATTGCAATATGTTCTCCTTAATTTTTAAAATCTTCCTCAGGTTGAGCTTATTCTCGCTTAACCCCTATCATAAATAAAGAACGCCGGCAGCGTTCCTTAGAATGTGGCCTACTAATAAAGCAGTACCGACAATTAGTTACATCATGTTGTCCGCATCGGAGCGGACATGGCGATAGCCTGCCCGATTCTGCGCGCAGGCAACGAGCCAATCATAAACTTGCTTATAGTTGGCGACTGCCCGCGACTAATACGAAAGGAGCAAAGCGGATTTCGCATGGCGCAGCGAACAACAGATTAACAATTGGTCGGTACGGTAGTATGCCGACAATCTGAGAATCGCCTGCAGCGTTCCTTAGAAATTTACTTTATTTATCAAAAAATCCGCCGCGTTTTGTTGTTTTAAAGGCTTTTCGTTGACTTACCTTGTTTTGATCCGGTTTGTCGCCTTTAATTCCTTGTTGTGCACTTAGCTTCTTTTTCTCTTCAATTATTTTTTTCATTCCTTCAAGATTGTTCGTTGACATAAAATCCCCTCCTTTTCCCCAGAAAACCACGGCTATCGCTTAGAAAAGCGTGATTACGATCAGGGATCAGTGCTGTCAAATTTTCTGACAGTATAAAAAAAAACTTATGCCATTTTCAGGCATAAGTTTAAAATATTTGCCTTCTTCTAAAGATTTATAACCACTAGAAACGATTTGTGAAAAATGTGCAAACACATCTTTACCATCTTCCCCTGTTATAAAACCAAAACCTTTTTCTGAGTTAAACCATTTTACTGTACCATTCATTGATGAGTACCTCCTAATTTTTATTCCCTAAATCCTTGTAATACGGATAACAACTACATTTCTAAATTAGGATAATACTGTAAAGCATAGTACCAATTAAAAAATAATACTGTTAAATTCATTTACTATTAATTTAAGTTCTTACTTATAATAGCACGATACAATCAATAAAGCAAACTTTTTAATAATTATTTTCAAAATATCTTAAGACTCTTAATTAAAGTCCCCATCCTTCCTACGTGCTTACTCTACTGCCGTGAGCTGCACGCTCAGTTTCGCAATCATTATTCGTAGTTAATCAGTTTCACAAATGCATTGATTATTTTAATTGAAAAGATGGAAAATCTGCTTCTTAAATGGTACAATATAAAAACTGTTTCTAAATTCTTACTGACATTAACAGCCGTGGCGGCTTTTAAATTTACGGTGGCATTTAGCTATTATTTTTTCTTAGGAGGTTTCATATGCGTTTAGTTACTCGTTCGGATTTTGACGGTTTAATCTGTGGCATGCTGTTAAAAGAAGCCGGCATCATTGACGACTGGATTTTTGTTCATCCCAAAGACCTGCAGGACGGGCTCTTTTCCCCCACTGAAAATGATGTGCTGGCCAATGTGCCCTATGTACCCGGCTGTGGTATGTGGTTTGATCACCATTCTTCAGAGCAGGATCGAATGGGGTGGCATCCCGGCGTCGCCGGCGAAAGCCGTCTGGCACCATCGGCAGCCCGGATTATTTATGAGTATTATGGCGGCGCCGACAAGTTCCCCAATTATCAGGAGATGATCGTTTCGGTAGACAAGGTGGACTCCGGCAATCTGACCCGGGAGGAGATCTTAAATCCCACCGGCTGGATCCTGCTGGGCTTCATTTCTGACCCACGGACCGGCCTGGGGCGCTTCCGGGATTTCCGGATCAGCAATTACCAGTTAATGGAAGAATTGATCAATCTGTTTAGAAATCTGTCGATTGAGGAAATTCTCGAATTGTCTGATGTTAAGGAACGGGTTGAACTCTACAACGATCAGGCCCGCCTCTTTACCGAAATGGTTACGGCCCATACCCGCATCGACGGCAATGTCATCGTTACCGATCTGCGCGACGTCGAAACCATCTACACCGGTAACCGTTTTATGATTTACAGCCTCTACCCCGACCAGAACGTGAGCCTCTGGATTGTCGACGGCAAGCAAAAACAGAATGTTTCGATCGCCTGCGGTTACAGCATCCTAAACCGCACCTGCACCGCTGATATCGGCAAGCTGATGCTCAAATACGGCGGCGGCGGTCATCATATGGTCGGCACCTGCCAGGTTCCCTATGACGGCGCCAACCCGATTATTGACGAAATCATCGCCGTCCTGAAAAGCGAATAAATAAAAGCGCAACCAGTGACGGTTGCGCTTTTTTTTATTCCCCCGGGCGGAATTCGAAAACTTTCAGGGATCCCTTGTAACCAAGAAAGGTCAGATAAGCGACTGAGCGGTCGGGATTGACCCAGGCCATCACCGAGTAGCTGTTGGCGGCATCCTTTTTATTGTAGGCCGAATTGATTTCGATCCCGTCCACCCCACCAAAAATCGTCTTGACCTCTTCATAGGGCATCCCTTCTGTCAGGGACTTAACCTGATCCGCCGTTACATTGGCATTGACCAGGGCATCCAGATAGGTATTGTCGGGCACATAGAGTTGTTTAAAGACCGCTACCTCTGCGGCTTCTTCGGCATCTTCGGCATCCGTCGTCGCTGTCACCACCGTGTCATAGCTTACCGTTACCCCATAGCCCGTATTTTCATCGATATAATTAAAGCCTTTCCCTTTGGCCGTGCCTTCAACTTTCAGAATTTTTTCGGCTTCTTCTTTCGGCATTCCCACCATCACCTTGTTGTACAGGTTTAAGGGGTCGGTGCTGACCTCTTTTTTTCCGCCTCCGAACAGCATCAGGACAACGCCGATCACCACCGCAATAACGACCAGCGCAGCAATGCCGCCGATCAGTAACGGCTTGGAAATTTTTTTCTTCATTTGTTCTCTCCTATTTTTCTTCTCAATTGTTGTGTCATGATGTTGTCATCAGGTTTAATCGGTATTTACTCGCTTTGAAAAAAGAGATTGCATTGCAATGTATCGACAATACCGCTCTGCACAATGATGTTCACTGAGATTTTTACTGAATTCATTCTAAACAAAAGCTTGTGTTTTGTCAAATAGAAAGCGCAAAGCCACTTTTGCTGCCAGCATCCAGTCCGATCTGGATTCAGCCTTATCATCTCCGGGGTGATGGCAGTACAAAATATTCTCCATTGTTATTTAAACTGCTCAATTTTTTCTAGTTGAACATTCAAATTTTCTCACTCAATTCAATTGACAACGTCTTCACCTCGTGATAATGTTTGCATATGTAAACAAACAACCGGGTTTTGTGTAACATTTTCATACCGCTGGGATCAATCTGTTCGACTTCTGGTTAAGTACGTACCCCGAAGTTTAATCGGTTCGGTTTCACTGGTTGGCCCGGTAAATTTTAAAGGAGGCTATTTATGGCAGCTAAAATTCTATTAGTCGGCAGTGTAATGATGGATCTAATTCTTCGGTGTGAACGGGCACCAGAACCCAGTGAAAGCGTCTTAGGACACGATTACCGCAATGCGCCCGGAGGAAAGGGCAGCAATGCGGCAGTTGCAGCCGCCCGAACCGGCGCCCAGGTTTCCGCCTATGCTACTATCGGCGATGATGCCAACGGCGAATATCTTTTGGATTGCTGGAAAAAAGAAGGGGTTGACACCACCTTTACGATTACCAAACCCGGCGCCAACACCGGTTTTGTGGCCATCACCCTGGAAGACAACGGTCAAAACCGTCTGATCATCTTCCCGGGCGCCAATATGCTGACCCCGCCCGATGAGCTGGAAAAAGTGTTTGAAAACGATTTTGATGCCGTCCTGCTACAGTTTGAAATCCCGCTGGAAACCAATGCCAAAGCGATTGAGCTGGCCAATAAAAAAGGGATCATCACCGTTCTGGATGCCGGTCCGGCCCAGGACTACCCGCTGGAAAAACTGCCACCGGTGACCATCCTGTCCCCCAACGAAACCGAAACCAAAGCCCTGGTGGGCATCTATCCCGCTGATGAAGAAACCTGTCGAGATGCCGCCAAAAAACTGATGGAACGCAACGGCTGTAAATTTGTGGTCCTGAAACTGGGCGATCGCGGCTCATATATCTATGGCGATGGCCTGGATGTGATGGTCCCACCCTATAAGGTTGATGCCATCGATCCCACCGCCGCCGGCGATGCCTACACCGGAACCCTGGCCAAAGCCTTTGTTGAAATGGGCGACCTGGTCGAAGCGGCCAAATATGCCAGTGCTTCTGGCGCCCTGACCTGTACCCAACTGGGAGCGCAGCCGTCGCTGCCCACCGCCGCCGAAATTGACGCCTTCCTGGCCACCCAGAAATAAGCCCAAAATTAACTGCAGGTTTGTTGCTGCGGTTGGCTAAAACTGCCGTACCGACCAATTGTTAATCTGTTGTTCGCTGCGGGATCGGATAGGCGATGCCATATCCGCCCCGATGCGTACAACATGATGTAACAATTGTCGGTACTGGGTCGTTAATCAAAATGAACTAAAGAACAAAAAAGCAACAAACCGATTTAAGGCTTGTTGCTTTTTTTATTGCCAGTTTTTAAGATAGTTCCACCCCGAAATAGGTTTTCAAGGTGTCCTTGATTGCATCTGCGCCACTGATCGTGGTTTCGGTCTGTGCTTCACCGTTGGTAATCTTTAAGCTGCCATCAAAATAGGTGATCTTGCCGGTGGCGGTGACCAGGGCACACATCTGAGCCTGCCGGAAAAAGGACTCCGGGTAGGCGGAGGTGTAAAAATTGGCGATCAGATAATCTGCCGGGCAGCAGTCTTCCCGGGTAAAGGCGTAGATCGGTTCAAAACCGGCCGCGGTTTTAAACTCCACCCGGTAACCGTAATCCGGATCGGCCATCACCCGATGGATCCGACCCAGGTGTTCCTGCTCCAGGCCTTCCTCAAATAATAACGGTGCGGCCAGACTGTTGCCGCCAAAGCCCACATCACAGACCCATTGTCGTCCATCGGCTTCCACCAGCAAGACCATATGGGTTTTTCCCGAGTTGTCAAAGCCGCCGTGATAGACCCGGGCCAGATGCCGGGTAACCGGAAAACCCATTTCGATCAACACCGCCGCAAACAGGCTATTCATTTCAAAACAATAACCGCCACGATGGTTTTTTACCACTTTCTCAAACAGATCGTCAAGCTCCAGGGAAATATTCTTCTTGGCAAAAACATCAAGATTTTCAAAAGGAATGTTCATCACGTGGCCAAGATGGAGCTGCTTCAAGGTTTCGGCCGAAACCTGGCGGCCCCCGTTATAGTCAATTCGCTTAAAATAGTCATCCAGGTTAAATAATTTGTCCGGCATAAGTTCTCCTTTATTAGTTTCGTTTAAACTAACCCCAGTATACCAGAATTTCCGACAAAATAAAGCTAAAAGGTTTCATTTAGGATCATTTATTGGCAGTCAGGTGGTAAAACTAAAAAAGGACCAATCACAAATGACTGATTGGTCCTTTTTTACTGTTATTCAGTGTTTATTCCCGCAAATTATAAACAGCCTTCATTTGGGGTTGTTTTAATAGGACAACTCCGATCCCGATAAACCAGATAATCTGAATCATACCAAAGACACTGCAAAGATCGGTTAATCCAGGCACGATTGAAATGATTCCAATCGTACCAAGGATGATTCCTAAATAATTCAAACGCTTCGGCAGCAAACCGCTACGGAGACCCGCGATGCTGATTAACAATGTCATGACACCCCCTAATATTTCACCATTTTGGCCACCCATTCCATTGGCAACCGCTTCAATTCCACACCATAATGTTGTTCCCTGGTCAGGATTGTCTTTAAATAATGCGATCGCCTGGGTCATCCCGGCGTTTGCCACCATGCCACTGCCAATCAGCAAACACCCCCAGATAATCCCGATCACAGTTGCTACCTTCATCATATTAGGGCTTTTATCGTTAAGCTTTTCATACAGTGATAAATTCAAAAGAATCAGAAAAAAGCCAAAGAACACATACGAAATAATATTTGTTAAGTACATTAACGCTGTCTGATTGACAATCAAATCCATCTTTTGGGATGGTTCAACAATACTTGGATAATCGAGAATAAAAATGAATATTGGGATTGTGACTAAATAAGCCATCGCCAGATAAAATGCCGCAAACCCACCAATTTTTTGAAATATTTTCATTTTAAACATTCCTCCTAATCTGTTTAATTCTTGATTCATTCTTAGCATACTACAGATTAGGATGGGTCTCCACCTACTTAAGTAGGGTTGCAATCTCAATTAGGTAGGTTATATGATTCCGAGTTCACGGGCTTTTGCAACGGCTTCGGTTCTTCGCTTGACGTCCAACTTGGCATAAATGTTCTGATTATATCCCTTTACCGTGGATAATGCCAGGAACAGCCGGTTTGATATTTCTTGATTGGATAAGCCGCTGACGATAAGTGACAGAACCTCAAGTTCTCTGATTGTCAGCGGTTCAATCAGTCTTTGGTTAGCGATTTCTTTTTTTAAATGCAGCACGTCTTTCTTAACATAGTTTAAACCCTCATCCGCAGAAAGATACTCAAGAAAAGGTTGGTAGTAGTCCTGATCTTTTGCCAGCACTGCCGCTTCATCAAGCAGTAATCGACGTTCACCAAACTGACCTTCAGCTTCCTTCACCTTACTTGCCAGCACCAGATAATTAATGCACGGTCCCATCCTTTTTTGCTTTTTTGCACTGTTAATCAGAGTATTGCAAATACTGCCGGCTTTTCTTAACATCTCAGGATCTGGATTTTCAGCAAGAATCTTCTCCGTATACACCGCGGCAGAGAACTCAGCAAGATATGGAATACTATTGGTTTCAAAGCAATCAACCATTAACAGATCCTCTGATGACAGCAACCCTGGTCCTTTTCTGATCTGAATTAAAAGCTCCATCTCTTCTAAGGAACAATAGTCGGGTATAGGGTTCACAAAGTAGGCTTTCTTACTTTCATAAATGCTGTCAAGGGCCATATCAAAAAGACCTTCGCTGGCATAAAGCTTTGCAAACAGCAAATAATACTTGTATTCCCAGTCCATCAGGGCATAATTTTGGCCATATTCCCAGCTTTTTTTAAGCAGCTGATATACTTCCTGATTATTCCCTTCGAGATAAGCGATATTGGCTAACCCCAAGTATAAACTGGCCCACAGAATTGGCACCTTGCTGACCCCATCAACTTGACTTATTATATTTTTAAAGAGCGACTTGGCATCCTTTAAACGGCCCATTTGAATAAATAATTCACCGAGGGCCAGATAAAAACTATTAAGCGTTAAATCATTTACCTTGTTACCGACAGTATGCACCATATCGACTATTATCTTCTCCGCGGCCAAAAGATCACCTGATGTCCAATGGGCAAAACCGGAGAGCATGGCGATAATGCCCCGCAGCTGGTATTGATCCGGGGGGGCTTTAGCTAAAGCATCATGGCTATGCTTAAAGATTCCTTCAATATCTGCTGTTGCCGCGGCAATATACGCGTACCCAGCGGCAATGGTTGCCGGGAGCAGGTTAAACTGGTTGATGTCAGAAACAGGTAATTTTTCAGGGTTCTTATCATAAAATTCATACAGCTTTTGAGCCCTTGCAAGCCATTTTTGGCTGCCCTGCAGATCGCCGGTATCGATGAGAGCCCAACCGTAGCCTAACGCCAGAACGGGTCTATTTTCGATAATACTTTCCGGAAGCAGTCTTGACATGGCCAGCCAGGTCGATGATTGCGACTGACCGTCCATCTCTGCCCACTTGCATTCAATCAGGGCGGCTGCCTGATTATAAAACTGTCCGGCCAGGTAATGGTGGATGGCTTCAATCGACAGCCCTTCTTGATTAAACCAATCTCCGGCTCGACAATGCAATTCTTCCACTGTCGTGCTACCTATACTTTGAAGATACTGAGGTAATCGCTGCCTCAGCAGCTCTCTGAATAAGTGGTGATAGCGATACCACTTTCGGTCCTGATCAAGGGGGATTAAAAATAAATTATTTTGCTGCAGATACGCGATCATCCGGCTGCTGTATCCATTGCCTTGGTCCAGGAGTGAATCACAAAGATTAAAAGAGAAATATTCCAAAATCGAAGTTTTCAGTAAAAAATCCTTTACTTCTTGTGGCTGTTTTTCTAAAACTTCTTCGATCAGGTAGTCCATCACATAAGTTTGGCGTCCTGAAAATTCTTTAACAAAGCGATTGATATCCTGCACACCCTGCATCGACAACACCGCAAGCTGAAGACCGGCGATCCAACCTTCAGTGCGTTTTGTCAGCAGTGCCGCCTGTTCTTCATCGATATCCTGGCCCAGCTGATTGGCCAGAAAAGTCGCTGCTTCTTCCTTCGTAAACCGAAGATCGGCAATGCGAAGCTCCAGAATTTTATTGCTGACACGATACTTTGAGAGCGGAAAAGCCAGGTCCTCACGGGTAATAATGACCAATTTCATTTTTAACGGCAGGTACTCAATCAGTAACTGAATAAATGTATCGATCTTTTCATTTTCGATGATGTGATAATCGTCAAGGACCAGCACAAATTCTTTGTCAATGCGATGGAGGTTGGTAATGAATGCTCGCATAAATGCATCGTAACCAATCGAATCAAAAGATTCCCATAGTTGTAGCAACTCGCTGGCAATCATTTGATCGAGATCCTTTATTCCTTCCAGCAAATAGATAAAAAACAATTGCAAATCATTATCCCGCGCATCCAGCGAATACCATACATAGTTAAAATGCTCGCGCTTAATCCACTCACTGATGATTGTTGTTTTACCAGAACCGGCAAAGGAAGAAACCAGAATTAATCCCGCCTGAAAATTGTCACTGAGTTTCTTTTCGATGTCTTTTCGGGGAACATATAATGTAGCTGATTCGGGCTTATTCAACTTAGTACTTAGCAATTGATAGTTCAAGTTATTCACCTCTCACAGCATTGATATTACCATAGTTTATGTACCCCATAAATCGTTACTTTATTATGAAGCTGCATTTATTTTATAAAAATGACATGGGGACGTTTTCGTTTTGACGGTCGCATCAGCCAATATCTGCTAATCAGAAGACAAAGGAACATCCCCACGACTTTGACTTTCCGACTTTTTGATCTTGGTTATCACTCAACTTAATTGATGACCGAAATAACGACGTTTCCCTTCTTGTGTCCTTTCTCGGCATAACGGTGGGCTTCAGGAATTTGTTCCAGAGTATAGTATCTGTCGATGACCGGTTTGTACCTTTCATTTTCCAGAAGGGATTTCAGAAAAATCAAATCATCCATAATTACTTCTGCGACTCCTTGTCCATCAACGGATACATATACGCCGCTTTGTGAAAGCGCTTTTTTACTTTCTTTTTCTGTAATCTTACCGACGGCATCAAATATAATGTCGTATTGTTTTCCCTGCTCTGTAAAATCCATTTTGGTATAGTCAATGACTGTGTCAGCTCCCAGAGATTTAACCAGTTCCAAATTCGCGGTGCTGCACACGCCGGTGACTTCGTTCCCAAGAAATTTTGCGAGCTGTACGGCAGCCGTTCCGACGGCTCCGGAAGCACCATAGATCAGCACCTTTTGTCCGCTCTGAATATTTCCTTTTCGCAAAAAATGCAATGCCGAAGTCCCACCAAAGAGAACTGCGGCAGCGTCCTGATAGGTCACATTTGCTGGTTTTTTTATCACCAAACCGTCTTCAGGCAGACATGCATATTCAGCGTAAGCACCGAAATACATGCCAGTAGAAGCAAAAATCTGGTCACCTTTCTTGAATTTTTTTACGTTCTTTCCGATCGCCTCAATTTCACCCGCCAGTTCCCTTCCCAGAATGGATTTCCTCGGTTTTCTGAGACCGAGCATTATTCTCATCGGTACCCAGTAGATGAGGGGGCATTGGAAACTTCGAATCTTATAATCTGCCGATGTGACGGTTGTTGCATAGACCTTTATTAATATTTCATTGTCTTTGGGAAGCGGTTTCCCTACCTCTTTAAGTTGAAGAACCTCTGCCGGTCCGTATTTCGTGCATACGATTGCTTTCATTTTTTTCTCCTTTTCATTTTCGATATTCCACAGGCGACATGCCCGTCTTATTCTTGAAAAGCTTTGAGAAGTGCTGCGGATATTCAAATCCCAATTCGACGGCAATCATGTTCACTGGTTTTTCTGTCTCAATGAGCATGGTTTTTGCTTTTTCAATCAGATAAAAATGGATATGTTCCTGGGTATTCTTTCCGGTTTCTTTTTTTAGCAGATCACTCAGATAATGTGGCGAATAGCCCATTTCCTGAGCACAATACTTGACGCTGGGTAAGCCATCCAGCTCTGGCTTAGCGGAGTCGAAATAGCGATTTAGCAGCGCTTCAAATCTCAGGATGACCTCCTTATTCACTTTAGTGCGAGTGATGAATTGTCTCCCATAAAACCGCTTGCAATGATTCAAAAGCAATTCGACATATGAAATTATCAAATCCTGGCTGAAAATGTCAATATTCTGACTGAACTCGTTTCTGATTTCATTTACAATGGCTGTTATTTTAGTCTTTTCCTGCTCTGACAGATGCAACGCTTCAGTGCTGGCATAGGAAAAAAAAGTATACTGATTCATCTTTTTTGCCAGTGAACTTTTGTCGATCAAGTCCGGATGAAAGCAAAGAAGCCAGCCGCTGGAACTTTTTAATTCAGCCTTGTCTTCATCCACATGCAATGCCTGTTCCGGTGCCATGAATGTCAGACTTCCCTCTTCGAAATCGTAATACTGCCGACCGTATTTATTTCGGCAATGATTGCCTTCCTTTAAACTAATCGTATAGAAGTTTGTGAAAACATCCAGATCAAGCGTTGATATGGTTGGATCTATTCCTTTGACATCGATCAGGGTTATCAGGGGATGTTTTGGTTTTTCATAACCGATTAGATCATGCAATTGAGAAATTGACTCGATTCTGATACTATTCTCCATACTTTCCTCCTTTTCGCCAACCATTGGCGACAGCGATCAACCATTTATCGTTAATTCAATAATAGTACTAAAGCATTAGAATATAAATACATATTTTACTGAATTCCTTATACATTTTACTGATTTTAAAGTTTAAACTACCCATTTTGACTTTCCAAAAGCATGGAATTAAAAAAACCCGCAAAAGCAGGCTTTTTAATCTAGATTCCACACCGCTGTGGCAATTTTTCAAACAGCAGTATCAAGCAAAATTTTTGACGGTCGCATCAGCAAATATCAACGGGTTATCTGACAAACGAAATGTCTCCCCGACCTCCAGTGGTTTTAGAGGCACTGTCACCAATCTCATTTTTTTCTAGCACTTCTCTGTCAAAGCCAGATATTGATTAGCACGATAATTCCAAGTATGATGCGATACCAGCCAAAAATTTTAAAGGTGTGCGTTTTTATATAACCAATCAATATCCGAATGACCAACATCGAGGTAACAAATGCGGTGATCATGCCAACACATAAAAAAAACAGCTCTGTTCCAGTAAACTTTAATCCGAAATCTAAAATTTCTAATAGACTGCCTCCGACCATGGCCGGTATCGCCAGAAAAAAAGAGAACTCCACAGCAAGACTTCTGGAAAAACCAATTAATATTGCCCCTAGGATAGTAGCTCCAGAACGGCTCGTTCCTGGGAAAATTACCGCAATCGATTGAAATAATCCAATCACAAATGCGGCCTTGTAGGTTATCTGAGGGATCCCTTTCACCTTTGGTGTGATTTTCTGATTTCGGTTTTCAATGATAATAAAGCCAATCCCAAAAACGATGAGCGCTAGAGCAATCGTCCAATCATTGTAGAACTGCTCTTGAATCATATCCCCGAATTTTAATTTTACAAGCACTGCCGGAACACAGGCAATTGCTATTTTTATCCACATAATAAAGGTATCTTGCTTGATCCCAAATTTTTCGTTTAGACTAAAAGGCCAGAGCTGATTCCAAAATAATATAACCACTGCCATGATAGCACCTAATTGAATCACCACTTCAAAGAGATTCCAAAAATCCTGATTAACATTTAAACTTACCAGTTCATTTAATAAAATCATATGACCGGTGCTGCTGACTGGGAGCCACTCGGTAATACCCTCCACAATACCAAATAATACCACTTTCAAAACCTCAATAATCAAACTTATCCTCCTGCTAAACTGTCGATTTGTTATCTTCAATTTTACAGAAAAAAGAAATGTTCTGCCATTGATCTAGCTTACATTTCTTCTTTTAAGCTTACAGTTTTGTAAGCTTCATTTGAATTTGATAGTTCATGTTACGTCACTTCCCACAGCATCAATAGCCAATTGCCCCGTAAAGCTGATAAAAAGCTCGACCCCAATGGCCTTCTGGATGTTGTCTTTTTAGAAATTCATATCCCCAGCCTTCTAGCGCTATCTTTGTCTTTAACTGGATTAATACTTCAGGTTCTGATTTCAATAAATCTCGGTGTGTCTGATATTGTATTGACACATCACCTTCAAGTAACCAATTGATAATTTCATTTCTTTCCATCACCTACCTCCTGGTATGACTTTCAACAGTATTTGTTGCAATCCAATATTAAACAGGCTATACATCTTACCATCAATCCACCCTCATAAAATAAAGTTGAACCTTGCACCGTCAGGATAAGACCTTATAGATCGGCCAGCTTGTCCTCAAAATCTTTTACAAAGTAACGCTTCCCCTTTTGTATAACCGTATGCCCTTCCATTTCAAGTCGGGCTTTTTGACCATCGATACCCCCTGGATATTTCTCATTAAGTTCCCCGTCTTTCTTCAAGGTTCGCCAGTAGGGTGTTTCATCCACGTTTCTTTCTTCAGATGCATTGGCCACAATGTTAATAAAAATCCCCGCGGTAAGCTGACAGGTATAATCTGCCCCATTTCCTTTTGCCAGGAAGCTTCTGATCCGATCTGAAGTGATCAGTTTACCTTTCGGGATTTTTTTCATGATGCTATCATAGAAAAGTGGCGGTGCGATGAGCATCTTCGACCCTCCAAACCGCTCAACCGCTTTTATATCCGTCACGTCTACAATCTCTGGAAAATTCTTGCTGTCGTTCAGCTTCTCATTAAAAGTTTTCCTTGCCATATCTATGTTTCTCCTCTCATAGCATCGATAAATATCATAATGTATGTACCCAATAAATCATTACTTTATTATGAAGCGGCATTTCTTTTAATGCCAGGAAACGTTTTAACGGTCGCGTCAGCAAATATCAACGGGTCACATGACAAACGAAACGTCCCCACGACCTACCCCAAAAAATATTAAAGACCTGGAAGGGTTAATTCCAGATCTCTTAAAAATCGATCGTTAATTATGCTGTTAATATCGGATAATCAATCTACTGTAAACATAAAATTCATCACTGTGCGACAACTTCTCTGACATTGAATTCCTGGCCGGTTATCAGGCTGAAATCTTCAGCCTGACAGTTGGGACAAGTCTTGCGGTGCTCAATCACATTAAAAATCGTCTGACAGTAATGGCACTGGCCATTGGCTGGTGTGATGAGGATCTCCAGTTTGGTATTTTCATAGGGCGTGCCGCTCACCGCAGCCGGATAACAAGCTTCAATAAATCTCGGAATAGCTTGAGATAACGCGCCGATTTCCAAAATGATTTTATCGACTTTCGTCAGCTTGTTTTCAACTGCGAAGCTGTCGACTATTTTAATGACTTCGAAAACGATACCCAGTTCATGCATGAAATCACACCTCTTTTCCTCGTTTTATTTATCGGGTTTCTGAAAAAGGATTGACCTTGTTCAGCATGATTTTGGCTTTTCGGCCGACGGCTTTTTTAAGAATCGCCTTGGGTAAGTCGTCGATTTCATAGCCCATCTGATCATATACCCGTTCCAACGTAATCGCCTCAAATTTACATTTCAGGGTACAGGCGCCGCAACCGACACAGAGGTACTCATCCACTTTACTGGCGCCGCAGCTTAGGCAACGGGCCGTTTCTTTCTGGATCTGGGCTTCGGTTAAGACCCCGCGCAAATCTTTAAAGGTCGTTTTCGAGAGCTGGCCATCGACATGGGCAATCCGTTGGCGCTCGGTACCATCGTAATCGATGCGCGCATCCAGATTGTCCTTATCCAGCATCGTATAGGTATGATTGTCACGGCCAAAAACCAGGGACTGTCCTTTCTGGACAAAGCGATGGATTGAAACCGCCGCTTCTTTACCAGCGGCAATGGCATCAATGGCCAGTTTGGGGCCGCTGGCCACATCACCGCCGCAGAAGATGTCAGCTCGGGAGGACTGTAGGGTGACCGGATCCACGGCCACGGTGTTGCGACTGGTTAACGCAACTGCTTCGCCGGCAAACAAATCACCATAAACATAGGTTTGCCCCACTGACAGGATCACATCGTCACAGGGCACGATTTTTCGATCCGCTTCATCAAATTGGGGATTAAACCGACCGGCGGCATCAAAGGTCGACAAACAGCGTTTAAACTCCACCCCGATGACCGTGCCGCTTTCAGTGATAATCCGCGTTGGTCCCCAACCATTATGAATACCAATTTCCTCACTCAGGGCCTCGGCGACTTCCTCGGGATGGGCGGGCATCTGATCCCGGGCTTCCAGACAGAACAAATCAGACTGAATGACGCCTTCCAACCGGACTGCACTGCGGGCCACATCGATGGCCACATTACCGCCGCCAATTACCACGACCTTCCCCTTAACATTGGTTTGTTCCGCTAAATTGGTGCGGCGCAGAAACTCTACCCCACTGAAGACGCCATCGGCCGTTTCGCCGTCAATCCCGAGAGTTCGTCCGGCCTGGGCCCCAATGGCCACATAAAAAGCCTTAAAGCCACGGTTTCGCAGCTCCTGAAGGGAAAGATCGCGGCCAATTTCGACGCCGGTTTCAAACTTGACGCCCAACTCCCGGATCACCTCGATTTCAGCGGCTAAGACATCTTTTTCCAGTCGATAGGAAGGAATTCCCAGGCTCAGCATCCCGCCGAGGCGACGCTCTTTTTCAAAAACCGTGACATCGTAGCCGTCAATGGCCAGATCATAGGCACAGGTCAGTCCCGACGGGCCGGCCCCGATGATCGCGATCTTCTTGTCGCTGTAATCATGGCGTTTGACCGGCATAAAGCGGGCGGCCATTTCCAGATCCTTTTCGGCGATAAACTTTTTGATATCATCGACGGCTACCGCTTCGTCAATGTCCCCGCGGGTACAATCTTCCTCACATAGCCGCGGACAGATCCGACCGCACACCGCCGGCAGCGGATTGTGTTTCTTAATCAGCTCCAGGGCTTCGGTATAGCGTCCCTGGGCGGCCAGTTTGATATACCCCTGAACCGGGATATGGGCCGGACACTTGGTGATACAGGGGGCCGTTCCTGAATCCAGCGCGTTTTTTCGGTTGGTCCGGTACTCGCGGTTCCACTTGTCCTCCAGCCACTCGGTATTACGGGGGGTCACCTTGGTGATCGTCTCGTCAAGGGCCGTTTTGGAACACAGTTTCTGCCCCAGTCTGATGGCATTGGTCGGACAAACATCGACGCACTCACCGCAGGCCACGCATTTGCTCTCATCGACCACCGATTTATAATTGGACCGGACGATGTCGTTGTTCAGGTATTCATTGGCCAGCCGCATCGCATAACAGCCACAGCCACAACAATTGCAGATAGCATGGGTATGGCCGGGGGTATCAAGATTGGGGATCGAATGCATCAGGCCGTTATCTTCGGCCTTTTTGATAATTTCAAAGGCCTCGGCCCGGGTTATTTCGCGACCACGACCGGTTTTGATATAATACTCGGCGGCATGGCCCAATTGAATACACATCTCTTCTTTTAAGTGACCGCAGCCTTCGCCCATTGCTTCCCGGGAGGTCCGGCAGGAGCAATCCGAGACCGAAAAAACACTGGCCTGATCCAAATGGTGGGAAACCTCTTCATAGGTCACTTTTTTCGAATTGCCATCAATCGCCCGCTCAATCGGCAAAACCCGCATCGGACCGCTGCCAATCGGCATGATGCCGACAGCCATGGGGCCTTTTTTACCGCCAAAATAATAAAATGCTTCGGCAACTTCCGGATGTTTAGCAACCAGTTCTTTGTTATTATTGATCATTTCCAGATGACCGGGGACAAAAATATCCTGCCAATACAGATCCACGCCATCCACCGTATTGACAAAAGCAACCCCAGCCCAGGCAATATGTTCCAGGGCGGCGGTGACCTGGTCAAGTGGTTCCTCCGCGGCGACAGCCACCGCTTCGGCGCTTAACTTTTCCCGGAATTCCAGGTGCATCGCAATTTTAGCCTGATAGGTGTCCAGAATCGGTGCCAGGGCATAGTACTCGGGGCCAAAGGGAATCGCTTCGCGACTGGTGCCCGCCTTGGTACGGCCGATTTTATTAGCCAGATCAACAATTTCCTGACGATAAGGCCGGTCATTGACATCCGCCCAGGTTAAGGCAAAATTAAAGCGGGTTGACTGGTTAAAATTTGTCGGTTCTGATTGATTGTTCATTTTGATCTCCTCTTCTAATTCAATAATTCCGGTTGATTCCAGTTTTTCACGGCTCCCCGCAGCCAGTCGGCCCATTCCCCGATGCCCTCGCCGGTTTTGGCGGAGATTGGAATGACGACCAGGTTGGGGTTGAGCTTTTTAACCCGCTCCCGGAGGACCGCCAGATCAAAATCGAAATGTTCCTGAACATCGATCTTATTGATCAGCAGCACGTCCACCAGCGAAAACATCAGCGGATATTTAAGCGGTTTGTCATCGCCTTCCGGAACACTGAGAATCATCGCGTTTTTGGAAGCACCGGTATCAAACTCCGCCGGACACACCAGATTGCCGACATTTTCCAGCACCACCAGATCAGTTTCCCCGGTGCCAATCCCCTCCAGACCCTGCCGGGTCATCCCGGCATCGAGATGGCACATCCCGCCGGTATGGAGCTGAATTACTTTGGTGCCCGTTTTAGCGACGGTATGGGCATCCACATCAGAATCGATATCGGCTTCCAGAATGGCAATGTTCATCTCATCTTTCAGGGCTTCAATGGTACGCAGCAGGGTCGTCGTTTTTCCCGAACCCGGCGACGACATCAGATTCAATAAAAAGGTCTGCTCCTTCTTTAATTCCTGACGCAGCAGCTCAGCCTCCCGGTCATTATTTTCATAGACGCTTTTTTTGATTTCCAGAACCTTATAAACTTCCATCTTATTTCTCGCTTTCCGCTTTTTGTAATTGTTT
>PGZR01000199.1 GCA_002841405.1 Firmicutes bacterium HGW-Firmicutes-4 | reverse complement strand
TACCAAAGAATGGTGTGAAGAACCGTCGAATTTCAGAAATACTCACAATATTAACGAGTTTATGATTGAACAGGATAAAATCGGGATCTGGGATGTGGATACCCGGGCCATTACCCGGGTAATCCGGGAACATGGCACCATGAACGGTGCCATTACCACCGAAGATATTGCCACCACCAAAGAAGCGCTGATGGAAAAAATCCACGCTTTTAAAGTGGTCAATCCGGTTCAGGCCGTGACCCGCAAAAACAAGGGCTGGTACTACAGTCAGGTCAACCGGGCCAACCACGTGGCCCTGATTGATTATGGCTATAAACATAATATTCTGCGGATGCTGCTGCGTTTAGGTTGCAACGTCACCGTGATGCCAGCCAATACCACCATTGAAGAAATTCGGATGCTTAATCCTGATGGGATCATGCTGTCAAACGGACCAGGCGATCCGGCCGAAAATATTGAAATCATTGAAAACCTTAAAGATTTTGTCAAATATGGCAAGCCTATTTTTGGCATCTGTCTGGGCCATCAGCTGTTGGCGCTGGCCATGGGCGGCGAAACCTTCAAACTGAAATACGGCCACCGGGGCATGAACCAGCCGGTTAAAGATGTTACCAGAGACCGGGTTTTTATTACCAGTCAGAACCATGGCTATGCGGTGGTACCGGAAAGCATTCCTGCCGACGTGGGCAAGGTGACCCATTTCAACTTAAACGACGGCACCTGCGAAGGGGTTGAGTATATTTATTTGAACAATTTACTGATCTTATGGAAAGGGGGCAACAAGGATGCCTTTAAGAAGCGATATTAAACGAGTCCTGGTAATCGGCTCCGGCCCCATTGTTATCGGCCAGGCAGCTGAATTTGACTACGCCGGTACCCAGGCCTGTAAAGCCTTAAAAAATTACGGGCTGGAAGTTATCCTGATTAATTCCAACCCGGCGACGATTATGACCGATAAGGCCATGGCGGATAAAATTTACATTGAACCCCTGACCCTGGAAGTGATCAGACGGATTATCCTGATGGAAAAACCGGATAGTATCCTCTCGACTCTGGGCGGCCAAACCGGTCTGACCCTGTCAATGCAGCTGGCCAAAGAAGGCTTTTTGGATGCCCACGGCGTCAAGCTGCTGGGTGCTAACCTGGAAACCATTGAAAAAGCGGAAGACCGTCAGGCCTTCAAGGATATGATGCGTGAAATCGGCGAACCCTGTATTCCCTCCGAAGTTGTCGTGACGGTGGAAGACGCGGTCCGTTTTGCGGCCACCATCGGTTATCCGGTGATCGTCCGTCCGGCCTTTACCTTAGGTGGCACCGGCGGCGGGATCGCCAATAACCAGCAGGAGCTGGAAGAAATCGCCACTCACGGCATTCGCCTCTCACCAATCAGCCAGATCCTGGTTGAAAAAGGGATTGCCGGCTGGAAGGAAATTGAATTTGAAGTCATGCGGGATGCCAAAGGCAATGTCATCACTGTCTGCAGTATGGAAAACTTTGATCCGGTCGGGATTCACACCGGAGATTCGATTGTTGTGGCACCCTGTCAGACCCTTAGTGATAAGGAATTCCAGATGCTGCGGACCTCGGCCCTGAAAATTATTTCCGCGCTGAAGGTTGAAGGCGGCTGTAATTGTCAGTTTGCCCTGAATCCGGAAAACTTTAACTACGCCGTAATTGAGGTTAACCCCCGGGTTTCCCGTTCCTCCGCGCTGGCCTCAAAAGCGACTGGTTATCCAATTGCCAAGGTCGCCAGCCAGATCGCGATTGGCTTTTCGCTGGACGAAATCATCAATGAGGTCACCGGTACCACCACCGCCTGTTTTGAACCGGCGCTGGATTACATTGTCGTAAAATTCCCGCGCTGGCCCTTTGATAAATTCGTCTATGCCAAACGAACCTTAGGCACCCAGATGAAGGCCACCGGTGAAATCATGTCGATCGGCTCCAGCTTTGAACATGCGATGATGAAAGCGATCCGTTCGATTGAATTGGGGATGGAAACCTTAACCGTTGAAAAGCTGGTGGAAGCCAGCGATGATGAAATCATGAAAATGCTGGCCGATTCTGATGATGAACGTTCTTTTGTGGTGTATGAAGCCATCAAACGGGGCGTCGCCCTGGATACCATCTTTGCCATTACTAAAATTGATAAGTGGTTTTTAGATAAGCTGCGCCATCTGGCGGTCATGGAAAAAGATCTGGCGACCCTTGGTTTAACTGAAGAACGAGTCCGGGTCGCCCGGGAAATCGGCTTTTTAGATAAAACCATCGAGGAATTATCGGGCGAAAAGATCAACGAAGATCCTAAAACCTATGCTTCCTTTAAAATGGTTGATACCTGCGCCGGCGAATTTGCGGCCCAGACCCCCTATTTTTATTCCACCCGGGATAAAGAAAATGAAGCGGCCTTATTTATTGAAGAACATCCCTCCGGCAAAGAACGGATTCTGGTGCTCGGTTCCGGCCCGATTCGGATTGGCCAGGGCATTGAGTTTGACTACTGTTCGGTGCACTGCGCCTGGGCACTGCGGGAAAAAGGCTATGAAGCCATTTTCATCAACAACAACCCGGAAACGGTGTCCACTGACTTTGATACCTCGGACCGCCTCTATTTTGAACCGTTGACCAAAGAAGATGTCCGTTCGGTGGTGGAAACCGAAAAACCGATCGGTGCCATTGTCCAGTTCGGTGGCCAAACCGCCATCAAGCTGACCCGTTATCTGGAAGAAATGGGGGTTCCGGTCCTGGGCACCTCACCGGCCAATATCGATGCCGCCGAAGACCGGGAAGTGTTTGACCAGTTGCTGGAATCCTGCAATATCCGTCGCCCTCAGGGCGAAACCGTCTATACCACCAGCGAAGCGGTGGAAGTAGCTGAACGGCTAGGCTTCCCGGTACTGCTGCGACCTTCTTATGTATTGGGCGGACAGAACATGATTATCGCCTACGAACGGGAAGACGTGGTCGAATATATGGATATTATCACCGCCGTGGAACTGGAAAACCCGGTGCTGATCGATAAATATCTGATGGGTAAAGAAGTGGAAGTGGATGCCATCAGCGATGGTGAAAGCTACCTGATTCCCGGA
>PGZR01000198.1 GCA_002841405.1 Firmicutes bacterium HGW-Firmicutes-4 | reverse complement strand
GGAAGGCATTACCTTTGATGATGTATTGTTAATCCCAGGAAAATCAGAAGTGTTGCCAGGGGACGTAAACACCGGCACCCGTCTGACAAAGAAAATTGCCCTGAATATTCCCATTATGAGTGCAGGTATGGATACTGTCACTGAAGGACGGCTGGCAATTGCCATGGCAAGAGAAGGCGGCATCGGGATTATTCATAAGAATATGACCATTGAAGAGCAGGCTTTTGAAATTGATAAGGTTAAACGCTCAGAAAATGGGGTTATCGTGGATCCGTTTTTCCTGTCACCGGAACATAATATCGGGGATGCGCTGGAGCTGATGTCCCGCTATCGTATTTCCGGAGTTCCGATTACCATTGACGGAAAATTGGTCGGAATCATCACCAACCGGGATCTGCGTTTTGAAAGTGACCCTAAAAAGAAAATCAAAGACGCCATGACAAAAGAAAACCTGGTTACGGCTGAAGAGGGCACCACGCTGGAAAAAGCCGAAGCCATTTTGAAACAATACAAGATCGAAAAGCTTCCGATTGTGGATTCGGAAAACAATCTAAAAGGTTTGATCACCATTAAAGATATTGAAAAGAGTATTAAATATCCCAACGCCGCTAAAGATTATCGCGGTCGACTGATTGTTGGCGGCGCCGTCGGTATCAGCAGCAACACCTTTGAACGGGTTGATGCCCTGGTAGCAGCCCAGGCCGATGTCATCGTCGTGGATACCGCCCATGGACACTCCATCGGGGTGGTTAAAACGGTTAAAGCGATCAAAGAAAAATACCCCGATGTTCAGCTGATTGTCGGGAACATTGCCACCGGAGCAGCCGCCAAAGATTTAATCGAAGCTGGCGTAGATGCCCTGAAAGTCGGGATTGGCCCCGGCTCCATCTGTACCACCCGGGTTGTGGCTGGTATTGGGGTTCCTCAAGTTACCGCTATCTTAGATGTCGTTGAAGTCGCCAAAGAGTACGATATTCCGGTTATTGCTGATGGTGGGATCAAGTATTCCGGTGATGTGGTAAAAGCCATTGGCGCCGGCGCGGATGTGGTTATGATCGGGAGTCTTTTTGCCGGTACGGACGAAAGCCCGGGCGAAACGATTATCTACCAGGGCCGAAGCTTTAAAACCTACCGCGGAATGGGCTCTTTAGGGGCCATGAAAGATGGCAGCTCTGACCGTTACTTCCAGGAAGGCCAGAAAAAACTGGTTCCTGAAGGAGTTGAAGGAAAGGTTCCCTACAAAGGACCACTGGCTGATACGGTTTATCAGTTAGTAGGCGGCCTTCGTTCGGGAATGGGATATTGCGGGACACCTACCATCAAGGATTTAAGAGAAAAATCACAGTTTATGAAAATAACCAGTGCCGGCCTGATCGAAAGTCACCCTCATGATATTTCCATCACCAAAGAATCACCTAACTACAATAGCGCTCAATTTTAGGAGAATTTATGATAAAAAAGCATTACCAAGATGAAATTATTCTCATTGTGGATTTTGGAGCACAATACAATCAGCTGATCGCCCGACGGGTTCGTGAAGCCAGAGTGTATTCGGAGGTTGTTCCCTATGATATTACCCCTGATGAGATTCGCCAGAAAAATCCGAAGGGCATTATCTTCACCGGTGGGCCTTCCAGCGTCCATGAAGAGGGCGCACCACAATGTGATCCGGAAATTTACACCATGGGGATTCCAATTTTAGGGATCTGCTACGGTGCTCAGCTGATGGCCGAGCAGCTAAAAGGCGTCACCGATTCGGCTGATATCCGGGAGTACGGAAAAAAAGCGCTGAATTTTGAAAATGACTCGGTGCTGTTTAAAGATATTCCCGACGGATCGACCTGCTGGATGAGTCACACCAACTATATTCAGACCATTCCAGAAGGATTTTGCATCACTGCCACGACCGACTCCTGTCCGACCGGCGCAATGGAATGTCATGAACGTAAGCTCTATGCGGTTCAATTCCATCCCGAAGTGGAACACACCCAATATGGTAAAGAAGTTTTAAATAACTTTATCTATGATGTCTGCGGCTGCGAAGGTTTATGGACCATGCATAACTTTGCCCAGGAACAGATTGAAGCCATCAAAGAACAGGTTGGCGACCGTCGCGTGTTATGCGCTCTCAGCGGCGGCGTTGATTCTTCGGTTGCCGCGACCCTGGTGCATCAGGCCATTGGCGACAAGCTGACCTGTATTTTTGTCGATCATGGTCTGCTGCGAAAAGACGAAGGCGACCAGGTTGAAGCGATCTTTAAAAACCGCTTTAACATGAACTTTATCCGGGTGAACTGCGAAGATCGTTTCCTTGGTAAATTGGCAGGTGTCAGTGATCCGGAGCAAAAACGAAAAATC
>PGZR01000197.1 GCA_002841405.1 Firmicutes bacterium HGW-Firmicutes-4 | reverse complement strand
AAGGAAACGTTCAATTTTACGGGCTCGGGATACCGTAATTTTATCGGCGTCAGACAATTCGTCCATCCCTAAAATTGCGATAATATCCTGTAATTCTTTATAACGTTGTAAAATCTCCTGTACTTCACGGGCTGTTTCGTAGTGTTCCTGTCCAACAATTTTAGGATCAAGAATACGAGAAGTGGAATCCAGTGGATCTACCGCTGGATAAATACCTTTTTCTGTGATGGCACGGTTAAGTACTGTAGTGGCATCCAGATGGGCAAAGGTAGTCGCCGGAGCAGGGTCAGTTAAGTCATCCGCAGGTACGTAAACAGCCTGAACCGATGTAATTGAACCCTTGCTGGTAGATGTGATACGTTCCTGCAGGGCGCCCATTTCGGTAGCCAGGGTTGGCTGGTAACCAACCGCACTTGGCATACGTCCCAGCAGCGCTGAAACTTCTGAACCAGCCTGGGTAAATCGGAAAATATTATCGATGAAAAGAAGTACGTCCTGGCCTTCCTGATCACGGAAATATTCAGCCATGGTCAGTCCGGTCAGCGCAATCCGCATTCTGGCTCCTGGGGGTTCATTCATCTGACCAAAGCAGAGGGATGTTTTATCAATAACCCCAGACTCCATCATTTCGTAGTAAAGGTCATTTCCTTCACGGGTACGTTCACCAACGCCGGCAAAAACGGATAAACCACCATGCTGGGTTGCAATATTGTTAATTAATTCCTGGATCAGTACGGTTTTACCAACACCGGCACCACCGAACAGACCAATTTTACCACCTCGAACGTAAGGACAGATCAAGTCAACAACCTTGATTCCGGTTTCAAACATTTCTGGTTGGGTTTGTTGTTCTTCAAAAGATGGTGGATGACGATGGATCGGGTGCATAACCACCCCGGTTGTATCGAAGGGTTTTCCATCAATTGGTTCACCCAAAACGTTAAACATTCTGCCAAGGGTTGCTTTCCCTACTGGCACTTGAATCGATGCTCCGGTATCCACTGCTTCCTGGTTTCTAACCAGACCGTCTGTGGAGTCCATCGCAATACATCTGACAATGTCATCCCCTAGTTGTTGAGCTACCTCAATTACCAGGGTGTGTCCATTGAGTTCAATATTAACAGCGTTGTTCAATTTTGGCAGCTGGTCTTTTTGAAATTTAACATCGACTACTGGTCCAATAACCTGAACAACCTTCCCTATATTTTGGGCCATTCCCTATAACCTCCTTGTGCAAATTAATTTGCACTCATTATTTATCATTATGATGTCCTGGCCGGCTACGCCGCCAGTTGGTACTCGTTTATTTTAATGCTTCAGCACCGCTGACAATTTCCGAAATTTCCTGAGTAATTGCCGCTTGTCGTACCCGGTTGAATTTGAGTGTTAACGCATCGATCATTTCATTGGCATTAGTAGTTGCCGATTCCATGGCGGTACGTCGTGCCCCTTGTTCACTGGCGGCACTTTCAATCATCGAGCCATAGACGGTGCTGCTGACGAAGTTTGGAATCAGGTAAGTTAACAGTTCTTCCGGTTCTGGCTCATAGAGCATGACCGTCAAATCTTTGCTTTTTCCTTCATTTTCTACTACTTCAGCTTTTTTAACGGGTTTGAGATCTTCCACACTCAGTGGAAGCAACTTCATTAAGTGCGCATGCTGAGAAATGGTGGAAATAAATTTGGTATAGGCAATATAGACTTCGTCATATTCCCCATTTTTAAATCCTTCCATTACAACCGCAGTCACTTCTCTGGCATTAAAAAAGTTTGGTCGTTCTGAAATACCGAGATATTCACCCTGGATATTGTAGTCGCGATTTCTGAAATGATCCCGACCACGAGATCCAACGGCATAAATTACAGCATCTTCTTTATTCGCTACGTGATCCTCAACCAGTTTAGCAACATTCACATTGTAGCCCCCAGCCAAACCTTTATCACCTGTTATGACGATATAGGCAACTTTCTTGACTTCCCGCTGGTTCATGAAAATATTTCGAGTGCTTCCACTTTTTTCAACAATGCGTCCCATACTTTCAATCATGGCCTCAAAATAAGGGCGACGACCTTCGGCTAGCTCACGACTTTTTCGCAGCTTAGCCGAAGCCACCAGTTCCATGGCATGGGTGATTTGCTTTGTACTGTTTACACTTTTTATCCGACGTTTAATATCTTGTACATTTTCTGCCACTCAGAATCACCTCCGCTGACAATCTATACAGATTTACTGAAAACTTTTTTATAAGCCTCAATACATTCAGCAAAAGCTGCGACAACCTCATCTGAAAGGCCGTCCTTCCCTTTAACCTTAATCATGATCTCAGGGTAATTCTTTTGAGCATACTTCATCAGGCCTTTTTCAAATTC
>PGZR01000057.1 GCA_002841405.1 Firmicutes bacterium HGW-Firmicutes-4 | reverse complement strand
TGCGGTTGTATCGGTGGTGAAAAAGGGATTTCCGGTACCGCAGGCAAAAATGACAACTCTTCTTTTTTCGAGATGACGAACTGCTTTTCGGCGGATATAGGGCTCGGCAATCTGTTTCATTTCGATGGCTGTCTGAACTCGCACTGGTACTTCCATTTCTTCCAGAACATCCTGTAACCCAAGAGCATTGATACAGGTGGCGAGCATTCCCATGTAGTCTGCGGTGGATTTGTCCATACCTTCGCCGCTGCGTCCCCGCCAAAAATTACCGCCGCCCACAACAATGGCAATTTCTACACCCAACTCAAAAACTTCTTTGATCTGGCTGCAAATTGATTGTACTGTTGGAGTATCGATACCATGACCGGCGCTACCGGCTAAAGCTTCACCGCTTAATTTTATGATGACACGTTTGTATTTTGGTTCCAAAAAGACTCCCCCTTTCGTTTTCTATATTATAACGTTCTTTTTAAGCGTTTATGCGTTTAATTGCTTCGCTACTTCTTCGGCAAAGTTTTCTTCTTTTTTCTCTAAACCTTCACCCATTTGGAATCGGGCAAAGCGTCTGATTTTGACATTTTCACCGATGGTCATGATTTGTTCTTTAACCAGATCTTCGATGGTTAAATCGGGGTTTTTAACAAAAGGTTGTTCCATCAGGCAAATATCTTTTAAGTATTTAGTGACGCGGCCTTCAACCATTTTATCAACGATTTTTTCTGGTTTGCCTTCGTTTAATGCCTGAGCTCGAAGAATTTCTTTTTCTTTTTCAATTTCTTCCATGGGTACTTCTTCTTTGGTCACATAGGAAGGATTTGCTGCCGCAATATGCATAGCCACATCTTTAACAAAGTTTTTAAAGCCTTCATTTTTTGCGACGAAATCAGTTTCGCAGTTAATTTCGACAAGAACGCCGATTTTTCCACCCATATGAATATAAGATTCAACGATGCCTTCAGCGGCAACGCGACCAGCTTTTTTGTTGGTTGCAGCCAGTCCTTTTTCTCTTAACAAGATCATTGCATCTTCAATATTGCCATCTGTTTCGACTAAGGCTTTTTTGCAGTCCATCATACCGGCACCACTTTTAGCTCTTAATTCTTTTACTAGTTTTGCGTCCACTTTTCTCCTCCTGATTGTAATTATAGATTATTCTGCTGCAGTAACTTCAGCAACTTCGACGATTTCAGCAACTTCAGCAACAACTGCTACGTCTTCAGCAACTACTTCGGCTACTACTTCTACAACTGGTGCTGCTACTGGAGCTACGACAATTTCTTCTTCGACTTGTTCGCCCTGTCGGCCTTCAATAATAGCATCTGAAATAACAGAAAGGATTAAAGCAACGGCACGAATCGCATCATCATTACCAGGAATGATATAGTCAATTTCATCAGGATCACAGTTAGTATCGACGATTCCAATAATTGGAATCCCCAATTTTTTAGCTTCGGCAATAGCAATTCTTTCTTTTTTAGTATCAATTACAAAGATTGCTCCGGGAACGCCCTTCATATCTTTGATACCGCCTAAGAATTTTTGTAACTTTTCGCGTTGACGTTTCAGTTTAATAACTTCTTTTTTTGGTAGAAGCGCAAAGGTACCATCTTCTTCCATTTGTTCCAGTTCATTTAAGCGGTCAATCCGTTTGCTGATGGTGCCGAAGTTTGTTAAGGTCCCACCTAACCAACGATGATTAACACAGTAGCTTCCACTACGTTTTGCTTCTCGTTCAATACTTGTTTGAGCTTGTTTTTTGGTACCGACAAAAAGAATTTCTTCTCCATTTTCAGCCAGTTCCTTGACAAAGTTATACGCTTTTTAAAATATATGGAGCCATTTTCGGATTCCATCTGCGTGTCTGGTGCCCAAAATGCACCCCTGCTTCTAATAATTGTTTCATTGAAACACATGCCATAATTCATTCCTCCTTGGTTTTTCCTCCATTCTCATCAATCAAGAACATCGACCTGAAAACAGGCACCTGATGCCTCTCAGAGAATGTGTGTAATACATACCTTCATATACTAGCACAGTCATTAGATTTGCGCAAGTATTATTTTATTTAGAGTAAGTACTTTTGGTAATTATCGCGTTTTTCGGAGATATTGAAGACCCGTTCCACGTAATTCATATCAATCGTAAAATCATCCTGTTCATAATCGGATGCATAAAAGGATATTTCTTCCAGTAGTTTTTCCATCACGGTATGCAGTCGCCGGGCGCCGATGTTTTCATCTTCTTCATTTTGAAGATAGGCAATTTTAGCAATGTACTTAACAGCGTCCTCCGCAAAAATGAGATTAACATCCTCGGTTCGAATCAGCTCCTGGTATTGTTTGATCACCGAATTTTCCGTATGGGTCAAAATCTGTATAAAGTCTTCTTCGGTCAAGCTGTCTAAATGAACACTGATCGGAAAGCGCCCCTGCAGTTCGGGGATCATGTCGGATATTTTCGAGACATGAAAGGCCCCAGCGCCAATAAATAAAATAAAATCCGTTTTGATCGGACCATATTTTGTATTGACGGTACTGCCCTCAACGATCGGTAAGATATCCCGCTGGACACCTTCTCGTGAAACATCGGGTCCGTGATTATTGCCATTGCCAATAATTTTGTCGATTTCGTCAATAAAGATGATGCCATTTTGTTCCGCTTCCTTGACACCCAGTTCATTGACCTGATCCATGTCGATCAGTTTTTGAGCTTCCTGATTGATCAGTATTTTTCTGGCTTCGGATATTTTAACATTTTTCTTCTTTTTCTTTTGGGGCAGAAAGTCGCCCAGGATATCATTCATGTTAAAGGACATACTATCGCTGTTCATCCCCTGCATAATACCAATGGTCTTTGATCCGTCGTCATCGACTTCAATTTCGATGACCGTATCTTCCAGCAGACCTGTTTCCAATTCCTTTGATAGCGCTTCCCGTTTTTCTTTTTTTGTTTTTTCCTTCTCGGCATCGCCTTCCAATTCAGGTTGGCTTGGGACCGTTGGTGGAGCAGGTTTCATAAAGATGTCAAAGGGGGTCTTGAGGGTTTCTTTGATTTTTTTTGAGGGCACCAGAATATCCAGAATAATTTTATTGGCATTCTTTTCGGCTTCGGCATATACCTCTTTCATTTTTTCCTGCTGAACATTTCGGATTGAAGTGTTGACCAGATCCCGCACCATTGATTCTACGTCGCGGCCGACATAACCGACTTCCGTAAATTTTGTCGCCTCAACCTTGATAAAGGGTGCTTTGACCAGTTTAGCCATTCTTCTGGCAATTTCGGTTTTACCCACCCCGGTTGGTCCGATTAAGATGATATTTTTGGGCGTAAACTCATCGATCAGATCAGCCGGCAGTAGCGAGCGGCGATAGCGGTTTCTTATTGCCACAGCAACAGCTTTTTTGGCCGCCTCCTGACCAATAATATAACGGTTTAATTCAGTAACGATTTTTTTGGGTGTTAATTCTTTCATAACCATTCTTCCGTTTCTATAATACTTCAACAGAAATATTATTATTTGTAAACACACATATTTCTGAGGCAATTTTTAACGATTCATAGACCATTTCTTCGGCACTGAGGTTTGAATGACTTTTTAATGCTCGGGCTGCTGCAAGGGCATAAGATCCGCCGGAGCCAATCGCGGCCACATCATCATCCGGTTCAATCACTTCGCCATTTCCCGATAAGACCAGGGTTTCCGATTCATCCATGACAATCAGCAGCGCTTCAAGCTTTCTGAGGATCTTATCAGAACGCCATTCTTTGGCCAGTTCCACGGCGGAACGTTTTAAGTTGCCATTGTATTGTTCGACCTTGTGTTCAAACTTTTCGCAAAGGGTAAAAGCATCAGCCACTGATCCGGCAAAACCGACTAAGATTTTGTCATGATAGATTCTTCTGATTTTGGTGGCGTTATTTTTCATGATCGTTTTTTCGCCCATGGTTACCTGCCCATCTCCGGCAATGGCGACCTGGCCGTTATGGCGTATTCCTACGATGGTTGTTGCATGAAACATATTTTTTCTCACTTTCTTATCAAATGTACTGTAATTTATTCTGCTGTTGGCGCTTTATAACCGCAGTCTTTTTTATCGCAATAGATCGATTTTCGTTTACCCAGACCTTTTTGAAAAAGAGTTGATCCGCAGACCGGGCATTGGTCAGGGATTGGCAAATCCCAGTTCATATAGTCGCAATCCGGATAATTGCTGCACGAATAAAAGGTTCGTCCTGTTTTGGAGGTTCGTTTGACGATATCGCCGCCACAGATAGAACAAATGCCCCCCGTTTTCTCAAAAAATGGTTTCGTGTTTTTGCATTCCGGAAAGCCAGGGCAGGCCAGAAAACGTCCGAATTTGCCCTTTTTAATGACCATTCGTCGGCCGCACAATTCACAATCCACATCGGATTCGGGATCGGCAATCGTCACCGCTTCAGCCTTTTCCTGGGCATTGGTCAGTTCTTTTTCAAAACCCTTGTAAAAATTCTTCAGCAGCTCAACCCAATCTGTTTGACCCTCGGAAACGGAGTCCAAACGGTCTTCCATTTCGGCGGTGAAGGAAATATTAACCACGTCGCTAAAATATTCTTTCATCAAATGGGTAACGGTGACACCAAGCTCGGTGGGCTTAAAATGCTTTTCTTCCACCTCCACATAGTCACGATTCTTAATGGTGGCAATGGTTGGTGCGTAGGTACTCGGTCTGCCGATGCCCTTTTCTTCGAGTATTTTAACCAATGAGGCCTCGGTATAACGAGCCGGGGGCTTGGTAAATTTCTGCTCTTTCGTCATCTTAAGCCGGGTCAGGTCGTCGCCGATGGCTAATTCAGGTAGAATACTGTCGTCATTTTTACCAGCACCTTTGCCCACCCGGGTAAACCCATCAAATTTTTGCGTTTCGCCTTTGGTTTTAAAAATCAGATTGCTGCAGGCAACATCGACATCGGTAACGTAATACTGCGCATCCGCCATCTGACTGCACAGCAGTCTTTCCCAAATGAGCTTATAGAGCCGATACTGATCTGACTCCAGTGAGTTTTTGGCTTCTTCTGGAGTCAGCAACACAGATGAAGGACGAATGGCTTCATGGGCGTCTTGAACATTTTTCTTTTTTCCAACTTTCTTTTCGCTGCCCAGATAATCATCGCCAAAATGTTGTTTGATATATTCCTTGGTCTCCTGAACCGCTTCGTCGGCGATCCGGGTTGAATCGGTTCTGAGATAGGTAATTAAACCGGTCAGGCCAACCCCCTTAATATCCACCCCTTCATAGAGTTGCTGGGCCAGGCGCATGGTCCGCTGGGTGGTAAAACCAAGCGACTTATAAGCTTCCTGCTGGAGGGTACTGGTGGTAAAAGGCAAGGGTGGTTTTTGGTAACGCGTGCGCTTTTTGACATTTTCGACAACAATCATGTTCGCTTCCACCACTTTTTCTAAGCGGATCGCCTCTTCAGCATTGGTAATCGTTGTTTTCTTACCATCCTCAGAATAAAATTTTGAAACAAATGATTTGTCATCATCTGGTTTTTTTAAGAGCAGCTCCAGATTCCAATATTCTTCCGGAATAAAAGCTGCGATCTCTTCTTCCCGATCGACAATAATGCGGGTTACAACCGATTGAACGCGGCCGCCGCTGAGCCCCTTCTTCACCTTTTTCCACAAAAAAGGACTCAGCGAATACCCAACCAGTCGATCCAGAATACGTCGAGCCTGCTGCGAATTGACTAAGTCTATATCAATTGTTCTTTTGTTTTCAATGGCGGTGTTGACCGCTTTTTTTGTGATCTCATGAAATTCGATCCGACATTTCGTCGTTAAATCAATTTCCAGAAACTTGGCCATGTGCCAGGATATCGCTTCCCCTTCGCGGTCAGGGTCAGTCGCAAGATAGACTTGATCGGCTTTTTTAGCGGCGTTTTTCAATTTTTTAAGCAGCTCAGCCTTGCCGCGAATTTTAATGTAATCAGGCTTAAAATCTTCTTCTATATTAATACCAATCCGACTCTTTGGCAGATCAATCACATGTCCCATGGTTGCTTCTACTTCAAAGCCTTTTGGTAAATACTTTTTGATAGTTTTTGCTTTTGCTGGTGATTCAACGATAACCAAGGTTTTACTCATTGAATACCTCCTTCTTTTTTAATATTAATGGCGTTTTCGCTATTGAAATAGCCACATTATAGCAAACATTTCCACAAAATACAAACTTATGCCGTCAAATATAACCCATTGTCCTTAAATTAATGCAATATTTCCGTATTTAATCATAATAATTTCTTCTATTTCCATCATCGTCAGCAGGCTATTAATCCGATTAATGGGTAAACCGGTGCAGGCTACCAGCTCATCAATGGTTCGATAACCTTTTTTGATCAGATCAAACAATAGCTGTTCCTCGGGGGTGGCCATCTTTAACGTGCGTTGATCTCTGGTTTCATTTTGATTCTGGGCACTCCGATCAAAGATAATATAATCCTCTAAAATATCCCTGGGTTCGGTAACAAGTTTGGCGCCCTCTTTAAGCAGTTGGTTCCCACCGGCCCAGTTGGCACCACCAATATCCCCGGGAATTACATAAATATTTTTTCCCTGTTCTAATGCATGGTTGACCGTAATCAGGGAGCCGCTTTTTCTTCGGGCTTCAATCACCAGGACGCCCTGGGACAGTCCGCTGATGATCCGGTTGCGCTGGGGAAAGTGATATGGTAGGGGCTTTTCGCCCAAATTGAATTCCGTAATAATCAGTGCTTTATCTGCCATCCGCTCAAAGAGTTTTTTATTAACCCGCGGATAGCAGATATCGATACCGGTACCTAAAACCCCGATGGTGCTTCCCAGTTCATTCACACTGCTCCAATGACTTTTACCGTCAATGCCATCGGCCAAACCGCTGACGATTGTCACCCCGACTGCTGACAGCGACTGTGAAAATAATTTGGCATATTTTTCTCCTGCTACAGATGGATTCCGCGAACCGATAATTGCAATCGAAAGGGGCGCATGCAGCAGTGATAAATTGCCTCTTGCATACAAACCGAGCGGCGGCATATAAAGATTAGTGAGCGCTACCGGAAATTCCGGAGCACCGCGGGGGATCAGCTGAATGTTATTTTTGTCCAGATAAGACAAATCCTGTTTGGCTTTTTCGAGTGATCTGCTCTGGCAAAAATAATTAACTGTCGACTGATCCAAAACTTTTGTTTTGGCTAGGGCTTCAGGACTTAATGAAAAAATTTCTTCAGGGGATATAAATTGTTCCAGCAACAGGTTTTTTTGTTTAATCGAAACTTTTTCAAGACTCATGAGCCATAGCCAATAAATTAACTCTTTCACCGCTTTGTTTTCCCTTCTTATCGATATTCATTATAGTATCATAATTATAATGACAATTAAAAGTCTTTCAATACAAAAAAGACCCGGTGCCGAGAATGAAATCTCGGCGCCGGGTCCAAAAGTTTAATTATTTTGATTATTCAATAACTTTTAAATTTGTATCGATGTTCTGAGTAACATCCTGGCCAAACCATTTGATTGATAACTCTGTTAATTTTCCGTTTTCTCGCAAAGTATCCAACGCCGTATTCAATTGTTCATTGAATGCGGTATCGGCTTTTCGTACCGTGATACCAATTGGTTCGTTTGATAACACGTCAGAAGTAACAGCATAGACGTCAGGCTTTAACGTGGTATAAAATTGAGCAACACTGATATCGGTCATGATATTATCAAGCTGTTTTCCTTCCAGGGCGGCAAAGGCATCAAGCATCGCATCATATTTATTCACGGTGTATTCAACATTCTCCTGGATTTTAAGGGCTTCTGCCGCATAATCTGCAGTGGTTTCGATTTGAACGCCAACTGTTTTTCCAGCCAGATCCTTTGGTGTTTTAGCTGGGGTAGCATCTGTACGGGATACAATAACAATCCCATTGGCAAGATATGGATCAGTCATATTAAATCCGGTTAACCGTTCTTCGGTAATGCTGGTTCCCGATAAAACAATGTCGTACTGCTTTGCGTTAAGGCCGTTGAAAATACCGTCCCATGCTGTCGGAACCCATTCGATTTTAACGCCAAGTTCATCGGCCAGCGCTTGACCCAGATCAATGTCAAAACCGACAAGCTCATTGTTTTCATCCCGGAATTCCAAGGGCAGATACATATCATTGGTGCCGGCGGTTAACACCCCATCTGCCAGCGGGTCTTCCGTACTTTCAGATTTGCTGCTACATCCTGTTAAAAACAGCGCCATTCCCAACACAATTGTGATCAGTAGATAAATTTTTCTTTTCATTTCTTCCTCCTGTAGTATAAACTTTGTCTCTCATTATATTTTGCTATGCATAAAAATTCAAGTTTTATTTACCGGAATCGAATAAACCGCAGTATTTTCGGTTTAGCAAAACTACTGCGGTTTGTTAGTTATCATGTTATTCGTTATTTCATTATTCGCGATATCCTGGAATTAAAAGCACTGATGCCGAGGCGTGACGGACAATATTGTGACTCACGCTGCCTAAAAATATTTCTTTGATAAATCCCCGTCCCTGGGTTCCCATAACTATCAGGGGAATCTTTTCCTCATCTACCAGTTTTATAATTTCTGCGGTTGGAGCTCCAAAACGTATCTGAATTGCGACTTCGACGTCATTAAGGGACTCCAGTTCATCTTTGTATTTTTGAAGGCGGCCATTGTCAATCTCATTGAATTCAACTAATCGATGCAAGAGGTATGGATTGATCTTAGATTCATCCTGAATATGAAATATTGTCACCTTTTTGACCCCGTTTTTGACCATTTCCTTAACCTGTTCGAATGCAATATCAGCATTTTCAGAGAAATCTGTGGGAAATAAAACATGCCGCATCAGATCCGTTGTTTCTGTGGTTGGCTGTTCCTGATTTACTTCCCTAATAAGAAGGATTGGCTTTACGGAACCATATAAAATATCATAAGCAATCCCGCCCAAAAACAAAGAACCAACAATCGAGTGCTTTTCGGCACCGACAATAATTAAGGAATATTGGCCTTCCTGGGCAATCCGATTGATTTCATTTTTTAAATTGCCAGAAATGATCTGAGTCTTAACCGTAAACCCCTGCTCCGTCAAAATCGTTGACTGATTTTTTAATTTTTCATTGAATATTGACGTTAGATAAGAAGAAACGCCGGCGTCAATATCCTGAGGATTAAAACATTGAACAAGCAAACATTCCTCAGCACCTAAAGCCCGCAGGCTCTTGACACATTTCACCATCTCAACAGACGCATTTGAAACCTCAGAAACAACCATTATCTTTTCAAACATATCAACCCTCCATTATTATAGAATCATCCGCCAATCTATGATCTTTCTTTGTTTATAACCTTTTTGGAATCGATTAAACGTTGAAATGGTATTTTTGCTCATTGCGAACTGGTTAATCTAAACTAAAACAACCTGATGATTTCATCAGGTTGTTGGTAGGTGCAATTCGTCATTGAACTTATCTTTCAGTACCAATAAAAAACAATGCGACTGTTCCCGGACCGCAATGGGCGCCGATAACGGGCTCAATCAGGTGAACGAGAATTTCTTTGGTCCCAAATTTTTGTTTTATTTTATCAGCCAGATAGAGGGCATCTTCAAGGCAATCGCCGTGAGAAATATAAATAGTCTGATTTTTGGGATCGATTGCTGTTTTTTCCATTTGCTCCAAAAGAACCCGGAGCGAATTCTTTCGGCCGCGTACCTTAGACACTGGAATCAGGCGACCAAAATTATCCATGTGCATGACCGGCTTAATACTGAGTACCGTCCCCATGATGGCACTTGAAGCGGAGACTCTTCCCCCACGCATCAAAAAAAATAAATCATCTACAGTGAACCAGTGACAAAGATGCAACCGATTCTCCATCAGCCAGTCGTAAACCGATTCGATTGTCTGCCCATCTGCCCGCAGTTTTGCGGCATGGGTTACTAAAAGTCCCTCACCAAGGGATGCTCCCAGGGTATCCACCGCCAGAATTTTTGCATCGGGATATTCTGTTTTCATTTCTTCCAGCACCTGACTACCCGTTTGATAGGTTGCACTGAGGGCAGAAGAAAAGCCAATATAAAGAAGATCTTTACCCTGGCTGAGAATACTCTCAAATAAATCACGACAGCTCCCCGAACTCATGCAAGATGTTGTGATGACTTCTTTATTACGCATCCGTATATAAAATTCCGTTAAGTCCGTTTGTTGCCCTTTGACATAACTTTCATATTCCTCTTCGCCGACTCGGTACAAAAGGGATAATATATGCAGGTTATAGTGGTTGATTAATTCATCTGGCAAATTAGCAGAAGAGTCCGTTACAATTTCAAAGCTCATTACTTCCACTCCTTTTTTTAGCGTTGATACCATGTTAATACAGAATCATCGACAAATCAAGCAGAAGCAGTTATTTATAACTTTAATATTTAATTTGCTTCTATCTATAGACGTATGGGGGATGTTATCAATTTTATCGCTTGTCATTATTTTCGCCTTGCATGAGTTTCTTGATATTGAACAGATCATCCTCTTCAGCTTTGATCAGATTCAACGAATTTTTCATATTTACTGTCAGTTGAACCTGGTTTTCCTGGATATTTTTAATGAATGCTTCGGCATTAGAATTTAATTCTTGAATTCTCACATCCCATATCTGATTGGTGCTTGTTAAGCGTTTATTTAAATCATCGACTGTCTCAGCCAGTTTATTGTTCTCATCAGTTAAGCGATTTTTTTCGGATAATAATGCTTTTCGCTCCCGCAGGATATCATCGTACTGACGTTTTAAGACGTCATCAGCTTCGTATGTTTGCAAAACAGCAGCGCTTCCTGAATCATGACCGGTGAGGTTTTCTTTTGCATAGGTTTCGAGCTCATTATTCAATTCTCTCACCATTGTCTTTAATTGATCCAACTGAGCCTTCATTTCCTGGCTTTCCTGTTCATAGCTCAGGTACTCCTCAAGTTTTTTTTGTGAATCTACAACCGCTTCGTGGGGATCTGAAATAAATGGTTCCGATTTTATGGAATTTTGATTAACGTTTAGTCCGTTGATTACCTGGTTTAGTTGTTCATTCTCTCTTTTCAGTTCGTCAATTTGATTTGACATTTCAACTTTCGAACTTTTACAGAGATTATACATTTCACCATATTGATCCCGTTCCTGTTTTAACATGGTTATCATTGCTGCATATTCTTCCAGCCGATTATTGAAGGATTCCTCAGCACTGCGTAAATTTTCACTTAAATTATCAATATACTCAGTTACCTGTTTTTTGTTGTATCCGCCCATTTCTTTTCCAAACGACAGTTTTGTTTTTGATTTGACTGACTTATCTCTGAGCTCATCTAAGGTTAGTTGTTCGGATTTTTTTGCCATGATTCACCATACCTTTCTAAATTATTGCCTGATAACGAGACGCTGATTGATTTCGAGTTGGTATTTTTCACAAGAACCAGACATGAGCTCCAACACCCAATATCCATTTTTGATATGTGGACTAACTTTTCCAGGGACCATTTCTTTTTCGATATGTAAGATATCTCCGTCTTTCGACAAAAATATTGCATCGATCGTAAACTTCATTCCATAGGTATGGACCTGATTACATTTTTTTAGGAGCAGGCCCTGATTCTCATCCAGTCTGGCTGTTCTTAATAAACCGATCAAGCGGGTAACAAAACGATCCGCCACTTTCACCTCATCGCACAATACTTTGTCATCTTTTAGAATATCACAATTCTTCATTTATTATACCCCTTAACCAAACTGCTTGACAAGCTGTAAAATCGTCGGTCCCAAAAGGACGATAAATAAAACCGGCAAAACGAAAAAAACCAGCGGTATCATCATCTTTACCGGTGCTTTCATGGCTTTTTCTTCGGCCCGCTGTCTTCTTTTGATCCGCAACTCTTCCGACTGGGCCTTGAGCACATGATTGATCGGAATGCCCAATTGCTCGGCCTGAATAATTGAGCCTACAAAGGTCTTTAATTCTTCCACTGAATTACGTTCAGCCAGACTTTTAAGGGCATCTTTTCGCGGTTTGCCGTAGTTGATTTCGGTATGGACAATATTCAGTTCGGTTACCAGCACCCCACTTAACCGTTCACCAATTTTAATTAAAGCGGCGTCAAAACCAAGTCCCGCCTCCATGGTGACACAAAGGATATCCATGATATCCGGCAACTCATTGGAAATGGTGCCCTGGCGTTTGTTAATTTTGATTTTTAAAAAAATTACCGGGCTGATCATTCCCAGCAGCATACTGACAAAAACGAATAATAGTTCATTCAGGATATTCCATCGGGTAAACAGGGTCAAGATAAACGCTCCGATAAAAAAACCGCCAAATACCACAATCCGAATGGCATTATATTCATTGACGGCCAGCTGCAAACCAGCCAGTTGTAAATTGGTTTCGGTTTTTTTATTGCTTGCACCGCTTTTTTTGGGGAATAAGGATGATATTTTCTTGATTAACGCTTGATAAAGAGGCAGAATCACCCGTTGAAAAAACGGTTTTTCAAACTCATCATCCAGATCATTCCGACTTCTTTTTTTTATGGCATCCAGTCTTTTCTTTTTGGCGTCGGCGACACTGGCTTTATTATAAAAAATAATCAGAATCAGGATAAAAAGCAGAGCTGAAACACTTATTGTTAGAAACATCATTGAACGCCACCTCATTTCTATCGGAATTTAGTAATTAAACACGATAACTAGAATTTTATATTGACAATTTTTCGGATAATCAGAAAACCAATAATCTCCATGATGATGGCAATGACAATCATCGCAATGCCAAGGTTGGATTTAAAGAAAATGGTCACATAATCCGGATTAAATAATAAAAAAACCAAAATGATCACCAATGGCATTAAACCAACCACCAAACCTGATGTTCTGGCTGTGGCGGTCAGCACCTTGATCTCGTTCTTGATTTTAAAACGTTCTTTGATGGTTCCCGAAATATTGGTCAAAATTTCCGAGAGATTCCCCCCGGTTTGTCGCTGGATCAAGATCGCCGAAACAATCATCATGAAGTTCTGGCTGCCGATCTTATCGGATAAGCGCGTTAAGGATGTTTCAATGGAGCTACCCAGCTTTAATTCTTTGACAACCCGACCAAATTCTTCGGAAATGGGATTGGGCATTTCGGTAGAAATACTAACCAGCGCCTGTTGAAAGGTCAGTCCGGCCTTCAAACAGCTGCTCATAATGCTGATGGCATCAATCAGCTGCTGTTCAAACAATTCAACCCGCTTGGTTCTTTTGCGATTAACATACAAGGGTGGGGCTAACAGCCCCAAAAGCAAAATCATCAAAACGAAGATAATATTCCCGCCCAGCATGAACAGCAGGGTCGATGGTCCGATGGCCAGCACCAGCCAAAAGATCAGGAACTCTGAGGGCCGAATCAGGATTCCAGACATCGACAAGTCGTTTTCCAACTTTCTAAGTACCTTGTGTTTGGACTTGCTGCGCTGTCTTTTGGCCTTTTTCAGCTGGTTCAGATCGCTCATCCCCAGACTTGTCATGGCATCAAAGCGCTTCTGCATCTGCCGTTGATTAGTCGTCATGGTATAGAGCAGCAACAAGACCAGAAAAAAAACCGTGATCATAATCATTAAGGTGACCATTAGTGCGTTCATTGCATTACCCCATTAAAATTCTTTATTCAATAAACCAGTCATCATTGACCATTACGCCATTATGGGTAATTTTTTCTAAACACCGGGGTTTTATCCCCATGCTTTTAAAGCGACCCTTAAATTTCCCATCCGTGTCCAATTGTCCAGTCATTTCATAACTGAAAATATCCTGCATGACGATCACATCCCCCTCAAGTCCGGTGACTTCGGTTATATTGACGACCTTACGGGTACCATCCCGAAGCCGGGATTGCTGGATAATGATGTCAATGGCCGAGGTGGTTTGATCCCGGATGGCCCGTAGGGGCAAATCCATGCCCGACATTAAGACCATGGTTTCAATTCGCGAAAGCGAATCCCGTGGGGTATTCGCATGGATGGTGGTCAATGATCCATCATGGCCGGTATTCATGGCCTGCAACATATCAATGGTTTCCGCCGAGCGAACCTCCCCGACAATGATGCGATCCGGACGCATTCTCAGGGCATTGACAACCAGTTCCCGAATCGATACCTTGCCTCTTCCTTCCAGATTGGATGGCCGACTTTCCAGGGTGATGACATGATCCTGCCCCAGCCGCAGTTCGGCGGAATCTTCAATGGTGATGATCCGTTCGTTATCGGGGATAAAACTTGAAAGGACGTTAAGCATGGTTGTTTTACCGCTGCCGGTTCCTCCGGAAACGATGATATTCAATTTACCTTTAACGCAGGCTTCCAAAAACGACAACATCTTTTTGGAGATCGAACCATAACCCAGCAATTGATCCGTCGTGATTGGTTTTTTTGAAAACTTTCGAATCGTAATCACTGGTCCCACCAAAGAAAGTGGCGGGATTACCACATTGACCCGGGAACCGTCCTGGAGCCGGGCATCCACCATCGGACTGGATTCATCAATATGCCGCCCCACCGAGGATACGATCCGATCGATGACATTCATGACATGCTGATTATCCTGAAAAACCACCGGGGACAGCTGAATCTTACCATTTTTTTCAATATAAACCCGGTTATACCCATTGACCATAATTTCCGAAATATCCGGATCATTTAATAACACTTCCAAAGGACCATACCCGATAATCTCATTAAGCAATTCTTCGGTAATACGACTGCGATCCATCCGGTTAACATTTTCCGCCTCAACGGTCATGACATTTTCCAGGATTCTTAAAATTTCAATGGTGTTCTCTTTGCCGACATTTTCGAGCTTGTTACTGTTGATTTCATTGATTACTTCCTGATGAACCCGATTCTTCAGATCCTGGTGGATGTCAACATGAAAAACTTCCTTTTTTCCTTCCTCCTGAGCCTTGTCATTTTGGCCCAGCCGTTGTTGTTCCATTCTTTCCAGCAGTCCCATTTTCTTACCTCACTTAATGACCACTTTAACTGACCCGATGGTCAATGGTATTGACTACATAATTGGCAAGTTTTCTCAGATCCTTGCCGATTTCCGTTTTAGGGGCATCCAAGACAATCGGGATGCCCTTGTTGTGCGCAGTTGTCGCCGTCTTAAAATCAAAAACGATGGTGTTTTTAACCGGTTCGCCTAAGACCCGTTGCAAGTCTTTTTGACTGATCAGTCCCTTGTTTAAGCGATTGATGACCAATTCCGTCTTTTCCTTCTGTTGCAGAGATTCCAGGATGTTCAGGGTGATCTTGGTATTGCGCAAGGTTGAAATATCCTGAACCGATATCAACAGCACCAGATTCGAATTTTCAATGGCTGACATCGTGATATCGCTAAAAACCGGCGCCGTATCGATCAGAATATAATCATAAAATGGCCGTATCGTATTGATCATCGTTTCGAAATTTTTTAGTGATACATATTCGGCATATTCCGGACTTTTGGGGGCACAGACAATGCTGACCCCGGAAAAATGCAAGGCCATCATCCGCTTGATGGCATCAATGTCTCCGGCATCGTTGCCCTGGGATAATTCGGAGATGGTATCCTTGGGGTCGATATCGAAATAAACATTGACATCCCCAAACTGGAGATCCGCATCAATAATGGCGACCTTTTTTCCCATTTTGGCCAGCGAAACTGCCAGATTCACGGTAATCGTAGTTCGGCCAATCCCGCCTTTGGCCCCAAAGACCGTAATGATCCGGGATTGCATGTTATTTGATGCGGTGACATCCGAATTTTCCATCCGGGATTTCTCCATGTAATGCGCTAATTCGATGTTCTCGGTCAGGGTTTCGGTATCAATGGGAAACTGCAAAACTTTTCGGATGCCAGCCAGCATGACTTTTTCAATCATGCTCATATCAAAACGGTCACATAACAGGATTACGGCACAACCGGGAATCTTAATGTAAATCTGTTCGGCCAAATCAATGGCCGCTTTGAAATCATCTTCGCATTGAATAATCATCACATGGGGTTTTAAGCTGATGGATTTATCCAGGACATTTTCATCATGTTTTGAAAAACCGATAAAGGCGACCGTATCATTTCGGAGCAGGCTTTTTATTTCATAAATGCGATTGTCATTGTTGCCGACGATCATTACTTTTATCTTTTCCATCGGTTCACCCCCATTTCATTCTTTTTAGAATAGATCATTTATATTTTTCGGTTTAACTGTTATTTTGGCATAAAGGGTGTTGGTCCCAGAATCACATTATCAACCGGTGACCGGAGTACCAGTCGATATTTCGGTGTTTGATCAATCGATAAGGCATAGGTTATTTTCTCAACTTCATTAGCTGGAACAGCAACGGTCACCGAAGTGTATTCCCCGCCCTTATCGCCGGCACTGCTGGGGCCGATTTGCAGAATTTCAATATTCTCGACAACATACTCCGAAACAATCGTTTTATCTTGTTTGATCCAAATGGTCACCAGGTCCACCCGATCTCCTTTTGTTAAATAGCCCCCAACGCCCTTTTCTTCATCAACCATAATCGTGATGCCCCGAAAATTCGGTGCGATGGCATAGGATAAATTATTGTTCTCCGGATTGGTATCACTTAAGCGACTGGTCAGAATCTGTTCATTGGCTTCAATGTTTTCTTTGGAAATACGACCGATCACATCTTCCTGATTGGCGATTGACAATTGATGAACCATTTCAACCGGAATTTCTGCTACTTTCAGCATTTCTTTTTGAATAACCGTCCCCTTGGGAATCGCCTGTGAGGCTAAAACTATCGGTTGCGTTTGCAGATCAGCCCCTCTTTGCAGCGAGGTGGCAAACTGAAAGACTGCCATTCCAGTTATTAATGATACAATCAATGCGATTATGATGAGTTTTTTCATAGATTTCTCCATTCGACTGATTAATAGGTTTATGCTTGATATCTACCCAGAATTCAATCAATTATTTATTATTCTGACAGGATCAGATTATATAATCCAAAATCCCCTTCGGTGCCTTCTCCAACGTTCATTCCTGATGAGGCGCCATTGGTCACCATGTTCAGGAATGAACCGGTAATATAACCATCATTGGTCTGATTTTCCAGCAAAAATGCGGCAAAACCTTCAACCACCACCGTTTTTTTATCAGCCCCATAGGAATAAACGGGAACCTTGACAATGCGTGGACAGGAAGGTTCAAAGTGTTCGGTGGTACAGCCATCACCGCCACTGAGGGCCCCAAAATGGGTACATGCCGCGTACCGTTCTTCAAACCCCTGATAAGTAGGGCCCACCATATTTCCACTTTCTTCCAGCAGCACATCACCGACGCTGATTTCACCGGCATAGCCCTGGGTAATCCAGATCCGATAATCGCTGGCTCCGCCCCCTTGACCATCCAGATCCAGGGCTCCAAAGAATGAAGGCGAATCGTCGGGGGCCGGATTTTGGATCCCATATTTCAGGGTGACATGGGTCAGGTTATTGCTGGCAATCCGGGCATCCATTTCTTCTTTAGTCAAACCAATGGGGGCAACTCCCGTGGTTCGGATGACCGGGGACAATTTTGCCACCGCACTTCTGGAAAGGTCCAGGTAATCAATCCCAAATATTTTAGCAAAATACATCGGCACCGATTTATCGACATTGACTCGGATCTCTGTATATTGGCCATTACTGATTTTTCCCAGAATGATATCATCAGGGGTTAAATCCGGAAAACCATTGAGACTGGCATAACTGATGGCACTATCTTTAATCTGATCGACACTGGTGAGATTCCCGGTTTCAATGGGCAATAATCGACCGGCTGAATACACCGCAGCATCTGCAGCTTTTTGCTGTTCTCCGGTGCTCAAAAAAGCCAGACCCAGATCGATCACCAGGGCTAAAATGCCCATGATGAAAACCATGGATACGGCCACAATGATTAAGGCATCACCCTGTTCCTGATCGATTAGTCTTCTTAGTTGGCGCGTTTTTCTTAATAATGCGCATAATTTTTTCATTTATTCCACCTTCATGGTGCAGGATGACGAAAGATTCATCGTTTCACCCTGGACAAAAACCCCCACAATCGGCGTTAATATGGCAATATCATCGCTGATTTCAACAATAACATCACCCAGCCGGGGGTTGCTCGCATTGGTAAAGGTAATATTAATATCGACAGTACTGGCTATGTTTTCCGGTGCAATCCCCCGGATGTGTTCTTCGATTTCTGTTTTACTGCTTGAATGAACGATGGCATAGCGTGCGCCCTCTCGGGAGGCATAATCAATACTGTTCTGGTTCATAAACAACCAACCAAAATCAATGATTCCACACAAAATCATAATCAAAATTGGCAGGGTAATCGCAAGCTCAACAACCGCCTGTCCGTCTTCTTTTTTAAACCATTTGATTATGTTTGCAAACATTTTCCCTCCCCGATCATTCATCAATGAAGATCCTCATTTTGAAGTTTTGATAACGCAGTTCAGCCCACTAAAAAAGGCATATTGATTACGTCTGGCAGAAATCTCTACTCTGACGTTGCCAATATGCCACTGGTTTCTTCACAGTAAACACAATAACTACCTATTGATTTTAAAGTGCTAATTGGGTTCCGATATCGGTAAAGAATTGACTAATTTGCGGTCCTAATAACCAGATGGCAGCAATGGCAGCCAAAGCGATTCCTGCGATGATTAATCCATACTCGACCAGGCCCTGTCCTTCTTCTTCTCTGATCATCTTTGTAAATAAGTTTTTCATTTCATTTCTCCTTCTTAAATTTAATTATATTTTTTTGAATCCTTCGATTTTAAAGTGCTAACTGGGTACCGATATCGGTAAAGAATTGACCGATCTGTGGTCCCAATAACCAGATGGCAGCAATGGCAGCCAAAGCGATTCCAGCGATGATTAATCCATACTCGACCAGGCCCTGTCCTTCTTCTTCTCTGATCATCTTTGTAAATAAGTTT
>PGZR01000056.1 GCA_002841405.1 Firmicutes bacterium HGW-Firmicutes-4 | reverse complement strand
TTATGACATCCACAGCCTGCTTCAATTATATGGTGAAAACATGAATCCTGCAGTTTTCAATCAGGCACTGATGGCAACTGCGAACAAGCGTGGTACAGAACATTATTTAACCGATATGATGTTGATCGTTGATGAAGTGGAAAATAGCAGTGTCATGGAAAATCTTTGGCTGGCTTATCAAAAGAAATTTTCTTATGCATCAGATATTACCTGGGGGTCAATTACGGAATCCGTCCGCAATTGCATGGGGTTGATCAGAATGGAGGGCAGACATTAATTATTTTATGGTACGTTCGTTTTTAAGGTCTTTCATGTACAAATATAAACATTCGAAAAAAAGAGTAAAACGTGTCGTAAACATGTCGCATATCATATAGAAATGCCTGAAATAAGCCATTTACCTACTGTTTCGTAATCAGTAGGTCGGGGGTTCGATTCCCCCCGCTAGCTCCAGTAAGAATTCTATGAGAGAGTTTATCGGCTCTTTTTTTGCGCCTGAAATAAAGAAAACTCGAAGAAAAATATACGGTTTGTGCACATCAGAAATAAAACCGTTCAAAAAAGTCCGCATTTTGATCTGTTTTGTCATAAAAAAATATACGACTACAGTTTTCAGAAAAATTTCAAAAATGCATACACCACTAAATTTGCAATAAAAAACACCTGTTAATTATCGAAAAAAAGTATCATTGTATTAAGTAAAGCCAATATAAAATAGATTGTTAATCAGGCCGGAAAAATTGGGTAGTAGTAACTCGTTTCAGGTAGGCGAGTTCGGATTAATACAAGACTGCATTTTAGTTTGGCGAGCTGAATTTCCGTTCGACCTCCACACGTTTGCAGATATCCCGGTAGTCCTGCTTTTTATCCAAAAATGCGTTTTTGGATGGCCGGCCAAGTGCCGGTCCTGATAATCGAATGCCGCGCTTTTTACAAAAGGTGATGTTTCCACGATTTCTGTAAATCTTATCAACCAATATCCGTGACGGATAAAATCCCGTTCTCTCTTTCTAGCGTTCAATGATTTCGATGAGATTTGTCGCTTCGTTGTAAGCATCAAAGGAGACTTTTTTAAGACGGGTATACCCATCCACCACGCTGATGTCCAAATTTGCGCCAAATTCTACAGGTGATTTGTCTAGACTATGACAATGGTTCGAAGGTGTGGTTGTGACAGGCTGACAATCCGATTTTCCACTTTATGAGTGTGATTGTCATTCATGTGTTTTTGCTGTTCATAAAGGCAACGGATGGTTTCTAATCGTTTTCCCCATTTTGAGGACAGACTCTTTCCAATCATCAACTGATTATCGATGCTTGAAAGATCCCATCTAAGATAGCGGAGTTGCTTCCCAATGCCAGACGCAGCGGTTTCGCCACATTGGAATCGTCTCAGATTTTTCAAACTACCGATTACTGGCATGCATTTTCATACCTACCGGTTGTTTGAAATCACTAAAGCTAATTTGAGTATTACTGAATTTATACATTTCGCTCACTCCGTGTGCAAGGTTTTTAGCTGGTTTAGCACATTTTCTATGCACTTATTATACCACAAAATGCCTTGAAAGTCAGTAAAAATGAGGGTTCAAGGATTATTCAGTACCCATTAGATTAATGTCTAATATGAGGTGCACTTCATTTTCAGGATAGGGAATCAATAAATTTTGTTTGGCTTAATGGTTTAAATGTCACTGCCGATCTTTGCCTGGATACCGAATTTTGTTGTTATGCGTAGGAGTTCTTCAACGTCACTTATTTCCATCACTTTAGCAACTTCAAACGGATAATCTTTTGAAAGGCTGATATATTTTTGCATACCCAAACGATGATATGGTAAAAAATGAATTATTTTATGACCCAATGAACGGTCAAAATCGCAAATTGCCGCAATGGAATCCTTATCTGCATTAAAGCCGGGAATCAAAAGTGTCCTTAGAATTACTTCCGCATTATATTCAGAAAGTCTGATCAAATTTTCCAAAATAATTGATACATTGCCACCAGTGTATTTTTTAAATGTATGTGTATCCACAGGTTTTAGATCACACAAAAACAAGTTAGTATGGGGTATTACTTTTATAAATTGTTCGAAAGCTACTTCCGAAGATGTTTCGATTGCTGTATGATAGCCTTTAACATGACAGCGGGCAAATAATTCTGCGACAAATGTTGCCTGCAACAGAGGTTCTCCTCCAGAAGCTGTAACACCTCCGGAAGATTGCCTGTAAAAAACACTGTCTTTTTCAATTTCCTGCATTAATTCATTTAGCGTCATTGTATATCCATATTTTACCAATGCACCGGGCGGACAGTTTTCGGCGCAGATTTTTTTTTCGCAGTGTTCACAGCATTTTGTCGATAACAATGCCATCGGCTGTTAATCTGATTGCATTGAGAGGACATACGTTTTCACAGGTTTGACAACCGATACAGCGCTTTTTATAATAACCAATTTGTGTGGCGTACGATTGAGATTCGGGATTGCAGCACCCAATGAACATCCTTTGAAAAATACATTGGTGCGGATTCCATAGCCATTGTGGATACAAAAACGCTGAATTTCAAAAATATTCGCCTTCAAATTCGAATAATTATTCTTCATTAAAGTGCAAACTCCACGCGTGCCATGATGTCATCTTGAAGTTCACGGTTAAGTGATGTATATAAAGCACTGTAACCGGCAACGCGGACAATTAAATCCGAATAATTTCAGGATGATTTTGGGCGTCTCGTAATGTTTCGTTTGAAACCATATTAAACTGGACATGCCAACACTTCAAATCGCCGAAGCCTCTTAACAGACTACCCAGTTTCTTTTCCGCTTCGGGTGACTCAATTGTTTTAGGATCGACGCGCATATTCAGTAATTGACCACCGGAGAATAGTTCTGTTGATAATTTTCCAACTGATTTAAGCACAGCCGTTGGCCCATTTTTTATCGTTCCACGAGAGGGAGAAATGCCGTCAGCTGTGGGTTCTCCAGCTTTTCTCCCATCCGATGTCGCTCCAACAACAGCGTCGCATGGAATATTAGCAGTAATTGTCACCGTCGAGCTGGTGTAGCAGCATCCAATGGGGCCTTTGCCTTCAAGCATTGTTTTATAGTTTGGAATGCGGTGTACAAAGTAATCGGAGGTTACTTTCACAAAATTATCCACCTCATCACAATCATTCCCAAACTTTTCAGCAGCATTCAAAAGCAATTGTCGAATCACTTCACCTTTTTCGCATTTGAAATCCGAATTCAGCGCTTCCCGAAGCTCTTTAAAACTGATTAAGCCTTTGTCAAAAACAACACGCTTAATTGCATATAAAGCATTCCCGACATTAGCAATACCGATCAAGGTTCCGCTTATAATATCATAAACGACGCCGCCTTCTTTAATGGCTTTTCCTCTGCCAAGACAATCCTGCATCAGCAGACTGCAAAATGCGTCAGGAACAAGAGCGTTCATGGCCATTTCATTCATGTTATCGGCTATAACATGGAGATCCGTATAATATTCTAAAACTTTCCTGTAATTGTCCATTATTTCATTAATATCGGCGCATTGTTCCATCGGGCGCAGTCCCTTTAATACTGTAATGCCGGATGGGATGTCTACGCCGCCATCAATAGCAATCTGTAATATTTTAAGGAGGTTTATTTTGCTTTTTCCGTTAGGGCGATATGACCACTTTCCCGGCACCTGGACTTCTGTACACCCAATTGTCGAATAATTGTAGGCATCTTCTTTCGTTACTCCAAATCGTATTAAAGATGGTATTATGACTTGATCGTTGACAAAAGCGGGCATTCCGAATCCAAGTTTAACGACTTTAATTGCTTTTTTCAGAAATTCTTCAGTCGTTCCTGGATAAAGCCGAATATAAACATTTGGTTCTGGGAGTCTTATCTTAGCAAGCATATCCAGAAATATATCGGTCAGTGAATTGGTCGCATCCTTCCCATCGATTGTCTGTCCGCCTAAACATATATTCTGGTAGGTTGGATAACCCAGTTGTGTACGCGTGGTACTTTCGGATCGTAGTTTATTATTACTGAATACTTTTATGAAAAAACACCCAATTAATTCATGAACCTGTTCTTTATTAATCAGACCGTCATTTATATCTTTTTTCATAAAAGGATATAAATACTGGTCGGTACGACCCATGGAAATTGAATGGCCATTGCTTTCGATGTGTAATATTACCTGTACAAACCACAAACATTATATGGCTTGATAAAAAGATTGGGGTTCATGTTTAAGAAGTGCTGTGCAGTTTTCAGCAATCGCATTCAGCTCTTTAAAACGCACCGGATCGGCCGTTTCTTTTGCCTTTATCGTTGCCAATTCTGAAAAACGGGCAATATAATCGAGACAACCCTCAAGCACGACCTTGGATGCCCGATAGAAAATTAATTTTTCCAAATCCGTCGGTTGTGTTAAGTCAAGCCCATCCATATATCCGATAACCCTATCCAGCAAACCACGAAGGCCTAATTTCATAACCATATCATAATCGGGTATAAAATGCCCTTCACCCGAGGAAATATTACTCTGCCAACCTAAAACACCAATATTCAGATCTTCTAAAACTTTTTCGCTTTGAATGGTTAAGGCTCGGTCACGCAATGTTTTTCCACTCCACCATGGCAGGATTTTCCGGAGTCTCTTTTTCTTTTCCTCTGTGATAATGAAGCGATCACTTTCTCTCAATTCAAACTTGTCCATCTCGTCCAATACAAATTGAACCGAATACTCAGGATAAAGAGGTGCAGCACGTCGCGTCGATGCCTGGTTTCCAACAATTAACTCGCCGTCATCGATGTAAATTGTCATCTCACGCAGTATTGCACGCAATGAATGCGCTCGTTTTAAAATCGCAGGCAACGCTTCCATTTCTTGATAGCAACGAGTAACAATTTCAGCTCTTTCAATACAAATAGCAGGAGCTGTATTTAACATGTTCTGGCGAAGTAGTTTTAAACGAACATCCATCATAGCCACCTTCTTCTTATTTGCTTAATAGGTCTAAATAATAGCAGACATGTCCTTCAAAATTCATTTTTAAAACAGGGAGAGCATACGGTTCAAAAACAACGCAATTTTCAGCTTTGCTTTTTCGGATTTCGTTCATTGCATCATTTGTAATCCAGTCTGCGATATCCAAATCCATGCCCAGTAAAGAATATTCGGCGCACAGTGGTTTTTGCCAGTTATTGACATTGTTAACCCGTTTATCCGCTTTTAGACGAGGGGTAAATTCAGGGGTTTCCAGGATCGGTTGTTCAATGGTATTCACAAGCATATTATTTAGTTTATCCGACATATCAAGGTACCGAAGCATAAAACTTCCACCATAGATGTAGGATGGTGTCGAGGGTATCAGTGCATCAACCAGAGACAAGAGATGGATTGTCTCAAATTCCCATTTGACCGGCAGTTTGGGCAGCAGCTTTTCAAATACATACTGTGCCTGACCGGAAAGTGTTATAATGCGATGAATATTTTTTTGACGTAATGAATCTGCTAATTTTTCAAGATGGTGGATTCCTTCGTCTATAAGTCCATAGGCAAAATATTCAAATCCAATAAATACCGATTCAATCGGCTGTGTGACTATTTTTTATTTTTTCAGGAAATTGCCAAGTGCCCCTGCGCTTTCTTTTGCATAGAATGCTGTTGCATCATCTATTAATACCAGTGTTTCGGACGACTCGAACAATGGAAGGGCAGCATTCCATTGTTTGCTGATCGATTCAACTGGTAAAATATGCCCGTTGTTTTTTTGAAGCAGATCTTCGAGATCTGTTTTTGTACCACAGTCAAATCCGTTTTTGCGCATGAATTCACGACAGAGGTACATCACATCCGTACAGTCGTTAGGATCCTCATGAAAATTTTGCCATCGTTCCCCTTGTCTCGAAAGGATTGATCTGAAAACTGTTTCTGCGATTCTATTCGTGGGGGGCAAATACCCTTTATCAATTGACCAAAGAAGTTGAAACTTCCGTGATGGATAATCATTCATCTGATGCGTAGCACGATATTCCGGATTATAGCATAGACCTTGATCAAGATGGATGACTTGATGCAGAAGCTTATCGTCATATGCTCTTAAAGTAAAATTTCTTATAATCCCAAAACCCCCTTGTTCAGTATTCCATTTGGATCAAGTGCATCTTTAATTTTTCGCATTACCATTACACCTGTTTCACCGTGTTCTTTTTCTAAATATTCTGCCTTGAGTTTTCCGATTCCATGATGATGGGAAATATTTCCTCCATTTTCAAGACTGGCTGTTATAGCACGCCGCACGCATTCAATATAGCGTTTTTCCCCTTCAAAATCATCTCCACCGGTTTCAGCATAAAAGATGACATAAACACTTGCGCCAGTATGATAAACATGCGAGAAATGACATTCCACAGAATTACAGATAGGTTCCAATACCTCGCGCATTGCTGCCCAGACATTACCGATACAATCCCATGGTGCCGCCACTTCAATGGCATCAGAAGTTCCACCTCGAATTGCGTGATAATCTTGAATTTTTTTGGTACTGAAGCGGCTGTGAAACCAGTCCTCGCCTGGCTTTGTCCCTTTCGAAAGCCCACCATTTTTTTCACAGATTAACCTTATGTGCTTTTTTTCTAGGAAAACTTGTTCTTCAAGACCTTCATAGCCAAACACCAGAAATGAATATCCCGGCTCAAAGCAATATTTTTTGATTTTAGGTATACTTTCCACATGATCGTAAAGCCGGACAACCGCCGGCCGTAATCCCAATTGCATGAATTGGCGAATGGCTTCAAGGCCATCAAGGGTTGAGGGAAATGTGTACGCTTCAAAATACCTACAGAGCGCCATCGGATAAATTTCCATTTCCACTTCGGTGACAATCCCATAGACACCTTCACTGCCAAGCAAAAGCTGATTCAGTTCAAGCCCGGTAGAGCTCTTTGGTGCGGTATGGGTCCGCAAAATCTCTCCGGTGGGGAGTACTGCCACGAGGTTACTAACCATATCATCCATTTTCCCGTATTTTGTCGAGAATGTGCCCACAGCTCGTGTTGCAACCATACCTCCTAAAACAGCACTTTGAAACGATTGCGGGAAATGGCCTGTTGTGTAGCCGAGATCGTTCAACTGGTTCTCAAAATCGGCCCCTGTTAATCCAGCCCCGCCTTTGGCAGTACAATTGATTTCGTTAATCGAAAATGAACGTAATCTTTTAACATCCAACATGACTTGACCCTTGTCCGCTGATGTTCCGCAGACAGAACCTGATGCTCCTCCAATTGGCACGATTCCTACTAAAAATTCATTTGCCAACTGTAATATTCTGGAAATCTCTTCAATTGAAGAGGGCATGAGTATTGCATCCGGAATATGAGGATAATAACCTTCAAGCATCCATTTATATTCGACGGGACACACCCCATGAGCGTATATCTGCCGATCTTCCATGGCACTCAGCTGAGTAACATCAGGCAGCTGCTCCTTCAAACAATTTAAAAAATCTATAACATTATGGTTCATTATTTTCTCCTGCACTTTGAATCTCGGCAATGCCGTTATGTTCCGTGTTGCTATAATATCAACATTCGATTCCAAAATATTCGTTGCGATGATCTGTCCCTCTTTGATAGGTGCCGTTATTTTCATTTGAGATAGCAGTTGGTAGCACTGCGTCAGCAATCTTTTCGGGATTTCGCCATTGCTGACAACAGGCAATCGCCGAATGCCAGCTGCTTCGATTGAAAGGCACGTCGTAAGCATCCGTACAGGGTCTGTATATTCACTTTTAGCATAAAGTTGTCCCCGTAAGCAGGCAAAGCCATCAAATGCAAATTCTCCTTCACTTTCAGACAATTTCCCATAACAGCTTAGTGGACAAACGATAGATGTATAGTATTTATGTTTCATTATTTACACCTCTGACCTCAATGGTTACATCTTTATCAAGAGCATGCTCACGGTTCAGCGTAACGCAAACCATCGCGGACGGCAAGATGACTCTTTCTTTTTTCAATCGTTTAGCGGGTGCTCCGTTCACTATTATCATGACTGCTGCATCTTTCATTTCGGTTTGCACCCTTAAGAACAAATCAAGCGTACCAGTGGCGTCAGTATTAATCTTTTGCGGCAACACAAATGATACATTATTTCCGGCGTTAACGGAGACTTTTCTCGATGGAATCCTAGTCAATTCATTTTTGATAAATATTGCAGCGCACCTTCCTGCAATCTCTCCAGTTGCAGCAACATAATCGACAAGGTCAAACACAGCAACCACATTGCCTGCGGCAAAAATGCCAGGCTTATCCGTCATCATATTTTCATCGACAATGGGACCATTGGTAATCGGACTTATCAAAATTTGAGTATTCCTGGTCAATTCATTTTCAGGAATTAATCCGACTGACAGCACGAGTAAATCGCATTCAAGAAACTGTTCACTCTCTTTGATGGGTTTGTTTTGACCATCGACATTTGCGATTGTTACACCTTCAATTCGCTTGTCGCCATGAATTTTTACGACAGTTGTTGAAAGATGAAGGGGTATATTATAATCATTCAGGCATTGTTCTATATTTCGTATGAGTCCGTTTGGTGTTTTCATAATTTCATAAACACCTACTACTTCAATCCCTTCGATTGTCATGCGTCTGGCCATGATAAGCCCGATATCGCCTGACCTAAGTATCACTGCTTTTTTCCTGGAAGAAATCCTTCAATATTAATATAGCGCTGAACAACTCCTGCTGTATAAACACCTGCCGGTCGCGACCCCAGAAGTCCAACTTGAGCCCGTGTCCGCTCTCTGCATCCCATTGCAAGTATCACTGCTTCGGCAATTACCAGAATTAGGCCTTCTTCATGCGACACTGCGATAATTGTTTTATTTTCATGTACTTCAAGCACCATTGTATCAAGATATAAACAAACGCCCCATTCTTTTGCTTCGTTTATCAGCCTTTCTGCAAACTGATTCCCGGTTAAGGATCTTTTGTATTTCTGAAGCCCAAATCCGTCATGGATACATTTATATAGTAAACGACACTGAAAAAGAGAAATAATCACGTGGTTCATAAGAAAAATAATTTAGTTGACTTATATTTTGATCTATGCTATTATTGTGGAAATAAGCACAAACGTGCGGAATGAGGTAAGATAAGGTATTCAGTATTAAAAAAAGAGCGATTCTTAATGAAGTAAAGACAACTGAGCTTGAGCATAATGGTCTGGACATTTTGTTAAAAAGATGAAGGAGAAATATAAAATGGCATCTGTAAATCCAAGAATTCAAAAGTTAATTGATGATTTATATTCAGTGACACCAGAAATCGAAGCGGAAAGAGCTTTATTAATCACACAGTCCTTTAAAGAAACAGAAGCAATGCCGATGATTATTCGCCGGGCTAAAGCATTGGAAAAAATTCTAAATGAAATGACCATCGTGATTCGCGATGAGGAATTGATCGTTGGTAATTTAACGACTAAACCTCGTGGTACCCAGATTTTCCCTGAGTATTCCAACAAGTGGCTGATCAGTGAATTTGATACCGTGGCTAAACGAAAAGGTGATGTATTTCTTATCTCAGACGAAACAAAGGAAGATCTTGTCGAAGCATTTAAATATTGGGATTGCCGCACAGTCAATGAGTTAGCCGAACAATACATGTTCCCTGAAACCAGAGAAGCCATTGCCGCCGGCGTTTTTACGGTTGGTAATTATTTTTTTAATGGTGTTGGCCATATTGGTGTGGACTATGCAAAGGTCATGAAAGTAGGTTTCAAAGGAATTATTGCCGAAGCGGAAGCGGAAATGGCAAATGCTGATACTTCTTTGCCGGATTATATTAAGAAAAAACATTTCCTGGATGCCGTGATCATTACTGCCAATGCTGCCATTAATTATGCCCATCGTTTTGCCGCTCTGGCAAGAGACCTTAGCAGTCGGGAAAAAGATTCCCGCAGACAAAACGAACTACTGGAAATTGCTAAAATATGCGAACAGGTTCCCGAAAATCCAGCGAATTCTTTTTACGAAGCCCTGCAGTCTTTCTGGTTTGTCCAGGCAATCATTCAAATAGAATCCAACGGACATTCCATTTCACCGATGCGTTTCGATCAGTATATGTATCCTTATTACAAACAGGACGTCAGCAAGGGGAATATTACTGATGAAAAAGCCCAGGAACTGCTGGATTGCCTTTGGGTTAAATTCAACGATATCAATAAGATTCGCGATGAAGGTTCCACCAAGGCTTTTGGCGGTTATCCAATGTTCCAGAACCTGATTGTAGGCGGCCAGACCCCAGACGGGCTAGATGCGACCAATGAACTTTCTTTTATGAGTCTCGTGGCTACCGAACACACAAAATTGCCACAGCCTTCAATTTCCTTCCGTGTATGGAATAAAACGCCGGAAGATCTCTTATTAAAAGCCTGTGAAATCAGTCAATTGGGACTGGGTATGCCTGCTTTTTATAGTGATGAAGTTGTCATTCCTTCTTTAGTCAGCCGTGGCGTTGCATTAAGAGATGCCCGTGATTACGGTATCATCGGCTGTGTGGAACCACAAAAAGGCGGAAAAACCGAAGGTTGGCATGATGCGGCATTCTTTAACATCGCAAAAGTACTGGAAATCACGCTTAATAACGGCATGGTCGATGGTCAGCAAATGGGTCCTGAAACGGGAACCTTTGAATCCTTTAAAACCTTTGATGACTTAATGGCAGCCTACAAAAAACAAATGGTACATTTCGTCAGCCTGCTTATTAATGCCGATAACTCTGTAGATCTAGCTCATGGAGAACGAGCACCGTTACCTTTCCTTGCATCAATGGTGGATGACTGCATCAGTAAAGGAAAATCACTCCAGGAAGGCGGTGCCCATTATAACTTCACCGGACCACAAGGCGTTGGTGTTGCCAATGTCGGTGATTCCTTGGCGGCAATTAAAGAATTGGTCTATGACAAGAATGCAATTACCGCAAAAGATCTTAAAAAGGCATTAGACGAAAACTTTGTGGGCATGGAAGACATGCGTCAAATGTTATTGAACCGAGCACCAAAGTTTGGCAATGATATTGATGCAGTTGATAACCTTGCCCGTGAGGGAGCCTTGATTTACTGTCGCGAGGTTGAAAAATATAAAAATCCTCGTGGCGGACAGTTCCAACCGGGTTTGTATCCTGTTTCCGCCAATGTTCCGATGGGTGCAGGCACTGGTGCTTCCGCTGACGGACGACTGGCAGGCACTGCTTTAGCTGATGGCGTCTCACCTGTTTCCGGCAGAGATCTGGCAGGACCAACCGCAGCTGTCAACTCGGTATCCAAACTGGATCATTTCATTGCCTCCAACGGAACCCTTTTGAATCAGAAATTTCATCCCTCAGCTATTGCCGGGGAAGCCGGTCTTCACAATTTATCCTCTCTGGTTCGCGGTTTCTTTGATCAGAAAGGCATGCATGTTCAGTTTAATGTCGTTGACCGTGCGAAACTGATTGATGCACAGAACAACCCTGAAAAATATCAGAGTCTGGTTGTCCGTGTGGCTGGTTACAGTGCGCATTTTGCTTCACTTGATAAATCCATTCAGGATGATATCATTGAAAGAACAGAACATATTTTTTAAGACTATTTAAAAATTCCAAGCAGTGAGGGGATCTTTACCTCTCACTGCTTTTATAATAATTGGAGGTGTAAATATGCCAAGCAACACTTTAGATTTACAAGCAAAAGGAGTAATTTTTGATATCCAGCGATTTTCTGTTCATGATGGACCCGGTATTAGAACCATCGTTTTTTTAAAAGGGTGCCCTTTAAAGTGTGATTGGTGCAGTAATCCAGAATCCCAGCAAAGCCAACAGGAGCTGATGTTTATTGGTCACAACTGCATTGGTTGCAGTAAATGTCTGAGTGTATGTCCCGCTGGGGCGATTGATATGGAAAACCCTTCACGGGTCATTCAAAAAAAATGCACCCACTGCGGCAAATGCGTTGAAGTCTGTTATGCCGGAGCACTTAATATGGCTGGTGAAGAAAAAACCGTTGAAATGGTATTGAGTGAACTAAAAAAGGATGCTATTTATTATCGTAATTCTGGTGGCGGTATTACTTTTTCTGGTGGGGAGCCCTTTTTTCAACAGGAATTTTTTGAACAGCTTCTTATGGGCTGCAGGTCAATCGGCTGGCATACCACCATTGAAACAACCGGAGTTGCCACAGAAAAAGGTTTAAATAGAATACTACCTTTAGTGGATCTGGTTTTTATGGATATCAAACATATGGATGACCAAAAACATCAGTTGTATACTGGAACATCCAATAAAACAGTCCTTAAAAATGCGAAAATTATTGCCAAGACCGGGGTCCCGATGATTGTCCGAATCCCAGTTATTCCTGAAGTCAATGATGACCTGATGAACATCCAGGCCACTGCAGACTTTGTAAGGTCTTTGGAGTCGGTTAAGGAACTTCAATTAATGCCTTATCATCGTCTTGGCCAAAATAAGTACGACTATTTGGGACGAGAATATGCATTAAATGAAATCAAGCCAGCCAATAAGGCCAGCATTGATCAGCTGAAAGAGGCCGTAGAAGCATACGGTCTGAAATGCTCAATCGGAGGGTCGTAATAGCTTATGATCCATATCCTATAAAATGGCTGGTTCTAAGAAGAAAAATGCTTGATATGTTATGAAGCGCGGTTTTATGGGGTATTTATTTGAGTATTACCCATGGTAACAGGAGCTTAAATATTGATTCCAATTATCATTATATAGAGAATAAGTTTAAAATAAATCCCCATCATCGAACCGATGCTATTTTATGAAGCGTCAATTTAGATTGCTATGATGATAGGGATGATATTCGTGTTAATCTCCTGGATAGCTATGAGCGTCTGATGCAGTTTATCACAAAGCATCTCAATGATACTTTTTAACTGGAAGGTGATCGCAGAATCAGCCTCAGAGACAAGATTTTCAGAACGATTATTACCCTTGACCACGCAAGCTGGTGTCTAAGCTATCACGCAAGCTGATGAAGAAATATTGAGATTGTTAGAATTCTGTGTAGTACCAAGAACAAGAAGCGAAATACAGGAATTTATGAAATTGAGCAATAAGGGTGCGGACGTTTTTTTGACACGAAATCAAATAGACCCAACTAAAAGATGAAAACAACGTCGTCTCTTGTGTTCGTAGATGGTAAAATAGATACGAACAATAAAGACGAGAAGGCGGTGTCGTATGTTGGATAAAGCATTCTTTATGAATTTGCTAAAAGAAAATAATGGCATTGTTCAATCAAAACTGTTAGCAGAAGCGGGAATTGATGGTAAAATTTTGCAACGGTTGGAACAGTCCGGAGAAATTGAACGGATCGGACGTGGCCTTTATAGTGATTCGAATCATATGGCAGATGACTATCTGGTGACACAATATCGGTGTAAAAAAGGTATTTATTACCAAGAGACAGCATTATTTCTTCATGATCTGAGTGATCAAACACCATTCCAGCTGATTCTGACAATACCCAATGGCTTTAATACCCGACTATTAAGAGACAAAGATAAGAACAAATTCTTTTATATCAAAAAAGAACGGCACGAGATTGGAAAAATGACAGTAACGTCGCCTTATGGCAATGAAATTGTCGTCTATAATAAAGAGCGAACCATCGGTGACTGTCTTCAAAAAAAGAAAAGCTTGACACGGATTTAGTATTAACAGGAGTCAGACAATACATGAAGGAACCCGGAGGTGACTTTGCCCGGCTCCTTCAGTATGCGGAACAATTTAATATTCGGAAGCTGGTACGGCAGTGCGTGGAGGTATTGTCATGATCGTAAGCAGTCCCAAACAATTAAAAGATTATGGTCAAAGCCTATAATTTAAACACCTTCCTTGCAGAAAAAATTGAATCCATTTTAGACCGGAATGTTTCCAATACCAGAGCAAAATGACTTTTATGATATCTACATCCTTATGATGTTAAACAATGGATTTCGATAAGTCAGAATTGAAAAAAGCTATTTGTGGAAGAAAGCTGAGGAAAGAAAGAGTACAATTTATGTTGAAGATTATGAGAAGTATCTAAACGATGTTTCCGAAAGTAAAGATGTGCTTAATATCTGAAATTCATACAGAGTGAAATACAACTATGCCAAAGACATTGAATTTGAAAGCATTATTAAAATCATAAGATATGTACTGGCAGGATAAGTATTGTCATCTTACGAGTGATGATATTCTGAAGAAATATAAAGACAACAATGCACAATTTATGCACATCAGGAATAAATTAAACTAAATTTAGAATTTATTATAATTAATATAATGGCGGTTTCTAAAATTACAATAGCTTTTAAGATACTAAAATAAAACCATGTAATTCAATTCGTAATAGTAGGTCGGGGGTTCGATTCCCCCCGCTAGCTCCAGTAAATGAATAATTTTTTTAAAAGAATGGCTTTAATTAGCGGTTCTTTTTTTATTTTTTGATTTTAGTCTCCACCTAAAGTATGACCAACTGTGAAAAATAAAAGTGGTCTTTTTAACTTGAAAGAATAAATGTTAAGTTGTATAATAGAGTAAATATATACGCTTGCGAATTTAAAAGAGGTGATATTAACGATGGACTGCGAAAAATACAAAAAAGTATTTGATGAAAACAATGGTATTGTAAAGCTATCCGATTTTACCGATGCGGGATATCACAATACGGTCATTGATCGATTGATCAGAGAAGGAAAAGTAATCAAGCTACGAGCTGGATTCTATGAATGGCAATCTGAGGATGTCATATCCGATGCTGTCATTATCAATAAACTTTATCCTGATGCAATTATCTGTATGGATTCGGCACTCTATTTTTATGATTATACGGAGAGAGCGCCTGGTGCTTTCGTCAAGTGAAAAATGGTCCAGATTTTTATTTCAAAAGTGGTCCACTAGTTGGTGCTCTTTAGCCAGGCGATGGTATCCTCCATCCGATAACTGATCTCACGGGAAAAGTCCATGATATGTGCCCGATGGGCAAGGCGATCAATGATTGCACCAGTTAGCATGGTGTCTTTAAATATTTCTTCCCATCGCTCAAAGGCCAGGTTGGTGGTAATGATAATCGAACCTTTATCGTTTCGATTGGATAATAAATTAAAGAGAATCTCACAGCCGTCTTTATCAAATGAAACATATCCCAGTTCATCTAAAACGACCAGATCATATTTCTCGAAGTTCCGTTTGTAATTGCTGACCTGATTCAAACTCATGGCTTCCCGGAGTTCGATAATCAGATTGGGGATCGAAATAAACAGAACACTTTTACTGGCCATACAGGCTTTAATGCCAAGAGCAACTGCATAGTGGCTTTTTCCGCAGCCGGGTGTTCCCATCAAAATAATATTTTCTTTGTGGTCAATGAATTTCAGGGTTTCAAGGCTTTCAAATTTATGGCGAACTTCTGGAGGATATTTGGATTTGTCAAAATCCTCCAGATATTTCCGATTGGTAAAGCGCGCTTGACGAAGCCTCCGGGCAATCCCGTTTTCTTTCCGCCTTAAAACTTCCCGTTCTAAAAAAAGCATGAGAAATTCCCGATGATCAAGACCAAGATGCCGGGCTTCTTCGATTAAAGCCTCACTATTTTCGCGGATATACGACAATTTCAGTTCCATGGACATTTCTTTCACATTCATCATGATCGTTGTCCTCCCACACATAAATTTTTATATCCAGCAATCAGTTCTCTTGTTTTAATGGCAATAATCTTTTGACTGGGATTGGTATCGATCGGATCCACGCCATCTGTGAAAACATCATAGTCTTTAAAGACTGAAAGTAATTCTTCCATACTTTTATCATGATTTTTGATTAAAATCTCTATGAATCTTTTGGGATTTGTACTAAAATGATTATCGAAGATGGATTTAAGCAGTGGTATGCTTTTTAGAGCCAGTGAGTTTCGAAGGGCCCCTGGTTTCTTCGATAATGAGTGCAGGTAGTGATTGATGTCGATGCTGATCTCATTATCGCCATCTTTCTTTTTATGCTCACAAACAAAGTGCGTATTGGCATAAATTTTAACTACATCGACATAGGATTTAACGGTCACCTTTTTTCCCACCAGATAATCCGGTACGGAATACAACCGGTTTTCTACCTGAACAAAACTGTAGGTATCCACTTTTGGTTCCGACAGTTTACCAAGTTCAAACGGAGGTGGTGCTGGTTGTAGCACTTTGACTTCATCTTTTATGCCGCTTTTTTCATTCATTTTAATCAGTCGGTTTTCCAGATAGAGGCAAGCCTGCTCATAGCTGAAAAACTCGTATTTTTCCGCAAAGACCTGATTTCTGATGATCTTGACACTGCCTTCCACATGCCCTTTTTCATTCCCCTTGAAGCAGTTTGTCACATTAATCCGAAAATCGTAATAATTGGATAGAATTAAAAGATCCGGATTTAATACCTTTTCACTTCTTCCAATAAATTTCGCAACCACATTTCTCATGTTATCATAGACCACTTCTTTGTAGATTCCGCCGGTCATTTTAAAAAATCGCACATGTGAATCCATGAAGACATCTTTCTTCTGATTTTTATACAGATAGGCCCATCTGAAATCTGAAGCCGGTGAGGAAAGAACCGCCAGATGCAACGTCTGAACAGTTCCATCAATGACCAGTTTGACTTCACCAAAATCATACTCCAGGCGGTCTCCAAAATCGTATTGCTGTCGGATAAAGCATTCTTTGTGTTTATCACGCTTTATTCTGATGTGGTTTGAGATGGTTGACTGACTGATAGCAAACCCTTCTTTTAGTACCAGCTGATAGATCTGTTCATTGGTTCGCTTTTGTTTATGGGTACCCAGGATCGCATCCTTCTTTTTTTCAGATGCTAGGATATCATCTAGAAATTCATCCATAGCTTCCGTATATTTTCGGTACTGCCGCTTTGACACATCGTATTTAGGCGGTGCTGCAATCTTTTCCTGAATTTCACGAAGATCACAATCGCCAGTTTCTAATTGGCTCATATCCTTTAAATAATCATTCCAATATTTGCCAATTGTTTTCCTGTTGATTCCCAGCATTTTTTCTAAACTCCGATTCGAATGCCCTTCCTTAAATATGATTATTTCATATTTGGGGATTAATTAAAATAGTGGGCCATTTTTCAACTAAAAATCTGTCAAAAATGGACCACTATTAAAATATCATATACACCTGGTGCCTGGCATTTAGCAGTGAATAAAAACAGTTCAAAATCGAGATTTAAAATTGATTATCCAAAACTGAAAATCTATTATATTGTTGAAAAATATTTAAAAATAGGTATATCTGAAACTGAATTTGAAGGTCAAGTGCTTAGAATCTATAATCGGGAAAAAACAATCTGTGACATTATTCGATATGAAAAAAAAATGGATAAAGAAGTATTTAATAAGGCGATTCGAAGCTATGCAACTGACTCAAATAAAAATGTGGGTAGACTGATTGAATATGCAAAGCTTATGAATGTTGAGAAAAAAACGAAGATGGTCATGGGGATGTGGATGTGATGGTAAATGTTCAGGGACTGCTTCAAAAACTAAACGAGAAATCTGTATATGTTAATCTAAATCTCTTTCGATCTGAGAAAATGACTGCTCAAGACACCTACGACCCGAGAGGCCGTGGGTTCGAATCCCTCAGGGTACGCCATATATATGAATGATTAATTTAGATTAATCATGTCGATAATCTCGAATGCAAATTGTCATTTCAAACCGGTACGGCCGCCTTCACCAAGTAAAGTTGTTTTTTGCAAGTACTTTTTGCAGAAAGTTGCAAGTTAAAAATACAGAATGTTGCATTATGGAAAATCCATAGTTTTGCAAGCTAAAATGCGAAGCAA
>PGZR01000055.1 GCA_002841405.1 Firmicutes bacterium HGW-Firmicutes-4 | reverse complement strand
GCCTTCGGTTTGTTCCAGTAATAATTTTAAATCATGTAAATCATGACCGGTGATGATGATAAAAGGTCCTTTTTCAATGGTTAAAGGAACTTCAGTTGGTACTGGGGTGCCATAGGTTTCGGTATTGGCTTTGTCCAGCAGGGCCATACATGCCAGGTTTATTTCCCCGGTTTTTAATACCAGTGGTAACAATTCGCCCATTCCTAAATCTGAGCCTACAGCGTCTAAAGCTTCGTAGAAGAAGGCATCAACGATAGGATCTTTATAACCTAAAATTGCGGCATGATGGGCATAGGCAGCAACTCCTTTAACGCCTAACAGGATGAGTGTTTTTAAAGAACGGATGTCTTCATTGTCATCCCAGAGTTTTGCCATATCATAATCTACAGCAGCAGGGTCCAGCTCGGCTTTCATCTTGTCAACACAGTCAACCATGATTTTTAAGCTTTCTTCATCAAAACTGACATTGGTAACAGTGGTGAACAGGGCTTTTTTGATGCAGGCATCAGTGGCTTCAGTCGCGGCTGTTTTTTTAACAGCTTTAGCTAATCCAATACATGCGCCGACTAACTTATCCTGAAGATCGGCAACGGGTGGTGTTTTACCACAGACTCCGCTGACCTCACATCCTGTACCTTTTGCAGTTTGTTCACATTGAAAACAAAACATATCTTTCATCTTTTACCTCTCTCGTAACTTTATTTGTTAACCCGCATCAACGGGGAATAACCTGTGAAAAAAACAATAACTACTTATAAACTACCCATAAATAATGAATAATAATCATTAAATTGCCTGATATTATTATTTTATTCATATAAAAATATGATTTAATCGTATTCATCGATGAAAAATTTCAGTTAAGTAAATTATTATTCCGGGCTGTCGCGTTTTTCCAAACTGGCGATGACATAATAATACTACATGTTATTCCTTTTGACAGTTGCAAATGCAACATAAATTAAAAATAATTAATTTTTTTATTGATGCCTCTTATGAAATTTTTACTGGAATATTTTATCGATAGATTCTATTAAATAAAAGGACTGATATCTTTAATTCTGAAATCGATTGTGATATGATTTGTTTAGCTAAGTTAAATTAAGTGCAATCATTAGAAAAGAGGAATACCATGAGCCTGAAAATGAGCAACCTGCTGGACATTGAAAAATACCTGTTGCTGGAACTGGTTTATTTTCATTTACCGCCGCAATACAAAAATCGGATTAGCCGGGAAACCCCGATGAAGCTGGATGAATATATCGATCTAATTGAGCAATGCGGTTATTCGACATATCCTGGGTTTATCAGCCGCTCTGAGCACGGATGCCAGTACAAAAAACGCCGTCAGGCTCATTTCAAGCGGATTTATGCATCCAGCGACAATTTAGGTGATGTGGTTGTAACCGGCTATGTTAACGATAATTATGGTTTCTACGGTAATACCGCGGATAAAAATAAAACCAGCTTCGTGGCCATCGCCCTGGCAGACCGTGATAATAACGGAGCGGTGGTTTTTAGTGGCTGCGAACAGATGGATCTCACCAGCATTGTACTGGATTGGGGTGGCTGTTTGATTGCTTCGCTGGGGGTCGTCACCGTTCATCATCACAAAGCCATTGATTTTTACGACCAATACATGACTGGAATTCTGGGTGAACGCAATATTCTCGGGCATTCCAAAGGTGGCAATCTGGCCACCTATGTTTATATCAACCGGCTTGATGAAAACACTAATGCCTACTGTGTCAACGCTCAGCCCTATTGCTGGTATACCATGACGGAAACGCAGAAGGAAGCCTTGAAAACAGACCGTTTTGAGTATATTGTTCATGCCAATGACCCCACCCGCAAGGCCAGCTATGTGTCCTATATCAGCCGAACAGCCCCCCTTAACCGCTATGCAACCCGGCGTTTTATTGATATTCACGGTTTCGCCGAGGTGAATTTTGACGAATTTGGAAATCTGGAAGGAGCCCGTGTCATCCGGGAAACCGTCAGCCAGTTGAAATCCCGGTTTTTTAACGACTATACGGCTGAAAAACGCCTGACCCATGACGAATGCATGGCCCGTTTCCAGGAAAAGCTTACCGAGATCACCGCGTTGCCGCGGTTGTTCAGCACTACCCTGGATGAAATCCTGCTGGTAACCAAGGCTCGGGCGGCGATTATCTGGTTCAAAGATGAAGACGACCGGGGCCCCTTTATTTATCCGCTGATCATCAAGAGTCCCGGGGCTGCGGATCTCTACCAGTTGAAACTGCGGCCGGGACAGGGCATTGCCGCCCAATCTGTCTTTGCGGGATTGCCGCTATATATCAAAGATACCCGCCAATACCGGCTGCCAGTGGGAAGTCTGAACCAAGCTATGGGTCTGACCATCACCTCAGAAATTGCGGTGCCGCTGGGGATTGACGAAGCCGAAGTTTTTGGTGCCCTGGAACTGGTTAATAAACAGGATGGCGTTTTTTCGCTGGAAGATTTTGCCCTGGTCAATGACATGACCCTGACGATGCTGGAGCTCTTTAAAAAATCCGGTCAATCGCTGGATAATTACCGGGATTTTTCGCTGTTGCAGATCCGAAAAGGCGGCAAGCGAACTTTTGCGGTGGAAAAGAACGGCTTTACGGAAAAAGCCTTTGCATCCCCTGCTGAAAGGAATGCTTTTCTAAAAAAAATCTTGGGTCTGTCATTGGAACCTAACGAACGCCTGATTTTTAACCGGATCACCTTTACAAGGGACAAACAGGAGCAGTTAAAACGGCTGCGCAAGCAGGAGTATGCGATTGTATTTGAAAATCCGCACCTGCGATATGCCAAAACCCGGGTCAGCACGGTGCTGATTGCGCTGCTGCTCCAGCTCCGGGAGAACCGGGTAAATCTGAACAACGTGGCTAAAATGATGGGGCTTCATGAAAAACTTAAGACCCGGATCAGCGACCTCTGCGATGCCGAATACATCCGGCTGGAATATGGGATGGCCCGGATCCGGCGGCCTAAACTGGTTATCGTCAACCCCCCACCCCTGGGACTGAACCCTGCGGCTTACCAGGTCATGTGCAACCGGCTCAAAAAAGATTGCCAAAAGAAAGCCGTTACGGTGATTGTTTTGCAAATAATTGATGAAACCTGAGAGGTATAAAATGATAAATTTACAAATACCCGGTCACGAGTCCATCACGGTGGCGCATGTGACCTTCGATTATAACGGCACCCTGGCAGTGGATGGTTATTTGGTGGCGGGACTCAAAGAACGGCTGGTCGCTTTGGCGAAGTTGGTGGAGGTGCACATTCTCACCGCCGATACCTTTGGCCTGGTCCGGGAGCAATGTCAGGGTCTGCCGGTGACGATTGAGATTTTCGCCAAGGACAATATTTCAAAAAAGAAAAAGACCTTTGTCGAGACGCTTGGCGGAGCGACGAACATTGCCATCGGCAATGGCAACAATGACCGGGAAATGTTTGCCGAAAGCCGGCTGGCGATTGTGGTGATGGGAACAGAAGGCTGCTGCGTGCAGTCGCTGCTGGCCGCGGATATTGTCGTCAGCAGCCCGTTAGATGCCCTGGATTTGCTGCTTAACACCGATCGGCTGGTCGCTACCTTGCGAACCTGAAAATTGACTGGACCAGCGATAGACCCGTAACTCCAAATAGAATAGGGCCATATGTGGACCAGAAGCGATGAAAAGCGATATCTTACAACCGTTTAAAAAAATGTTGACGGTTTCATTCTCCCTGTGCTATGATCTAGGCAATGAGGAGATAAAATGAGTTGGATCGATTTTTCAGAATTTCAGGTTATTCCTTCCATTCGCAGGCTAAATGATTTGGAAATTGCCCTAAACAGTAATGCCCAGGTGATTTTGCTCACCGAAGCCCATATTGCCAATCTGCAGGAGCTGGTTAAACTGGTTCACGCTAAGGATAAACAGGCCCTGGTTAATCTGGAGCTGCTGGGCGGTTTTGGAAAAGACCATGTGGGCATGAAACTGTTAAAAAATTATTACCATGTTGATGGGGTGATGTCAACCGACAGCGGCAAGCTGGGGATGGCCAAGCAATGTGGTCTGGTGACCTTTCAGCGATTCTTTCTTCATGATTCGCGCTCTTTTGAGACCGCCCTAAAAATTATTGAGTGTTCCCGGGTTGACGGCGCCGAGCTGCTACCGGCAGTGATGGCCCTGGATTGTTATCAGAGACTGACAGCAGTGGCAAAAATTCCCTTATTGGCCGGTGGCTTTATCCGCGATCGGGAGATGATGGAAAAGATCAAGACCTGCGGTTTTAAAGGCTTGACGGTCAGCGACAAGTCGCTGTGGTAGTATGGCAATGAATTTATAATAAAACAAAATAGAATGTGCCGGATGGTAATTGTGTGAGTCCTGCTTAATAAATGTGATGATATATCGCATTTATTAAGCAGGATTTTTTTCGTCAGAAATGGGGGTATTCAGGAAGGAAAACTAAGCGTATCATCATCCTATTGTCGAGGGGCGACCTATTCGTCCGGAAATGTCGAACAAGCAAATCGTTTAAAATTCAAAAAATAAATTGGAGGTTACAAAATGGGAAAATATTTACTGGGTCTGGACAATGGTGGCACCATGATTAAGGCTGCACTGTATGATTTAAAAGGCAATGAGGTCGCTATTTCAAGTTCCAAAACAGCGATGTATCAGCCGCAACCGGGCTTCACCGAACGTAACGTGGAAGAAATGTGGCAGGCTAATGTCACAGCCATCAAAGGAGTGATCGCCAAAGCCGGTATCGACGGCAGCGAGATCATCGGGCTCTCCGCCACCGGTCATGGCAACGGCCTTTATCTGGTTCGGGCCGACGGCACTCAGACCACCAACGGGATGATCTCCACTGATGTCCGGGGCCGGGAATACGTCATCAAATGGCAGAACGACGGCACCCACGACAAGATCTTGCCGAAAACCATGCAGAGCGTTTTTGCGGGACAGCCTACCACCCTGTTGCGCTGGTTTATGGATCATCAGCCCGAGGTGCTGGAAGAAACCCGCTGGATTTTCATGTGCAAAGACTACATCCGTTTCCGCTTAACCGGGGAAGCCTATGGCGAAATTGCCGATATGTCCGGGTCCAGCCTGATGAATGTCCGGGACGTCAAATACGATCGCGAGCTGCTTAGCGATATGGGGTTGGAAAGTATCTACGATAAATTACCACCACTGCGGTATTCCGGCGAAGTCTGTGGCACCATCACTAAAGCAGTGGCCGAACTGACCGGTCTGGCTGAAGGAACTCCGGTGGCCGGAGGATGCATGGATATTCACGCCTCGGCGATGGCAGTGGGGATCACTGACGAAGACAAGATGTGCGTGGTAGCCGGTACCTGGAGCATCAACGAATATATCAGCAAGCAGCCGGTGGTGGACAAGGATCTGTTTATGACCTCCATTTATCCGATCCCCGGCTATTGGATGATCCTCGAAGGCAGCCCGACCTCGGCCAGTAATCTGGAATGGTTTTTAACTGAAATCCTTCGGGACATTGACCTGAAAGAGCAGGACGTTTATGAGTATTCCAACAATTGCGTCAATTGTGTGGCTGATGAAGATTGCGGTGTGGTTTTTCTGCCCTTTCTCTATGCCAGCAATGTCAACATCAATGCCAAGGCCTGTTTTGTCGGTCTGTCCAGCTACCACAACCGCGATAATATGCTGCGAGCCGTTTATGAAGGGATTGTCTTCAGCCACAAGTATCATATTGAAAAGTTATTGAAATATCGGAAAGCCCCCAAGAGTATCCGGATTGCCGGCGGCGTGGCCAAATCCCGGGTTTGGGTGCAGATGTTTGCCGATATCCTGCAGGTGCCCATTGAAGTCACCGAATGTACCGAACTGGGGGCTCTGGGGGCGGCCATCTGTGCCGGGGTCGCTACCGGCGCCTACGAAAGCTTCAAGGCGGCTTCGGACGTGATGGTGGAAATCGCCTTTACCGCGGTGCCCAACCCCGATAAGCGGGTCATGTACGAAAAGAAGTACAACCGCTACCTGAAGGTCATCAATGCCCTGGATGGGATCTGGGACGAGTATTAAAATGGATTTGAAACTTAACGGAAAAAATGCGATCATCACTGGGGGTTCTCGGGGGGTAGGCCGGGCGATTGCCCTGGGATTGGCGGCTGAAGGGGTCAATGTGGTAGTCACAGCCCGAAATTCGTCTAAAGTATTATTGGATGTGGTGGAAGAAGCCAAATCGATGGGGGTAAAAGCCTATCCTTTGGAGGCGAATATGAATAATGCCGATGATGTTCAAGTGATGATGAAGGAAGCCGAAGCATTGCTGGGGGATCTGGATATTCTGATCAACAACGCCGGGATCTGGCTGACCGGCTGGATTCAGGATATTTCTTTAACGGACTGGGAAGAGACCATGGATGTTAATCTGACGGCGCCCTTTTTGACCTCCCAGTATTTTGCCAAAGTCAATCTGGCCAAGCAGCGACCAGGGCGGATCATCAATATCAATTCTCAGGCGGCCTTTAACGGTTCCACCACCGGCCATGCTCATTACGCTGCCAGCAAGGCCGGGATGGTGGCTCTGACCATTTCAATGGCCCGGGAACTGTCGTCACAGGGGATCACCGTTAACGGTATTGCCCTGGGGGTGGTCGACACCGACATGATCCGGGACAACATCAATGCCAACCCCGGCTATTACGAAAGTCGGATTCCCATTGGCCGGGTGGCTCAGCCGCAGGACATCGCCAACATCGTCGTCTTTATGGCTTCGGAACCGGCGTCTTACCTCACCGGCACCACCATCGACGCCACCGGCGGAATGCTGATGCGGTAACCAGTAGCGAAGCTCACGGCACTTAATCACACCATTAGCGAAAGGAAATCACATGAATCATTACGACATCATCATCATTGGCGGCGGTATAACCGGGACGGCCATTGCCCGTGAATGTTCAAAATATCAATTGACGGCGGCTCTGCTGGAGCGGGGTACCGATATCGGGATCGGGGCCACCAAAGGAAATGGGGGAGTGGTTCACCCGGGTTATGATCCCACTCCGGGGAGCCTGAAAGCGAAGATCAATGTCCGGGGCGCCAATCTTTATCCCCAACTGGCCAGGGATCTGAACTTCGGGATTATCAATCCGGGGATCTTTGTGATCGGTTTTAGCGATGCCGATGAAGCGGTATTAAAGCATAAACTGGAATTTGGTATCAAAAACGGCGTTCGGGATCTGGCCATCATCGATGCCAGCCAGATGCGCAACCGCGAGCCCCATCTGGCTGCCGATGCTAAAAACGCACTTTATGCCCCCACGGCTACTGTGGTTGATCCCTTCGAAGTGGCCATTGCCTTTGCGGAAAATGCCAAAGCCAACGGCGTCGATATTTTAACCAGTCAGCCGGTCATCGCCATTAAAAAACGGGCGGATGGCAGGTTTCAACTGATTACCCCGGACCAGCAATTTAGCTGTTCCTATATCGTTAACGCCGCCGGCAATCATGCTGATGAGGTGGCCAGGCTGGCCGGAATTACCGAATACCAGATGAAACCGCGCCATGGCGATCTGCTGGTGCTGGATAAGGACATGGTCAATAAGCCTCAAACGGTGATGTTTCCCTGTCCCGGACCGGACACCAAGGGGATTGCCTGCATACCCACGGTTCATGGCAACACCATCGTCGGCTCCACGGCGACGATGGTAGATGACAAGGAAGCCGTCAACAATTATGGGCCGGGGATTCAGGCCTTGATTGATGGGATCCATAAGATTTTACCGGAACTCGACGCCGGAAAGATCATCCGCACCTTTGCCGGATTGCGGCCGGTGGTGCTGGACAACAACAATGATTTCTTTATTGCTGAATCCCAGACAGTTACAGGCTTTATTCACGCCGCCGGGATTCAGTCCCCGGGGGTGGCTTCGGCTCCGGCCATTGCCGAACAGGTCCGGGATCTGCTCGATAATGCCGGATTGAAAATAGTCCCTAAATCGGATTACAATCCATATCGGGAGAAATCGATTGATTTTGATGCGTTATCAATGGCCGAACAGGACGCGCTGATTCATCAGAATCCCGCCTACGGTCGGATTGTCTGTCGCTGTGAAACGGTAACCGAAGGCGAAATCATCGCTGCCATCCACGGGGAGATTCCGGCCCGTACTCTGGACGCGATCAAACGCCGCACCCGGGCCGGGATGGGCCGCTGTCAGAGCGGTTTCTGTCAGTACAAAGTCATTGCCATTCTGAGCCGGGAGCTGGGGATGCCGGTTTCTGACATCTGTCTGGAAGACCGGGGCTCCCAAATGCTCTGCGGCCCGGTCAAGGGAGGTGCGAAATGAAACAGCTAGACTATGATGTGGTTGTCATCGGCGGCGGTCCAGCTGGTATGGCGGCAGCCCTCAAAGCCAAGGAAAAGGGTGCCACCGTTGCCGTCATCGAACGCAACGATGAACTGGGGGGAATCCTTAATCAGTGCATTCACAGCGGTTTTGGCCTCAGTTATTTCAAGCAGGAACTCACCGGTCCGGAATACGCCGAGCTGTTTATCAATCAGGTAGCGGCGGCCGGTATTGACATCTTTCTAAAAACCATGGTCATCGATTTGAACCCGGAGCACCAGGTGAAAGCGATGAATGAAGACGGTATGCTGGTACTTGCCGCCGGGGCGATTGTGCTGGCCATGGGCTGTCGCGAACGGACCCGGGGGGCGATAAAAATTCCCGGTTCGCGACCGGCCGGAGTGCTTACCGCTGGGTTGGCCCAGCGCTATGTCAACATCGAAAACCGTAAACCAGGAGAACGAATTGTCATCCTCGGTTCCGGTGATATCGGCCTGATCATGGCCCGGCGGCTGACCCTGGAAGGGATGCAGGTTTTAGGCGTTTACGAGTTGATGCCCTATGCCAACGGACTGTACCGGAATATCAAAAATTGCCTCGACGATTTTGATATCCCGCTGCATTTGTCAACCACGGTAACGAATATCATTGGTCACCCCCATCTGGAAGCCATCGAAGTGGCCCGGGTGGACGAAAATCTGGCTGTGATTGAAGCAACCCGGGAAGTGATCGCCTGTGATACCTTGCTACTGTCGATTGGGCTGATTCCTGAAAATGAGCTGTCCCAAAAATCGGGGGTCAGCCTGAATCCCCGGACCAACGGCCCGCTGGTTAACGAAACGCTGGAAACCGACCAACCGGGAATTTTTGCCTGCGGAAACGTCCTCCACGTCCATGATCTGGTCGACAATGTGACGCTGGAAGCCGAACAAGCGGGAGAGGCTGCCGCTGACTATGCCCTGCAGCAAAAGGCTGCGGCAACGGTCAAAGCAACCAGACTAGCCGATAATAAAGTAGCTATCACGATCAGTCCCGGCGAAAATGTGGGCTATACCGTACCGGCAAAACTGAGTGTCCCGTCGCAAAAAGCAACCCGAATTTTATTCAGGGTGCGACAACCCATGGATCAGGCCGCGGTTGTGATACAAGCCGGCACAAAAATCCTCTATCAGAGCAAAACCCGTGCTTTTAAGCCCAGTGTAATGGAAGCGGTGGTGCTGAAGCCAGAGGAAATAAATGGGCTTAATGGTATCGAAAAAACGATAACCGTATCAGTCCGGGAGGTGAAATAATGCGTCAGGATCAGCAAGAAATTAATATGAAAAAGAACGTAATCAATAAAACTGACATAAAAGTCTGCTGTACCAACTGTCCCCGGGAATGCGTTATGACGGTTCATCTAAAAAAGGGGATCCTGGACAGTGTGGAGGGAGAAGGCTGTAAAAGAGGTAAAAAATTTGCGCAAAAGGAGATCACCACACCAGAAAGAACATTAACCAGTACAGTTATGGTGGAATGTGGAGACAAAGCTTGTCTGCTGCCAGTCAAAACAGCCGCCCCGATTCCTAAAAAAGATATGGCTCTGGCGATAGATGTCATCCGCAAAACCAGGCTCACCGGGCCCTGCCTGATGGGGGCTGTGGTGATCCCAAACATCTGCGGTACCGGGGTGGATGTGGTGGCTTGCCGGAGTATTAAGGAGGAAAATCATGCGTGTTAATCTGACGACGATTTTAAAGCGGGCTCAGGCTGATGGAAAAGGGGTGGGAGCCTTTAATACCCCCAATCTGGAAAGCGTCCAGGCGGTGATCGCAGCGGCCGAAGCTCTGAACCAGCCGGTGATCATCATGCATGCGCAGATTCATGAGAGTCTTGTTCCTCTGGAAGTCATCGGCCCGGTGATGATCCGGCTGGCCGACCAGGCCCAGGTGGCGGTCTGCGTCCATCTCGATCACGGCGAAGACCTGGGCTATCTGCTTCACGCCATGAAAATGGGTTTCACCTCGGTGATGTATGACGGATCAAGGCTGCCCTATGGGGAAAATCTGACCAACACCCGGGAAATTGTCCGGGTGGCCCATGATCTGGGCGTCTCGGTGGAAGCCGAGCTGGGCCGGGTGCTGCGGCCGGAAGGTGGCGGGGCTGCTGATCCCGAGGAGAAAGAACTGACCCCGGCAGCATGTTACACCGATCCCGAGGCGGCCAAAGCTTTTGTGGCAGCCACCGGGGTGGATGCCCTGGCCATTGCCTTTGGCACCGCCCACGGCGTTTATGAGGCCGAACCCTGTCTCGATTTTGAGCGGATCGCCGCGATTCATCTGCGGGTGGACGTCCCGCTAGTGATGCACGGCGGTTCCGGGGTCAGTGCCGCGGACTTCCGCAAAGCCATCGCGGCCGGGATTACGAAAATCAATTATTATACCTATATGTCCCTGGCCGGGGGCCTGGCCGTCAAAGCCTATTATGATCAGAATCCCGCCCAGGGTCTGCGTTTCGATGAAATCGCCGAGATCGGCCGGGTGGCCATGCAGGCTGATGTGGAACAGGCCATCAACGTCTTCCGGGGCTAAGGGATTACTAATCCCAGCACCGCTGGCATGGTTGGTGGAAATTGATAAAGCTTGCCTAAATCTAAAAAAATCCATTTGATGTGATAACCACAGTTGTAAAAACGATGGTCTCATATCAAATGGATCAATGATTGCGGCGAGTTCATTCAAAATAGGTCTAAATGGAATGCTAACAACACTAAAAAATCAGTCGCTATTCTTTTCCATCTGAATCGGCCATAAAATTATGCATATCGGCAGCATTGTTTTTAGCCAGATCTTCGGCTTCGCTATAAATACCGCCGTCGGTGTCTTTTAGCGCTTTTTCTTTTTCTGCCAATTCGCCAGCTTGTGTATAAACACCGTCGGTTTGTTCCGGTGTTTCTGGGGAGTATCTTATTTGCTTGTCAACGATGGGGTTGTGACCGTCTGGATCAGCCATGAACGTGCGAACATCATCGCGATTCTTATTAGCAGCTTCTTCAGCTTCACCATAAATAGGATCTTTACTACTGCCAAGATCTCTATCTTTTTTTACAAGTTCCTCAGCATTGCCATAAATGCCTTTTTTTTCATTATCCATTTTTTTACCTCCTGAAAATTCTTATTTTGATTAAAGAAACGGATCGTTTATTTTAATCGGTTTGCTTTATGAACAGGATCAGTTTATTCAAGAAGGTGATTCAGGTCATTTGTAAAGCCGATCATATCCTTTTAATTATTTACCCCAAAATAAAGGTCTTAAACATAAATCAAGAATATTAAGAAATAAATAAAAGGCCAACCTGAGTTAGTCGTTCAGGTTGGCCAGGAGAAGGAGAAGAAATTTATCGGCAAGATTGCCTTTGCTAAGTATCGTTGTTAAATAACGGGTTCCAGTTCAGGTACCACAGGGTCCGGTGTCAGTTCAACAACCGGGGTTTCAGCGGTAGGATCGGTGGTGCCGTCATCAACCGGGGTTTCGGTGACTGGATCAATGGTACCGTCATCAGCCGGCGTTTCGGTGACTGGATCGGTGGTACCGTCATCAACTGGGGTTTCAGTGACCGGATCAGTGGTGCCGTCATCAACCGGCGTTTCGGTGGCCGGATCGGTAGTTTCGTCAACCGGTACATCAACATCGATGATTTCATTGTCGCTGTCATAGGTTACATCCAGATTCAGGATTTCAGCCAGCAGCTCCAGGGGAATGAAGGTGCGGCCGCAGGTTACCTGAACCCGATCGGTGATATCCACCGGGGTGCCATCAATGGTTGCGGTAACGCCAGCGGATGTGATTTCGATCACGGTGGTGTCTTTGGTGATGGTCAGCGTTTTGGTTTCTTCATTAAAGACCACTTCGGCTTCCAGTTTTTCGGTGATGGCCTTAATTGGCACCATAATGTCGCCGCCTTTGATGTAAACCGGAGCGTCAAATTTAATCAGTTGATTGTTAATGGTAACACTGCCGGCATCCAGGGCTTTGGCGTCTTCCATCATCTGCTCAATCAGGGCCGAAACACTTTCAAACTGGGCCAGTTCGGCATCGGTATACATGGTTTTCACCACCATATAGCGTTGGTTGATGATCTGTTTGATCTGCGACTGGAGTCCGGCCAGCTCGATTTTGAGACTGTCCAGCTCGGCTTGCAGTGCTGCTGCGCCGGCAGTGTCACCAGCCGCCAGGAGGGCAGCCATGTCGGCTTCCAGGGCGTCTTTTTCTGCCGCTAAAACACTTTTCTGTTGGTTTAGTTCTTTTTTCTGTTCGTTCAATTCCTGCTTGAAGAGCTGTTGCGGTTTGGCCGGTTTTTTACCGGGGGTGACCACTTCTTCGGTGGTTCCATCTTCAATGGGTTCGGTAACCGGATCAGTAACTGTCGGGTCGGTGCTGTCAGTCAGGCCGGTTTCAACCGGAACCATCACCGCCTCAGGAACCGGAGCAGGGGCCGGGGCTACGACGGTATTCTTTTTAGGGGATGCGTTGCCATTTGATTTGTCAGAATTCTTTGGCGCCGCCAAAGCAGTTGCTGGTGCAGAAAGCGCCAGCGCCAGGACCAAAACGAGAATTAATCTTTTTTTCATAAAAAGACTCCTTTCTTGCTGATCTCCATAAAAAAACTGTATGCCTAATAAGGCATACAGTATCATAAACTGCGCCCTCTTCGGCAACCCGGCTGTCTTAGCAAAATGCCTTAGACCCGTGGCTTTGCGTCCCTGACTTTCATCAGGTTTGCTATTATCGGAGATGTTATTGTTTACATTGTAAAGCAGATGGCTGCTGATTGCAAGGGGAAATTCAAATTTTTGAATATTCCTGATCGACTTCGTTGTTTTGATTCAAAAAACTGGTTTACAGCCTTTTTTGAGCGGTTTTGCTTAAAAGAAACTGAAAACAGTTGAGCCATTAATCGTTGGCGGAGGTCTGACACCGCTTTGACACAGATCCATATTATCATGAGCTCATAAAAATAAAAGACGCAGCGAAGCGACTAACCGTTTTGCAGACGCCAAAAAATCATAAGGAGATTTGTAAAATGAAACGTTTATCAAAATTATTGACCGTCCTGCTGCTGGCTTTCACCTTGGTGGCTTCGATGGGCGCTGTGATGGCGGAAGGCAATGACTTCGGTTCGGCCGGAGCGCTGGCTGATGACAATCTGACCCTGGCGGAAATGCTGACCTATGCCATTCAGGATGAATACGCTGCCGAAGCAGAGTATGCCAAAATCATTGAAACTTACGGCGCGGTTCGACCATATACCAACATTGTCAAGGCTGAAGCCAAACACATTGCTTTACTGACACCACTTTTTGAAGCGAACGGCCTGGCAGTTCCGGTTAACGACGCAGCCAGCCGGCTGGCATTGCCCGCATCACTGAACGAAAGCTATGCTATCGGTGTCCAGGCTGAAATCATGAACATTGATATGTACAACCGTTTTCTGGCTCAAGAATTACCAGACTCTGTCCGCACCGTCTTTGAATCCCTGAAAAAAGCATCCGATAGCCATCTGGCAGCCTTTCAGCGTAAAGTTAGATAATATAACTTTATTACAATTAAACACGAACAAAAAAAAGAGCACCGTCTTCAAGCGGTGTTCTTTTTTTAAATTTACGCTGGCATGGCAAAATTATTTTTGCTGACGCAGAATCGTATTACGACCGGATTTTTTAGCCTGGTAGAGGAGCCGGTCGGCGGTTTCAATCAGTTCACTGATGCTGTTGTGATCCCATTGGGCGATCCCGCCGCTGATGGTCAGATCAACAGAATCGTGATAAAAACGGGTATCTTTGATTTTGACACGGATCCGTTCGGCAATCCGATAGCCCTCGTCGAGGGCGGTGTCCGGCATCACAATCAAAAACTCTTCGCCGCCATATCGCCCCAGAAAATCGGTCTTGCGCAGGTTTTCCATCATGATCCGTACGGTTTCCACCAGCACCTCGTCTCCGGCCTGATGACCAAAGCGGTCGTTGATGGATTTGAAATGATCCAGATCAATCATAAACACCGTGAAGGTGGCATAAAGCAAGGGCGTATTAGCGTGGATATGTTCCAGAATAGTGAAGATATTGCCGCGGTTGCAGGCCCCGGTGAGGGCGTCGGTAGTGGATTGCTGCAGCAAAATCGATTCCTGTCTTTTCAGGTTAAGGTTGGATTCTTCCAGTTTTTTGAGGATCTTCTTGGTTAAGCTGATATCTTTGGCGTTCAAAATGTAGCCGATGATGGTCTCATCTTCGCCCCGAAAAGCCGAGATCGAGGCGATTACACTGGTTTTCTGGCCGCCTTCTTTGACCATTGTTCCTTCCAGATTTTCCAGATGGGGGCTGAGGTCCAGTTTTATTTGGAGTTCGCGCAGGGTTAAACTGCTGTCAAAAAGGAACGCTATCGGCTGGCCGAGGATATCGTCGCAGGGTTGCCCCAGAAAAAGCCGGGTATACTGGTTGATCCGGCGGATCTTCAGATCCTGGTCCATAATGATCAGGATATCGCCCACCGAATCGATGACGTTTTCCAGATATTTTTTAGTCACCAGGGTGGACCTCAGCTTCTGGGACAGATCGTTGAAGGACTGGGCTAACTGGCCGATTTCGTTCGTGCCGGTGACTGGCATCTCAAAATCCAGATTATCACCGGTAACCGTTTTAATCCGGTTGGTCAGGCGAATCAGCGGCTCGGTCAGAGTCCGGGTCACCAGAAAATAAATCAGTAGCAGGCTGAATACGGTGTAGACCAGAAAGACCAGCATTGCGGAGATCCGGGTAGCGTTAATCTGGTTAATGATGGCGTCATAATTGTAGGTGATCGATATCACCTTCTGGGAGTCGTTCATGCCGCTGGGAAAGGTGTTGATGTAAATGTACTCCTGATTTAGAAGCCCTTCGTCACCAAACACCCGATGGTCGGTACTGCTGGCAATGACTGTGTCGATGATGGCCATTCGGGCCTCGTCGGTTTCGCTTTCTTCGCTGCCTAAAATGACGTGGTGTTTGTCATAGACCTTAATCCCGGCAATAAAGGGATTGTTATCCTGGGCGGTTTTTTCCATATCGGTGTAGTTGAGCTGGGTGACGTACTGGGAAAGCGCCCCCGGGGAGATCCCCACCTCCAGCACATAACGATGGTCTGATGTCGGGATATAGCCCCATTTGCGCAGCTCACCGGTGTTAAGATCAGTGGTGACACGGGAGATCTCCGGGTTATGACCCAGCCGCAGGGCCGTGAGGGTCTGGTAAAAATCCGGTACGGTTTTGAAGTCGATACCCAGTGCGGTGGGGAAGGTGGTGCCGATGATGACCCCGCTTTCATCGATGATATAAAGATCCAGATTGCCCTGGAAGGCCAGCTTGATGGCCGCCAGATCAATGGCCGAAACATCGTCGCCGCTGGCTTCGTAGGCGGCCTTAAATTGTTCCAGGCTTTCGGCCATTAAGCCATCGTAATAGGTGGACACCAGCTCATAGCTCTTTTCAGTACTGATGATGGTATCGACAATGTTGATTCGGGACTGCGTGACGGCCAGCTGGGTATTGTTTAAGATGCCGTTTCGGATGCTGTTGTAATTGATCACCGCAAAAATAAAATAAATGGGCATGACAATGCAGATGAGCAAAATCATCACCAGGTATTTAATGGAAAGATTACTAAATTTCATAATTACCTTCCTTTCCGGATGCGTGCAGATTTAAAAAGAGCCGGCGGAGCGGTTCACCCGGCATCGGTTCGGACAGAATGATAGGCTGCTAGAATGATAATAAATGAATTATAACATAAATACCCTCTTTTTTAGTGTTTAAGAAAGAAATTGATAATAAAAAAGGACGGGAAGATAACCATCAAGAAGAAAACCGAACAGAGTCGGCAACGATAAAAAAGCCGGCGGAGCTAAAGCAGCCGCGGCTTTTTTGAGGGGAAAATAGAAAGTTGGCAATTATAAGGAAATGCGGGTGTAACTCTCAATCCGGGGAGCGAGATGTTCACATTTCTTTTTGTAAGGGGAATGTTTGTGATTAAACTCCGCAGCTAGAATCAGGGTATCAAGTTCTTCCACACAGGCGATTGATCCATCATGATACTTAAGCGACTGATAGAGATTATTGCTGACCAGACAGTCGGACAGGGCCCGGTGGGCATTGGTGTTCTGGATGGCACATTTTTCACACAAGGATGTCAGCTGATGGTTGAGAACCGAGCGCTGCCGTTCTCTGAACAGTTCCCGGATATCGATGAAATCATTGGTCAGATCATGGCCGATATTGGTTTTACAGTGGTCATACAAAAAATTCACATCGGAATTAACCTTATGGCCAATTAAAATATTATCGCCGATAAAGGAAACGAAAGCATCCAGCACCTCCGCAATGGGACTGGCATCAGCGAGCATATGATTGGTGATACCGGTCAGATTGGTAATATAAGAACTGATCGGGTTTTTGGGTTTGATCAGCATCTGAAAGACGGAAGCGATTTTATTGTTACGGACCTTGACGGCACCGATCTCAATGATTTCGCAGTTCCGGGGACTGAATCCGGTGGTTTCAATATCGATAATAACGTAATTATCCGGGAATTCAATCAGGCTATTGCCCTTTTTTTCTCTAAGTGTTCCATATTTATTCATTGGTTATTCTCCTAACAAGTTACTCTCAATTTATCGTTGGTCGTTCTTAATAGATACTGCGTTATATTTATAACCAATTCGCCGGCGTTTATTCATATTAAAACAGGTAAATGATAAAAATAAAAAAAAACTCAATTCTGCCATTACAGAATTGAGTTTTTTATTTAGATTTACGGTGACAAGGACTTATTTATTTTCTTTCAGGTAGTTGGCCGCCCGTTCTTCGGCGTTGGCGCGAAGATTAAAATAGTAAAACGGAAAATCAAAAGAATGGAAGACGCCGCGGCCAAAGGTGCCGCCGCCCGGCGCATATT
>PGZR01000196.1 GCA_002841405.1 Firmicutes bacterium HGW-Firmicutes-4 | reverse complement strand
ATAGTATTCTGAAATTTCTGTGAGATGATCGAAAAGGACGGATTTTGAAAGGCGGCAAAAATCGCCCCCATTGTTGCTAAACCCGGCACCAGAAAATTAAGATAACTGATCCCTTCAATCCCAACCTCTCTGGTTTGAAGCATTCCTCCGAAAATTGCCATATAAAGAATATTGGAAATCAGCGGTGCCAGAACCGTCTGGACCGGCACCTTCATAAACCGATGGATCTCCTTGTTCAAGAGGGTTGAAAAACCAACTCTGTTATAAAATATTCTGTTTTTCATACGCCCTCCTAATGTTTGATGATATTTAAATAAATATCTTCCAGTTTTGGTCTTTCCACCACCAGATTGGTGAATTCCATGTTTTTCTCTGAAAGCTGTCTAAAGACTTTGGATAAGTCCTTTTTTGAAGCCTTCAGCTGCAGCCTGGTTTTGTCTTCGATACGCGGGTGATAGTCGCTTAAAAAATCAAAATCAGCCAGATTCAGCTCTTGATCAAAGTGAACTTCGATGACGGATTCCCGGGAAAACGCATCCATCAGCTCTTCTTTGGGCTCGTCGGCGATGATCTTTCCGCCATCAATAATCACAATCCGCTTACATAATTTTTCAGCTTCTTCAATATAGTGAGTGGTCAGAATAATGGTAGTTCCCTCTTCATGCAGCTTAACCAGAAAATCATACAAGGTATGGCGCATTTCAATATCGACGCCCGCCGTGGGTTCATCCAGAATCAGGATTTTAGGTTTATGTACCAGTGCCTTGGCAATTAAAAATCGTCTCCGCATCCCCCCGGACAGATCCCGGATTCTGGCACTTCTTTTTTCGGTCAAGTATAGTGCATCCAGAATTTCATCGATATATTCCTTATTATCCTTAATCCCGAAGTAGCCTGATTGTTTTTTCAGCGCTTCATCAACGGTAAAGATAAAATCATAACCAGTGTCCTGTGGCACGATCCCGATGATCTTTTTTGTTTCCAGTTCCTTCTTGTCAATATCATATCCGCCGATACTGACTGCTCCCCGGGTCTTTTTCACATTACCGGCGAGGATATTGATTAAGGTGCTTTTTCCCGCCCCATTTTGCCCCAGCAGGGCCGTAAATTCGCCTTCTTCAATTTCTAAATTGATGTTTTTTAAGGCCTCTTTTTTCCCTTTTTGATAGGTCATTGATACATCTTTAATACTCAGCATCGAGCGCCTCCTTTTCTATATTTGTGTCAGTCATTCCATAGTGGAATAATTTTTGCGTCAATTTCGCCATTTTCGATGGTAATCAACCCGTAACTTTCGGGATCACCCATTCTGGGTGCCCCCACCGAACCGGGGTTTAATATCAGAATACGGCCATCATCTTGAATATAAGCATGGTGGGTATGGCCATAGAGAATTACCTGGGCATTTTTTTCCAACCCGGCATAGTAAATACGGTGCAAATCATTCTTGACCCCGTACTTGTGGCCATGACAGGCAAAGAATTTAAAGCCGCCCAAGGTGGTTTCCAGTGAGATGCTACCATCATCAGCAAAAGAATCCAAATTTCCCTTCAGGATGTGAACGGGGATATTCGTGATCGTTCGCAGATAGAGGGCATCTTCCACATAATCTCCCAGATGAATGATGACATCCACCTGACCCATTTCTTCAACCGCCTGTTTCACGGCATTCAGATTGCCGTGGCTGTCACTCATAACGCCAATTTTCATTTTAACCCCCATCCCTCATTCTTTCCGTGTTAATAAAAAAAAACCAATGCCCGGTTTTTATAATGCCTGATTCAGCAGTTCCCGGGCCTTTTCTATGGCAACGGCCCGATGACTGAGGCGGTTTTTTTCTTCCTTACTCATATCGCCGTAACAGCGGCCCGATGCTTCGTGGATAAACAACGGGTCATAGCCGAATCCGCCAGCACCGCAATAATCAAAGGCAATTTTTCCCCTAACCAGACCTTCGCAGGTCAACTCCCGGCCATCGGGTAAAACCATCGCGATGGCGGTAATAAAAGCCGCGCCCCGATTTTCTTCCGGTACAGCGGCCATTTCCTGCAGGAGTTTTTTGTTATTATCGGCATAACTGACATGATCACCGGCATAACGGGCCGAATAAATTCCCGGCGCCCCATTGAGACAATCGACCGACAAGCCGGAGTCGTCACCCATAATAATCAGATCTTTTCCTATCACATAGGGTTGTAACGCCCTGACCTTTTTCAGCGCATTCGCTTCATAGGTCAGACCGTCTTCAATGATATCAATGTCAATGCCAAAATCCTTCATCGTCCGGACTTCAAAATCCGCCCCCAGCATCGCCTTCAATTCGGTGGCCTTATCCTGATTTGCAGTGGCTAAAAGTATTGTTCTCATTATAACTTACCCGTTAATCCTGTAATGTATCTTTTTGGAAGGCAATGATTTTTTTGATGCTTGCTTCTCCCAGTTC
>PGZR01000195.1 GCA_002841405.1 Firmicutes bacterium HGW-Firmicutes-4 | reverse complement strand
GCTTTGAAATAAATATTTTGAAAAAAGGTAACAGGTTAGGAGGAAACAAAAAAATGCCATACAAAAAAGCAGAACAAAAATTTAGTGGCAAGATCAACGCATGTGAGATAGGTGTAGGAGATGCAGCTATCAGCATAGGTGGAGAAAACTCATTACCATTCTTAGGTAGTGAAGGGTTCAAGACTGCAGTTGGAATCGCAATTTCTGACGTAACAGAAGACTGGTCAGATTGCTTTAAAACAATTTACGGTGATGATCTTAAAAACCCAGCTGCTTGCGCAAAAGCAGCAGTAGAAAAATCAGGTGCTGATTTCTTGTTGATTAAACTTGAAAGTGCAGATCCAAACGGTGCTGACAATTCAGTAGACAATTGTGTAGCGACAGCTGTAGCTGTAGAAGCTGCAATCAACGTACCTTTAGTTGTAGAAGGATGTAAAAACGCAGAAAAAGATGCTAAGTTACTGGAAAAAGTAGCTCAAGCTCTTGAAGGAAAAAATGTTGTTTTATTCTCTGCAGTGGAAGATAATTACAAAACAATCGGTGCTGCCGGCGGAATGGCTTACGGTCAAAAAGTATCAGCTGAATCTGCAGTAGACATCAACCTTGCAAAACAATTAAACATCTTGTTAACACAACTTGGTGTTAAAAGCAAAGATATCATCATGGATGTCGGAACAGCAGCAGCCGGTTACGGTTTTGAATATGTTGCTTCAACCATGGATCGTATTCGTTTAGCAGCCTTAGGTCAAAACGATGAAGCTTTACAAATGCCAATTATTACCAATGTTTCAAACGAAGCATGGGGAGTAAAAGAAGCGGTTTCCACAATTGAAGATGCACCAGAATGGGGCGATCAGGAAGCACGTGGTATTGGTATGGAAGTTACGACAGCATCTGCTTGTGTTGTTGGCGGATCAAACGCTATCATCGTAAGACATCCAGAATCAGCTAAAGCAATCAAAAGCTTAGTTGCTGGAATCATAGGTTAGGAAAGGAAGGCGAATACAAATGGCAGTAAAAGGTTTAGATATTTTTAAACTCACTCCTAAAACAAACTGTAAAGAGTGTGGTTTCCCAACATGTATGGCTTTCTCAATGAAAGCCGCTACCGGTGGTGTTCCCATCGAAAAATGTCCATACATTTCAGAAGAATCCAAAGAATTATTATCAGAAGCTACTGCACCTCCAATGAAATCCATCAAAGTTGGCGCTGGCGATGCTCAAGTAACTCTTGGCGGAGAAACTGTATTATTCAGACATGAAAAAACATTGGTTAACAAAAACTTATTTGCAATTGAATTATCAGATGCAATGAGCGATGCTGACGTGGATGCAGCTTGTGCAAAATTACAAAAAGTAAACTATGACCGTATTGGCGAAATGATGTTCGTTGAAGTTGTAGCAGTACGTTTTGTTGCAGATGCAGCTAAATTTGCAGCTTTAGTTAAAAAAGTAGTTGAATGTGGCAAAATTCCAATGATCGTTACAGTTGATGCTGAAGTAGCAAAAGCAGCGGTTGCAGGTGCTGGTGCTGGTGCAATTATCATGGGCGCAACCAAAGATAACGCAGCAGCAATGGTAGAAGTAGCTAAAGCTGCAGATGCTGTTCTTGGTGTTTCTGCAGACAGCATTGAAGCATTACACGATTTAGTAGAAGAAATCGAAAAATTAGGATACAAAAATCTGGTATTAAATGTTGGCGAAACTTCAATCAAAGAAGCTTACGCAAACGCAGTTAATATTCGTACCGCAGCGATCAAAGGCAGCGACCGTACCTTCGGATATCCTTCAGTAGTATTTGTTAACAAATTAGCAGCTGGAGATATTAACCTGCAGATTGCTCTGGCATCAGCTTTTGTTCTTCGATACGGTTCAGTTATCGTTATGGAAGAAATGGACTTCAACGCAGCTTTACCGCTGTTTGGTTTAAGACAGAACATCTTTACAGATCCTCAAAAGCCAATGCGTGTTGAACCTAAGGTTTACGAATTCAACAAACCAACCGGTAAAGATCCAGTTCTCGTAACTGTTGACTTTGCATTATCTTACTTTGTTGTTGCTGGTGAAATCGAACGATCTAAAGTTCCTGCTTACCTGGCAATTCCAGATGCTGGTGGTTACTCAGTTCTTACTGCTTGGGCTGCTGGTAAATTCGGTTCTACCGTTATTGCTAACTTCATTAAAGAAGCAGATGTTGCCAGCTTAACTACATCTCGTAAGTTAATCTTACCTGGTAAAGTTGCTGTTCTTCAGGGCGATTTAGCTGAATTACTACCTGAATGGGAAGTAATCGTTGGACCAAACGAAGCAATGCAATTACCTAAGTTCTTAAGAGATATGCAAGCATAATATCAATCTGTGCTCGGGGTTATTCCCGGGCACACCTAAAATATTTTTTTCAATTTGAAAGGGGAACAATATGTCAAAATTCATGGTTATTGGTGAAAGAATTCACTGTATTTCTCCAGCAA
>PGZR01000054.1 GCA_002841405.1 Firmicutes bacterium HGW-Firmicutes-4 | reverse complement strand
GATATTGATAATCCGACCGCGATTTTTAATCAGCTCGTCCCGACACAGCCGGCTTAATTCATAGGGTGCTTTGAGCCCCACCGATAAAACATAGTCAAACCCTTCGTAATCTAAGTTTGATAGGATACCGTTGTTGCCCTTACAGGCATTGTTAATCAGCACATCGATACGCCCCAGTTTCGCCATGGCAAAGTCGACAAATTCCTGGAGCGCTGCTGAACTGGCGACATCGCCGTAAAAATAAAACAGATTGGTATGTTCGGCCGCAAATGCCTGGGATGTTTCTTTATCAAGATCCATAAAGAAGACTTGAGCTCCGGTTTCCAGAAAATCCTGGCAAATCTGCTTGCCTATACCATGACCGCCGCCGGTAACTAAGATACCTTTTTGCATGAGTTTGCATCCTCCTGTTTTTTATTCTTATTTATGTTAAGGCCGACACTGATAGAAAATTCTGACTCATTATAATATCAGCATTCCACTTCATCAACTTTCATTCCTGCTATAATCCCTGATAATAGCCTCGATCCCGACAACGGTTTCGGCTTTACTGAGGATATAGTCGCTGCTTGGCAGGCTGTTAAAGAATTCTTCAAAGGCATTGATAATATTGACTTCGTTAATAGCCAGATGTTTAAAGATAGTTTCGTTACCCCGCTGATAGTGAAGAATCAACCGGAGGGTGGGGTCTTCATTGGAAAATTCCACTGCCGAATTCATAAACAGCCGGTCCTCGTTGAGGGCATAGCATTTTCTTTCACTGGCAACCAAATCAGCATGCAGTTGCTTAATCAGCTGCAACCGTTCTTCAGCGGCAAAAGGGTGAACCATTTCTTCGGGCAAATAGATATAGCCATCATCCATGAATTGCCGTAAATATTTTAAAGAAAATACATCAACCATTCCCTTGTTATCGGCCCGGAATTTATCATAAAATGGAATCACCGTCGCAAGCAGGGCCTCAAAATAAGGAAAATCCCGGTTCAGCTGTTTTTCGATCATCTCATCGGTGAAATAGCGGGAAAAACAAGGGAGCGGTTGCATTACAAGTTTTGTGGGGAGGGCGTCTTCCAGGGCGTAGATCTCAAAGAGATCCCGGCTGCCATGAATAAAAGGGGCACTATTGTCTAAAAGCTCAGAAAAATAACCGTCGTAGACCTGATAAAGCCCCGCATCCCGATATACTACCGCTGTGGCGAGATCTTTTGACAGGGTGATCAATCGATCGGTAGTTAACAGATAATAAGGGAACACCCCATCATCAACCGGATGCCCGTCGGAAGATCGGTAATAGAAACGGGATTGATAATCGACATTGTCCAGCAGCGACAGTGCCGCCAGTTTTTTAAAGGCCAGCAGACTTTGGTCGGCTTCCGGTTCACTGCAATTCTGAGGAAAACTGACAATATCCTGTAACACCAGATTTTTTCCGGAGCCCATCATTTGCTGAAAAATATAGTCATAGACGGCATCCCAGTCGTACGGAATGACTTGCCGGATTTGTGGCGTCGCACTGGCAAAAAGCTCGCAGTCAATGGTATTTTCAACCATCCGCAGCACATTATTCTGACCTTTGACAATTTCCATGTCATCGTTTTTAGTATTCTTTAAAGCTTCCCCTTTTTGCAAAGCAATCTCCTTTGAGAAAGGAATGGTGTGCTCGGTAAGTTCGGCAATCGTTTCGATCAGGTCGACGATGGCTTTTCGGTTATAATAATTCCGTTGGCCAATGGTTTCCATTTCCAGGACATTTTTCAGTTCCTCTTCTTCCGCTGCCGACAGCCGTAACGCTTTACACAGGCCGCTAAAAATCTTCTTAGATGGCAGGCGCTCGCCAGATTTTACCCGCTGCAGCGTTGTCCGGTCAATCTTGCCGATCTCCGCCAGAGCCTGCACCGTTTCACCGCTATCGACAATTAATTCTTCAATTCTTTGTGTAAATAATGACATGATTAATTCTCCCTCTTTTGTGAGTTATCTTTTTTAAGGCAAGCTTTTCCATTCACCAGTAAACAACTGGTGATCTTTCCCGTTAATAATTCAGCGGCCATATCAAAGGCCAGTTCTCAATATTCCCAATAAAACATCACCCCAATAATCACTAAAGCACCGATCAGAAATACCAGGTACATAATCCCCAAGCCTTTCAATCGCTTGTTTCCAGTTGCCTTTCCATTTCGGTGATTTGTATAGGCCATCGTTCCAAAAGAAAAAATAAAGATTGCAATGGGAATCAGGCTATTAAAGATGTGCTGTTGAAATGAATCCATTTCCCCTCCCTGAGATACTGCTCCCGCTTGGAAGATGAATGCAAATGGCAAGTATTTTGTTATTATCCTTATCTGTTCGCTATTTGTTCCTTACTATTGGTTTTCACCAACTTAACAACATCAGAAAATTATCCGGTTGAACAGCAAGGATCTCAAAGCCGCATTTTTTGTAAAGCCCACTACCGGATTGTGATGTATCACGCTGAGCGAAACGACGTGTGACCGGCTTCAGGAAGCCTTTTTAACATCGCCGTCATCAAGTCAAACCCGATCCTCTGCCCCCGCCATTTTGGTTCCACAGCAATTGAGAGCTCTGGCGTCTTTTCGTCATAATAACCATACCCCGGGTAAGTAGCCGGAAATAATCTCGACCATACCATGCCAATCACTTCTTCCTGCAAAACGGCTACCAAACAATCATCACCCACTCGCCAAAATCCTGGATGTACTTAATCAGATGCGGATCATCGACGATTTCAAAGGGCAGTGGCTCTGCCCCTTCTTCAACAAAAATAGCCAGATACATAAACTCCCGCAAGATCGGGAACTCTTCTTTTTTTATTGATCGGATGATTGGTTTTAACATCTCCAAATCGCTCCTGGGACAGGTCCAGCGTATTTTCGGCCTGATCAATCTCGGTATGACACAGAGTCTTTTGGTCATCGTAAGTGCTAGCAGCGCAAAATGTATCACTGAACACAAAACCTTCGTCCCATTGTATAACGTTTTACCTCGCCTGAGATCATTTTTTCTCCTGATTTCCTGTGTCTGTTTTATCTGCCGGTTTTATTTTTATTTTGGCAGGTTTTATTTTTAGCTTTTATTTTGCATATTTATTTTTCCATTCGCTTATAATTATACGCCTTTTAAAAAAAAATGGCTATTGCAAATCGCACTTTTTCCGCCACGGTTTTTCTCTATTTTCACTTTTATTCGTAAATGACGACCGTTTTCCAGCCCGTTGCCAGCGACTAGTAAATATCTCTGATAACAGCCGAAAAGCGGCAACGATGGCCCTTTAAATTAAGACTCCTTTGATACAATTCCAAGAAAGAATGATTATCGCTAATGAACGATTGCGAGGAGGTATCCCATGAAAATAATGTCAGTTGTCGGTCTGCTCGGTGGGCTGCTGTTTTGGTTAGTGTGGCCTGTTCCCCTTCACGCCCAGGCTGCCACTACCGCATCCCTAGGGGTAGCTTATCGCGGCCACGTTCAGGATTACGGAGATCTGCCGACTAACAATGGTGTCATCGGGGATGGCGACCTGCTGGGTACCACCGGTGAAGGCAAACGGATTGAAGGATTGACGGTGGAGTTAACCGGGGAAGCCGCAACTGCCGGGAATTACAGCATTCGCTACAATGTCCATATACAAAACAAAGGCTGGCAGGCGGCCACCGACAACCCGCTCAGTTGGAAAAATAATGGCGACTTTGCCGGTTCCCAGGGCAAAAGCCAGCGCCTGGAAGCGATTCAGCTCCAACTCACTGACGCTTCCGGAGCACCGGTAACCGATTATGCCGTTGAATATCGGGTTCATATTCAGGATTACGGCTGGTCCCAGGGCTGGAAAAAGGACGGGGCCATCGCCGGCACCGCCGGTGAATCCAAACGATTGGAAGCCATCCAGATCCGGATTGTGCCCAAATTTACCGGCAGTATCGATCCTGCGGTCTTTAAAACTTCCAACCATCGCCTCGGCCAGACCCAGTTTAAACCGGAAAACGTGACGGTTTCCGACGGTCAACTGGTGATCACCATCCCGGCCGGAACCATGGCCAGCGGCGAAGTTTCCAGCACGGCTTTACAGGGCTATGGTAGCTATGAAATTTCCATGAAACTGCCCAATGCTCCCTCGTCAATCACCGGCTTTTTTCTCTATGCCGCCCCGGACTATGATCAGGAAATTGACATTGAAATCTATAATCAGCCAGATGGCAAAATCATGTTTACCAGCTACGCCAACGGCGCTCTGACCCAATCACTGACCAAAGATCTGAATTTTGACCCGACCGCTGATTTTCATCACTACCGGATCGACTATCAGCCGGATTTTATCGATTTTTATGTCGACGATATCCACCTGACCCGCTTTACTGCAGGCATTCCGCGCAACCCGATGTACCTGATGGTCAATGCCTGGTTTCCCGACTGGCTCGCCAAAAGGCCGGCACCCCAAACCCAGCAGCTATTGATTGACTGGATCCGCTATTAATAACAGCCGTGACAACCTAATTTTTAGTAAGGTTGTTGCGGCTTTATTTTTACCTGGTAAGCAGATCGTCCGGCAAATTGACAGCGACGCGCAATCCACTATCGCCGTCAATCCGATCACTGAGAAACATTCTTTCCGCCAACCATTGCAATTCTGCCATTGACGAACACTTTTTTTATCGGTACACTTACAAAAAGACCCATTCCGCCGGGAATGGGCTAATCTGCGAAAGAAGGTCTTCATCATGCTGGAAAAAACAATCACCTCTCCCCGGGGCACCGTTCATTATTGGATCGCCCAACACCGGGATCCCCAGGCAATTTGTCTGGTCTTTACCCATGGACTTACTGCCAATCATCGGATGTTTGATCACCAGGTTGCTTATTTTAGAAAGCATTACACCGTCATCAGCTGGGATCTGCCGCTCCACGGGGCTTCGCGTCCCTATGCCGATTTTTCGTTTCAGCATGCCGCCGCCGATCTGGACGCCATCCTCATTCAGGAGAACATTCCAGCGGCGGTGCTGATCGGCCAGTCTCTGGGGGGCTATGCCTGTCAGCAGTACGCTTTGGATTTTCCGGACAAGGTGCTGGCTTTTGTCGGGGTGGACACCTCGCCGTTTGGTCGTTCCTACTATTCCCGTTCGGACCGCTTCTGGGTCCGGCAGGTGGAGTGGATGTCCCGCTGTTATCCCCACGACAAACTGGTGACGGCGATTGCTAAAGGGGCTACCCATACCAAACGGGGCTTTGATAACATGATAACAATGCTGTCGCCCTATGGCAAGACGGAACTGTGCCGGATCATGGGGATTGCCTATGCCAGTTTTCTCCGCGAAAACCGGGATACGGCGTTTGATTTCCCGGTGCTGCTGACGCTGGGCGAATATGACAAAACCGGCAAGGTTCCCCACTACAACTGGGCCTGGGCGGCCAAAGCCGGCTATCCCCTGAAGATCATCCCGGCTGCCGGACATAATGCCAATGTCGATAATCCGGTTGTTTTTAATGCCGTGGTTGAAGATTTTCTGGATCGATTAGCATAAAGCACAATTACTCCTAAAAAGCTGACACCATTTTGACATGATTAACGCTTAACATAATGAGGATACAATTATTGGAGGTGTTTTTTCATGGCAAAACCTAAAAATTTCAACCTGCGGTTACTGGTTCAGATCTTTTTCTTTTCGCTGATTGCCCTGATTTCGGTAAATAAAACCCTGACCGCTGCCGGTACGGGGATTCCTTTTCTATCTGCGGCATCGCTGCATGCCCTGTGCCCCTTTGGCGGCGTAGAAACCTTTTTCACCCTGTTAACAACCGGATTATTCGTGCCTAAAACCCAGATCTCTGCAGTAATTCTAATGGGTCTGGTATTTCTGCTGGCGCTGCTCTTTGGTCCCGTTTTCTGTGGCTGGGTCTGTCCCTTTGGCGCGTTTCAGGAATGGGTCGGCAAAATCGGGAAACGCCTTTTTAAGAAACGCTATAATCAGTTTATCCCCGCAAAGTTGGACCGGGTGCTGCGCTATTTACGCTATGGCGTACTGGTCTGGGTCCTGACAGTGACCGCCGTCTCTGGAGCCCTGTTGTTTGCCAATCTCGATCCCTACCACGCGTTATTCAAATTCTGGACCGGGACGGTGGCCCTGCCAGCCCTGATCCTTTTAATCGTAATTACCATCGGCTCGTTCTTTGTCGAACGGCCCTGGTGTAAGTATGCCTGTCCCTACGGCGCCCTGCTGGGTCTATTTAACAAGATCCGGGTCTTCAAAATCCACCGGAACACCGATACCTGTGTCAATTGTCACAAATGCAGCCGCATTTGTCCAATGAATATTGATGTCTGTCGCAATGAGACGGTCACCAGTCTCAGTTGTATCAGCTGTTATGAATGCACCTCGGCCCGAAATTGTCCCAAAGCCGAAACCCTGGTGGTTCAGCCCGGCCGTTTTGATGGTAACCATGGCCGGCGCCGGGTTTCCCCCACCGTCGTGGCGATTGTACTGCTGACGGTATTTATCGGCGGGATTTTCGGATCGATGGTCCTGGGCATCTGGAATACCCAAACCAACAATCAGGGTTCGGGAGGCAAGAACAAAGGCGTCGGTCAGAAAAATCAAGTTCAAATAGAAGAAGTTTCGGATTAACATGGATGAAGGGCGGGCTTACACCCGCCTCGGCCAGCAGCTGTCACTATAATTTTCAGTTCCAACAAGAATTGTTTATAAGCGTATACGAATTTTATACAAACGTTTACAGTTTGTCTATTTACTTCCTGATAAATGGTGATATAATAGGCTCATATCAAAGATCAACTCAATCATTTTCAGGAACGAGTGAAAGAATCCTAGTGTCAACCACTCAATAACGATTACGGTACCGACCCGAGGTTGAAGGTGAAAATTTGACCATGATGAAATAATTGATTGACAGGCCGGGAAAACAATCTGCAACAAGTCAGATCTTCCAACTATTGAAAAGCGAAATCTTTTTAACAGCCGGATATCCCCTTATAAGTGTGTAATAGTTAAACTGAAAAGTGAAAAAGAAGGTTTTTGATAAAATCAAAAGAAGGAGTCCAAACGGATGACTACTGAGATTGTGAACTAGGCCGGTTTCGCAGGTATAATGGCGGAATCGGTTCTAGTTCTTTTTTGGGTTACTTTGAAATAATACTGCTAGCAATTAGATCACCATTTATTATCCGACTAGCCTCAGAATATAAGCAAGTCGTTTATCAATCTGTTCTGGCATCTAAATCTTTGATGGTAATGGTTTTGGCATCATAATCGATCAATCCATCCTGGCGCATTTTATTGAGCTCCCGGCTCAGGGAGGATCGCTGTATACCAAAACGCTGGGCCAAATCTTTTTTTGATGATGGTAGTCGGATCCTCTGACTTTTCTGAATCCGGGATTCATAGTGTAAAAAATCAATGATACACTGGCGGATTGTTTTCATTGAGATGGCATTGATCTTGTCGGTGAGAATCAGGGTTTTATCGGAGATGGCTTTCATCAATCCGATCATAAAGGTGCGGTTCATCTGGCACAGTTCCAGAATCATTTCCTGGTCAAGATGGAGGATCTCCACCAGCGACTGAGCCAGCACCGTCATCGGATAATTATTGCGACTGGAGAAAATCAGATTGGCCCCCAGCACATCGCCGTCCTGAAAAATACTGATTGTCAACACATTTCCCTCGCGGTCGAGATTCTGAACTGCCACCCGGCCGCTAAGAATCAGATCCATGGTTCGGCAGCATTCGTTCTGAAAATGGATCACCTGATCTTTTTCATACTCCCGTTTCTCATAGTAATGGGCTCTGAAAACCTGATTCAGGGCTTCGTCTGAAAAATCCGAAAAAAGGCTGTGGCTCAATAATACTGTCATTAAATCCTGGTGATTCATAAAATAACCTCCTGATGTGTGACCATGGTAACTTTTTAATTTGCTGATCTACAGTATACTATAGAAAATTGGAATTTTATAGCCAAAATTCGCACAATCAACTTGGAGGTTAAAATATGGACGTTTTTACACTGATTTTCTGGGTGATTACCCTGGTATGGCTGGGATTTTCGCTGAAAAAAGACAAAGACAAAACGCTTAAGGCCATAAAGATGTCCGGCGGGATGATGAAAGGGATCGCCGGGGATATACTCGGGATCTTGCTGTTGATTGGTCTGCTCCTGACCTTTGTGCCGCCGGAAACGATTAAAGCCACCATTGGTCAGGCCAACGAGGTTGTTTCGACGGTTCTTTTTGCCTTGCTGGGAAGCATCACTCTGATTCCCGCCTTTGTCGCCTTTCCGCTGGTGGCTTCTCTGGTGGATGCCGGTGCCAGCATCGTTCCGGTTGTCGCTTTTCTGACCACGCTAACGATGGTGGGGGTAGTGACCTTTCCGCTTGAAAAAAGAGAATTCGGTTTGAAATTCACGCTGATCCGCAACTCACTGAGCTTTGCTTTTGCCCTGGTGATTGCCCTGGCAATGGGGGTGATCCTATGACATTTTTAAGAAGCCAACTCAAAAACAACCGCTTTCTGATGATCGTGATCCTGGCTTACGTGGCCGTCGGAATTTTTGCTCCGAACAAATTTCTGCCATCCCTGGGCAACACCTGGTATTATGTCAAGGAAATGCTGATGATCATGCCGGTGATTCTGCTGTTAACCTCGCTGATATCCGCCTGGGTACCAAAAGAAACCATCGAAAATGCCTTTGGCAAAAACTCGGGCCTTAAAGGTTCGCTGTTTGCTTTTTTACTGGGCAGTTTTTCAGCCGGTCCCATTTACGCCGCCTTTCCGGTCTGTAAAATGCTGCTGAGCAAGGGCGCCAGTATTGCTAACATCGTCATCATCCTGTCCACCTGGGCGGTAATCAAAATCCCGATGCTAATCACTGAAAGCAAATTTCTGGGACCCGAATTCATGCTCGTCCGCTGGATTCTGACCACCCTGGCGATTTTTCTGATGGGCTATATCACCTCCCGGTTTGTCAAATCGGCGGATCTTCCCGCCGACGATGAGGCAGCTGCCGCTCTGGATGGTCCCCTTGCTGTGAATACGGACTATTGTTTAGGCTGCGGTCTGTGCGCTAAAATCGCCCCCAGCCATTTTAAAATGGTCGACAAAAAAGCGGCCGTCATCAGCCAGACCTTGTCGCCCGGGGACGGCCTGGCCATCAAGGATGCCGTGGCAAAATGTCCCGCTCAAATTATCCGGTTTTATTGCTGAAAAAATCCCTCTGCTACCGTTCTTTAGGCAGCAGAGGGATTTTACGGCTCTCTGCCGTGGCAGTGCTGACACAGGTGCTGATATCGTCCAGATGAACACCCATGGCGACAATCCAGTTATACTCCGGATACAGCCGAGCATAGGTCAGCTTTTAACCCCCTCCAGCTCTTCCAGATAGGGAAAGTTTCCCTGAATATCTGTCATAGTGGTGGACAGCGACTGACCTTCGGTGTCTATTAGATTTGGATGAATGAGGCGGATGCCGTAGTTGTCGCCGCCATCAACTAATTGAAATTTGTATGATGATCTCAGAAACCGCTGGGAATCATTTAAATAGATCAACAATTAGTCAGAGAGGAGTCCCAACCATGACTATGGAAAAACGAAAGCAAAGGCTGATTATGCACATGCTATGCGGAATCAGCCTCAGTATTTTTGGGATGACAACAGATCCAGCGATCCTGATACAGTCCTACTAACCTTACTGCTGAAATCATGCTTCCAACTTGACGCCATCAAATTGTTTCGATATAATCGAAACATCCGGTCTAACAATCAGTGGGTTGACGGAATACGAAATTCCTGAGAAAAATTTGTTCGGAAAGAGGAAGCAATTATGGCGTTATTTTTAGTTTTACTTCTGGGTTTGATCAGCATCGTCACCACCCTGCTGATGGTTCTGTTTTCTGGCAAAATGATTCCCTATACCGATGCCAACGGCCAGGTGCTGCCAGGCAGTTTATCGGAAAAATCATGGATCACAATTAACGGGGTAGAGATGGGGATGATCATTAAATCCCGGGATATCAGAAAACCGGTGCTGCTATTTATCCATGGCGGTCCGGGGATGCCAGAATATTGGCTGAACGAAAGCTATCCTGCCCACCTTGATGAACTGTATACGGTGGTGTGGTGGGACCAGCGCGGCGCCGGTCTGTCTTACCGCCCCGGGATCCCTCCTGAGACAATGACCACAGCCCAGCTGGTGGCCGATACCATTGCAGTGACCCAGTATCTGCGCCAGCGCTTTCGTCAGGAAAAGATTTATCTGATGGCCCATTCCTTTGGCACCTATCTTGGTATTCAGGTGGCAGCCCAGGCACCGGAGCTGTACCACGCCTATATCGGGGTGGCTCAGTCAGTCAATCTGATGCTGTCGGAAGAATTGGCCTATGATTTTATGCTAAACTACTACGCCGCGGATAAAAAAAATCGGGAGCAACTACAAAAAGCCCCCTATGGCACCGCCGCTTACGAACGAATTCGGGACCAGGTCATGCATGAGGCCGGGATTGGTACCACCCACAAGATGTACTCGGTGTTTACCGGAATTTTTCTGGCCGTGATGAAGCACCGGGAGTATATGCTCAAGGAGAAGTTCCAGCTCTGGCAAGGTAAAGCTTTCTCTCAAAACACGACACTCAACGCGGAATTCCGTCAGGCTAATCTCAGTGATCTCATCACCCGGCTGGAGATTCCGGTCATCTTTTTTTCGGGAGCTTATGATTACACCGTCAACCATCACCTGTCGGAAATATATCTGGAGGAAATCCAGGCCCCGGAAAAATATTTCTATCTTTTTGAAGACTCCGCCCACAGCCCTATTTTTGAGGAGCCGCAGGCGGTGCTAAAAATTTTGGGAGATTTACACATCTAGACAGATGCTCGCCCCAGGCTCACTGTATCTTCGGGCTATGGCTTTAAAATTCTCATGGACCTGGAGAAAAGCGTCCACCACTGCCGGATCAAAATGCCGGCCGGCTTCTGCAGTGATAATGGTAACTGCTTCCTGATGGGTGGAAGCGCTTTTGTAAATCCGTTCGCTGGTAATGGCGTCATAGGCATCGGCCAACGCCACAATTCGGGCCGATAGCGGGATGTTCTCCCCGGACAGTCCCTGGGGGTAACCGCTGCCATCCCATTTTTCATGATGAGAAGAAACTATTTCCTTGGGATATTTTAAATAGGTCTCCCGTCGCGCCATGATCAGCTCCGCTTTGATAATCGCTTCGCGACCCAGTATAGCATGGTTTTTTATAATTTCAAACTCGGCTGGAGTGAGTCTGCCAGGTTTTAATAAAACAGCATCTGGTATCCCTACCTTGCCGATATCATGAAGCGGCGCTGAAGCCACGATGGTATCGATGATTTCGCGGCTCAGATTTTTTTCATACCCTGGCCGACTGGCCAGTTCTTCACAGAGCTCACTGACATATAGCTTGGTGCGCTGAAGATGAAGTCCTGTTTCCGAATCTCTGGTTTCGGCTAAAGCGGCCATGGCCATGATCGATACCTCCTGAATCAGAGCGACTTCCCCAGTTCGTCGAGAAATTTCTTTTTCCAGATACTGATTTTGACTCTTTAAAAAATCGCTGGCTTTTTTCAGTTCCAAATGGGTTTTCACCCGGGATAATAGAATCGGCGGACTGACCGGTTTAGTGATATAGTCGGCAGCACCCATTTCAAAGCCCTTGCTTTCTGCCAAAACATCGATTTGTGCGGTAAGAAAGATAATTGGGATTTCCCAGAAGTCGATATCGTTCTTAAGAATGCGACAAACTTCATAACCGTCCATTTCTGGCATTACCACATCCAGAAGAATGATGTCTGGGGGATTTTTTTTGATCATTTCGATCGCTTTGGCGCCATTAATAGCCACCTTGATCTGATACAGTGGCCGCAACAGCCCATTGATCAGGGTGATGTTATCAGGGTTGTCGTCAACCACCAGCACGGTTTTTTTTTCACTTATCATGATCTTCACCTCATTTCTTTCGTACCGCTTCAAGTAACGTTATCGCTTCATCAAAGGCGTAACCACGGATCATTTCAGCCAGCTGCTTGAAATTTTGCGGGCTTAAGGCGCTTTTTAACAGCTGCCGGTTATCATCAAAAAAGGTCAGCGCTTCAGTATCGCCTTCCAACAGTAATGGCTCCAGTTCGGCCAGAATTTGATCTAGCGTTGTTAAATCCACTGTTTGTCGATACTCTTCCGGGGTCTCCGGCTGGCTGTCGATAAAACTCTGAATAGCTGAATAAAAATGATCAAAGCTGATCTTGAATTTTTTTATATCCCGGTTTAAGATCTCATTCATACCCGACTCCAGCAACTCGGCCTCCATTTTGCAGACCTGCTGATAAAGATCAGTGGCATCAATATTGCCAAGAACCCCTTTCGCCGTGTGCAGTTTTTGTTTTAACATGTCTTTGTTCTGTGTCTCCAGGGCGGTTTCCATGTCTGCCGCCATGTCGGGATGAGTTTCGGCAAACACCGTCAGCAGGGTTAAGATCAGCTCCTGGCTGTTCCCCATCCGATTCATGACCTGATTCCAGTCGATTTCTTTGATCTTCATTGCTTCAATCCTGATTGCATCTGATTTTTCTTTTATCAACTCCGGTATTTCCTCTCTTACTTCAGTCCCTGCGCTGGCGTCAACCGGCACCCCGCTAGCTTTTGCTTGAGGGTTCACATATTTTAAAATTATGTGATACAAAAGCAGGGGATCGATGGGTTTTGAGATGTGATCATTCATGCCGTTGTTCAGGCACTCATTGCGTTCATCGGCCATGGTCCGGGCGGTCATCGCGAGAATGGGAATGTCCCGGTTAATGATCCGGATTTTGCGGGTTGCCTCAAATCCATCCATCACCGGCATCTGCAGATCCATCAGAATAAGGTCATAATCATCCCGGGCATCAGCATCGATAATCCGTTTCAGGGCTGCCGCCCCATTTTCCACCGAATCCACCAGAGCGCCTTGCTGCCGTAGTAATTCTTCGGCAATCTGCCGGTTTACGGGATTGTCTTCAGCGAGCAGAATCTTGAGACCAGCAAGCATCGCCAGGGGGCTCTGCTCGGGATCAGAGAAGGCTTTCTTGATTACCAGGGTCGCTCTGGCTGATTTTCCCAGCCAGATGGTAAAGTTGAAGATGCTACCAACGCCCAGATCGCTTTCGGCCCACAGATTACCACCCATCAGCTCGACCAGATTGCGGCTGATGCTGAGTCCCAAGCCGGTGCCGCCGTAATGCCGGGTGGTGGAATTATCGTTCTGGATGAACGGCTCAAAGAGGCGTTCCAAATTGTTCGGAGCAATGCCGATCCCGGTATCCTGGACTGAAAACTTGAGCCGATGCCGGTTTTCACGGCTTTCTTCCAGACTAATGGTCACTCTGATCGTTCCGGCACTGGTAAATTTGACCGCATTCCCGACCAGATTGGTGAGCACCTGCCCCAGCCGCAACGGATCACCCCGATACCACCGGGGCAGATCTGCTGGCACATCAACTATAAACTCCAGCTTTCTTGCGGCGGCTTTTTCAGCAAATAACAGGATCGTATCATCGATCACCTTTTCTAAATTGAAATCGATGGTTTCCATGCCAAGTTTGCCGGATTCTATTTTAGAAAAATCCAGGATATCGTTGATGATTCCCAACAGGGCGGTTGCGGCGCCATGAATCTTATTTACATAATCTTCCTGTCTGGCATCCAGCTCGGTCTGCATGACCAGATGAGACATCCCCAGAATCGCGTTCATCGGCGTTCTGATTTCGTGACTCATATTGGCCAGAAATAACGACTTGGCTTCGGTGGCAGCATTGGCATTTTTCAGAGCCGCTTGCAGCGCCTGCTCTTTTTCTTTAATTTCTGTGATATCAGTAAAGACCCCCAAAAAACCACCCACCGAACCATCGGCCAGATAGTAAACGTTAAGGCTGTACAGGGCAAACCCCTCACGCCCACTGGCACTTAAAAAAGATGACTGCCGTACCGCAGGACTGCGGGTTGACAAAGCTTCTTCCTTCATCTGACAATACTGCCGGTAATCGGCTTTGGAAATATAGGGAAATTCTGCTAGATTTTGATTAATGTAAGCTTCGGCTTCAAGACCATAATGGCGGGAAAGCTTGTTGTTCATTCCCAGTAGCCGATCGTCCCGGGAGATATAAAAAATACCGCCGGGGATGGCATCCAGTAATTGATTGGTAAAATAATGCTGGTTTTTTAATTCTTGATTGCTGGCTATTTCTTTTTCCAGTACCGCTTTGGTCCGTTCAATTTGTCGGGTGTATAGGCAACTGACCATATAAAAGGCAATCACCAGAAAATAGATTAAAATGTCAATGTCCATTCCGACAATGTGCCAGGCAAACAGTGGATAGGCCAAAAAATAGAGTCCATTCTTCCAGGTTTTGGGTTGCTGTTTGGTTTTTCTGGGTGTTAAGTGGGTGATCGAATTGCGATTAAAATAAACCCCGCCGATGGCAATCAAAAGAATCCCGACCTTGTAAGCCAGATCAATGGTGTCGCTCTGATAAATCAGACTGGGATAGATGGCACTGATTAAATCTGTCAGACTGACAATGGCAAAACCCGTCAGGGACAGCTTGTGCCCAATGGTTATGATCCGTTCCTTAAAATAAAGCCAGTTCAACAGCAGCAGTCCCTGGGTAAAAAGGCTAAGAACGATGTAAAAAAAAGAAAAAATGGCAACAAGATCCCCGGAAATCATCCGTGACCATTGTAAATAGGGCCCCGTTTTGAGGAAAATCAGCCAGACCGTGATCCCCATACAGACAACCAGAGTAATCATATCTGCCATGACCTGAAATTGACTGGTTTTTTTTGTGACAAAACCATACAGGCCGGCAATGGTCACTAGAATCAGAATCCGACTGATGGTATAAAGCACTATTTCCAGATTATAAAAGCTGACCAGATCATAGCCACCGCCGAGAATAATCAGTTCACCAGCCATGGCGATGAGGTCGGCAATAAACCAGGCCAGTAACCCGTAGGCAATTGTCTTTTTCAAGGATTGGTTAACTTCCACCAATGGGGTAAAAAAACGTATCGAGAACCAGGCTAAAAGGGTGGCCCCAGGCTTTAGCAGAATCACCAGGGCATTGTTCTCCAACGTAAAGGCCAGCAGATAGGCCAGTGCATAAATAATGATCAACCCGATAAACATCTTTTTGTGTTTTCCCTGCATGTCCCGCTTCCCCCTATTCCGGCAATGATCGCTGTTTGATTGCTTAATTATATCACCCGTATTAACGTTGTGAAAGTGTGAAATAAATCTGGAAATCTTCGCTTCCGATTTCTGTTACTTTTCCGATAATTCAAGATACTAATATCTTCGACCATTTCAATAAAAATGTTAGTATATAGTTTCGGAATTATTCATATTTAATATTGTAAATAAGTTTACTTGAGATTATACTATAAAGGTATCAGTACTTTCTAAATAACAACAAATACAATATTAATCCCGCCATCCTGGGAGAATGTCATTTTAACGGCCCGATCCCTTTTTTAAAACGCCCTTTCGTGCAAATCTTAAATAACCCTTGGAGGAACAATGTTAAGAGACACAATTCTCAACGCCATCAATGAAGTCGGTTTCGACGAGTATCATGAAATTTCCTCAGCTGAGATAATCTTTGCTGACGCCGTGTTTGCCAGTTGCAAGGCGAATACCTGTGGAAATTACGGCCTGAATTACTCCTGCCCCCCGCTTTCCGGCGATATGGACGCCAATAAAGCCCGCTTTTTAAAATACGATCACGCCATCATTCTCAATAAAATAATGTTTCTGGGGGAATATTATGAGCAAATGGAATCGAGTACCCTGGAGGTTCTGGCCTTACTTGACCAGCTCCGGGACAAGCTGGAGAACGAACCAGTGATGATTGCCGGTCCTGGTGGCTGTAATCTCTGTGCCGAATGTTCGGCCAAAACTGGCGAAGACTGCCGTTTTCCGGACAAGCGACGTTATTCGCTGGAAGGCAGTGGAATGGACATTGTCACGCTGTCACGAAAGCTGGGAATGACCTATAACGGCGGCGATAAAAAAGTCGGCTTTTTTATGATGGTACTTTATTAATTTACGCTAAGCCGCTTGAGGTTCGCTGCACCAGGCTACTTCTTTGACGATATGCTACTGTATTTTCAAACAAAACTAAAACACGCACTGCGATGAATTAAATTCCATGGCAATGCGTGTTTTAAGTTTTTAATATGATTATTATCATAACCAGTAACAAACTCTTCCTGAAACAGGCCGGTATGCCGAAAATTTATCGTGAATCCGCTTCGGCATTTTGGCTGCTAAAAAATCCGTTTATCATCACTGTCTTTGGGTGTCGATGCTTTTATGCTTAAATATTTGGGACTCACATAAAACCAGGCGTACTCCAGAATTTTTTGGGTCGCTTCGTTTTTGATGATTTCAGTGATCTCAAAAACAGGATCACGCTCCGCCAAGTTAAGTGTTTCGCGGATTTCCTCTGATGGCATGGTTACGGTGATATCCAGCGATTTATCCAATACAAAAGCGAATTTTTCTTCTACCGGTTTGAGGTAGTTGGCAAATTTCAGCATGTCTTCAATCACCGGCTGATGATGGACATAGGGCAGATAAATGATCTCCATGGCGATTTCTTTATGATCTGAAAATAAAATTCGCTTGACCTCCACAGCCTTCTGATTTTCCTCTAGCGCCAGGATCCGATCGATCTGTTTTGAGGGAAACAGTACCTTGACCGAAATCAGCTTAACCTCATCAATGTGGATATTTAAACCATCGTACTTATTAAACTTAAACTGAAAAATATCGACTTCCGGTTTACAGACAAAATTTCCCTTGCCAGGCACCGAATAAATGTAACCTTCATTGGAAAGCAATGACAGACTTTTCCGGATCGTCATCCGGCTGGCTGAATATTCGTTCATCAGGGCGGTTTCAGAATTCAGCATATCGCCGGGTTTGAGTTTACTTTTTAGGATTTTATCTTTAAGACTCGCTACGATGGCCAGATATAAAACGTCACTCATTTAGCTTGCGCTCCCTTTTTTCGTCCAGAAAAACTTCACAATACCGGATCCCCTCGTAGAAGTTATTGGTCATGAAATCAATCTGCGGAATTTTGATATAATCATGATTGACCACCGCCCCACCTAATAGAAACCGCCGGTTTTCCAGCAGCTTTTCATTTTCCAAAGCACTTCCCAAGGCCTGAAGATAAGGAATTGAACTGGTCATCACGCAGCTGACCGCGATAATATCCGGTTGATGCTGTTTGACTGCTGCAACAAATTTATCCACTTTGACATCTACCCCCAGATCGATGACCTCAATGCCGCGATTTTCCAGGGCATCAATCATCAGGTCCTTGCCGATATCATGGATGTCATCATAAATTGTCCCAAACAGCACTTTCCCCAACGGCATCGAACGGTTCTTATCACTTTGATGAAGATTGGCTGCTGCAAAAATATTTTTCGCAATCATTCCTGAGACAATCAAATCTGCAATGTAACATTCCCCATTTTCGTACTTTCTGCCAATTTCATTTAAGCCTTCCATAACAATATCATAAAGATCCTGGGCTTCGATGCCCTGGGCGATTAAGTTATCGGCCAAAGCTTCGGCTTCATCCAGTTTTAAATTGGCTATCAGTTCAATCAGTTTTTCCTTCATCTTTCACCTCAACTCTTACGTACAGCTCTGTAACTCTGATTATAGCACATTTACCTTTTTCAACCTACTCGTTTTCGGATAACGAATCAAAGAGCACCAGGCCAAAATAGGTCACCTTATCGGCGCCATTATTATAGGTCATCCCCAGGCTCCGGCTCAGGCTAACGACATCGATGCCGGCGGCTTCCAGCGATGGAATCGCGTCCTCTGGGAAACGGCAGGGTTCATCGATTTGGATGGCACAACATTCGCAAATCCCACAAGTACCGGCTGAAAAAAAAGTGCAATCGCATTGATCCGCTTTCGCCTGCCTGTTGATTTCCTGAATCGTTTCTCGAAAGGCCAATCCGGCGGCAACCATACTTTTATAATCATAGCGGTTCTTAACCGGATAAGCTTTGGAAAATACCAGCGCCTTAGCGTAACCCTGAATCAGCAGCCGATAATGAGACAGATCCCCCACCGCCGGGGGACACATGTGATTTTTACCGTAGAATCCGCAATAGTTATCAGCGCAGCGATCGCGAACTTCCTGGGTGATGTGAATGGTATTGATGTCTTCAATTTCAGCGATTTCAGAAAAATCGCGTTCGGCCAGACAAGCTTTCATGTTTTTCTCCTTTTTTCTATGACTTTGCCTTTTCGTAAGGTCTTGTATTTTAAACAGCGACAGCCCTTTTTCTGACCAGGCCAGAAAAAGGGCCATAGATGATGGTGCCAGTGTCTGTTGCTATTTTTTTACAAACTCAATTTTTGCCCCTGTGGTATATTTGCGACAAAAGCGATCCCGACCCAACAACAACTCCGTAGCTTTTAGAGACTCAATCATGGCCACATTTTCCGGGTTGACCACCGCCGAGTCCATGCCGGCTTCCACCGCCAAAGTCAGAAAGGTACGGTTGACCAGGGACCGGTTGGGCAGACCAAACGAGATATTGCTAAGCCCCCCGGTGATATGGGCTTCGGGATAGGTTTTTCTTATTGCCCGAATCGATTCAAAGGCGATTAACCCAGCTTGCTGATCGGTGGCTACGGCCATAATTAACGGATCAATGTATACCTTGTTGTCAGCAATCCCGGCTGCCCGGGTGGCTTTAAAGATTCGTTCCAAAACTGCCATCCGTTCGGCTACTGTTTTGGGCATCCCGGATTGGGATTCATCCAGTGCCAGAGCAATCACATTGCAGTTTCTTTCCTTAATAAAGGGAATGAAACTTTTCAACCGCTCCGGATCGCCATTGATGGAATTGATCATTGGTGTTGCTTTAACCGCATGAATTGCGGCTTCAATCACTTCCGGGGTAGAGCTGTCGATGCAGATGGGGGTATCCGTGACGGACTGAACCATTTCCAGCAGCCATAACATATCCTCTTTTTCCCGGGAGGGATCGGTGCCGGCATTAACATCCAGATAGTCGGCTCCGGCATTGGCCTGGTCCAACGCGGTTTTCTTAATAAAATCGGCGTCTCGGGTGATAATGGCTTCCTGAATGGCTTTCCGGGTGCCATTTATTTTTTCTCCGATGAATATCATAGGTGTCTCCTTAAAATTATTTCCAGTCGTTGGCGGCCTCAAACATCGCCACCATATTTTCAAATTTTGCATTGGCTGGGGCATCGCAACCCGGAGTGATAAATAAGCCTTTGGGACCGATGTCATCAATCAATTGGCTTACATAATCTTTTACTTCCTTGGTTGTTCCGGTTGCCAGTAGTGGAGATGGTACATCCCCCATAATAGCAACATTTTCCCCGAGTATTTTCCGTGCTTTTCTCAGATCGGTCATACTATCGGTGTTGATGATGGCCTTTTTTCCGGGAATTTCCAAAAACCGTTCGATATCCCGATCCCAGCATTGGTCTAAATGGAAGGTCGCAATATAATTGTTTTCGATCAATGCCAATCCCGAGGCTTTCATCCCCGGCCAAACAAGACGATTCCATATTTTTGGTGAAACCAGCGCACTGGCGCCGCGCCATCCGCCAACCCAGGCCCCGCCGCCACTCACAGGGTTTATGGTTGCCAACATGCTGCCAATCGAACCGGGCAGCATCACTTCAATTGCTTTTTCAATTTTATCCGGGATTTTATAGCAGTCCATGAAAAACTGAGACATCGACCGCCCGCCACACAACACTTCAAATGGTGGGCTGGTGAAACCGCTATTAACAGCCGGAAGATCATTATTTATAAATAGTTCAACATTTTTCATTCCATTTTCTTGCTGATATGTGATGCCTTCCATAAAATCATTCATATCTACAAGCTGAGGAAGAAGCCGATTAAATACCGCCTCAAAACCCTGGTCAATGATCACATCATAATCTTCCGGTTTGAGGATATCTGTTTCGACTACCTGCCACAATGAATCATCCGGCAATTCTCTACCCGGCATCTTCAATTTTGACAGCCAGGCCATTGGCAATCCAAGATCTGGTCGCATCCCATTTATTCCCATATTCAGGCAATCAATTGAGGTGATGGCATTGATTTCATTGATATAATCCAGTGACGTTTTAATCATGACGTCCGGGTTCATCGCAAAATCTTTCATTTTTACACCCATATGTGCTGCCGGTGCTGCTCCTCCCATAAAACAGGTTGTAACACTTTCATTTTTAAACGCAACCGTATCCTTTATTTTTTGGGCTCTTTCTTCATATAATTTGCTTGCCATCTTATAACATCTCCTTACATATTCTGACGGCCGACTGGGCATCATCACCAACGGCATCAGCCCCGGTGTAACTGACCACCGATTCATCAGTAGGTCCACCACCGATAATAATTTTAACCTGATCACGTAAGCCGGCTGCCTCAACGGCTTTGACGGTGTTTGAAATGGAATCATAGGCAGTGGTCAATAAACAGGATAAGGCCAGAAGCGGTGCGCCGGATTCTTTCAGGGCATTGACAAATACTTCCGGTTTGGCATCCACACCCACATCGATCACATCAAAGCCGCCGGATTTCAGCATGATATAAACCAGATCTTTACCGATATCGTGAATATCCCCTTCAACGGTGCCCAGCACGACCTTACCCAGAACTTCACCAGTTTTTCCGGCCAGATGGGGTTCCAGCATTTCGCCCACTTCCTTAAACATTTCTCCGGACATCATCAGATCAGAGACAAAATAATCGCCGGCACTGAACATTTCACCAACCTTAACCATTCCGGCTTCGCCTGCTTTAAGAATCTCCAACGGATCGGTGCCGTTATCCAATTCTTGCTGAACCGCTTCCATCAGCTCATCCATTTCCAGATTAGCCAGTAATTCACTTATTTTCGCCATTTAATTTATCCTCCATTGATTGATCATTTTTTATTTGAACCGAATATGACCGCTGGAGTAACTCATCTATTCAAAACATTTAAAACTTCACTTTGAAAAATATTTTGATTTTTATTTAATACTTATGTTAAAATTAAATAATGAGAACTCCTTGTAAGCTTCCTTTGTACAATGTGGCCCGCAATGCCTGTACTGTGATGTTTTAAGGATTCTCTATTTTTATTTTTTGCATCCGCTACCTCCACTATCATAATTTAATTAGAGATTTAATTATAATTACCGATACCTGATCAGTTATTATCAGTTAATGATGACTGCATGGTTCATCATGGTGATGCTCATGGCAAACCGGACACACTTCGCGGTGCTGCTCAATCGTTTCCGACTTATGGTGTACCGTTTCCTGGTAATTCGTTGTCAATTCGTAGACAGAGCAGGTTCGCTCCAGTGCCAGATGGAAATTTTGGATATTTATATTGTTTTCAATCCCGCTGACAATGGCATTAAAGGTCAATCTTCCGACCAGGCTGCCGCCATCCTGAATAAACATTTCGCTGTCCACCGGCCGGTTTTGACTGACACAGCTGAATTTGATGAAATGATCGGCTTCCAGTTCGAGCAGCCCTTTGACATGACCGATTACCGCTTTCTCTTGCTTGGATAACTGTTCGACGTAATTCTGCATAAAAAAGCTGCCAATCTCCTGCCATTTTTGGTTATTGATTTTCTGTCGTGCTGTCAGTATTGTCTCTACTGCCAATGTTTCAAAGGTATTCTGATACATAATTTTTCTCCATTTCACTTCACCTGATCAGCAACTCGATCTGTCTGTCTTCGAGTTCATTAAGATTAGCTCTGATGATTGCAGCGCCCGGATTGTATGCCTGGACAACGTTTTCTGATGCATCAATTTCGGCTGTACTGGCGACATCAATTTTATTGATAACGACTAGGTCGGCCAGCGGTATCGATGATTGCAGGTAGGGTTCCAGTACCGCTTTAAACATCTCAACCCGGGTGGGATCCATGATAAAAACATTGTTTAGATTATCTTTTTTAAAGCCACCGTGTTCAAGCGGTCCAAACAGTGCTTTGGGATCAGCTGCCCCAGATGGTTCCATCAGGATATATTCGATTTTATAATTCGTCGTCAGGTTGCTAATCGTTTCTTCCAGACTAACGGCTAGGGTACAGCAAATGCAGCCCCCAAATATCTCCCAAACATCATAACCCATTTTTTTCATCTGCAAATTGTCAATCCCAATTTCCCCGACCTCGTTAACAATAATGGCACATTGCTTCTCTTGTCCCGCCAGGTATCTGGCCGTTTTTAATAACAGTGACGTCTTGCCCGAGCCGAGAAAACCGGTGAATAATATCATCTTTGAAGTATTCATTTTATCTCCCTGTCAACTTATACGTACAAGTAAGTATGGATTCAATATAAACCATTGTAAACGATTTGTCAATAGCTAATTCTAATTTGTTTTTTAGTAAGAGTTATCTTTATTATTTGCTCACCCTATTGGAGAATAATAAACCCGGAATCTTTCAAGTTTTTAAACCTCTAACGCTGTCTGGAGCCAAAAAAAGGACTGTAAAAACGAATGTTTTACAGTCCTTTCTATTTAATTTTTTTGTTTGTTGATTCTAGTAATTCTTATCGGCGTAGCCAACCCAGCCGCCTTCTTTAACCAAAGTCTGGTCAAATTCGCCAACCTTAAAGTCAATAGTTTCAGACTTGCCATTAGCCTGAATATTTATCTGGTTGCCATCCACATCTATTTCCATGGTGACGGCTTTGCCGGCATAGTTAGCAAACAAAGCGTCGATGGTTTCTTTGGGCAGTTCAATGGCGAACATCCCGCAGTTGTACATATTTTGTCTAAAAATCCGGGCAAAGCTTTCGGCAATAACGACGTTGATGCCATTGACTTCCAAAGCCCAGGGCGCATGTTCCCGGGATGAACCGCAACCGAAGTTTTCGCGGGTCACAATTACGGCCTTATCCTCGGTATCGGCCCGGGTAAAACCTGACAAAACTAGATCCTCCAGCAGATTCGGTTTTAATGCCTCTTTGGTAATTTCGGTCAGATATTTGGCCGGGATGATCTCGTCGGTGTTAATATCGCTGCGATCTAAAAATAAAACGTTTCCTTTAAATGTCTTCATTTCAATCTCCCCTCTAAGCCTTGAATAAAAAAGAATTCTCAATCGTGCCGCTAATGGCCGCCGCCGCGGCTGAGGCCGGGCTCATCAGGTGAACCATGCCACCCTTGCCCATCCGGCCGTTGAAATTACGGTTGGTGGTCGAAGCACAAACCTCACCTTCAGCCAGGACTCCATTACTCATACCCAGACAGGCGCCGCAGGTGGGGTTGGTCACGCAGAAACCGGCATCCTGGAAGATTTCGATGATGCCTTCTTTTAAAGCCATCGAATAAATGGCTGGTGTCGCCGGGCTGACAATGGCGCGGACGTTATCGCTGATTTTTTTGCCCTTAAGCACTTCAGCGGCGATCCGTAAATCTTCAATCCGGCCATTGGTGCAGCTACCGATATAAATCTGATCGACTTTGGTGCCGGTCATTTCGGCCACGGTTTTGACCTGATCGGGCTTGAAACCAACGGTAACCATTGGTTGCAGTTCCGAAACATTGTATTCCAGCACCCGTTCGTATTCGGCATCAGAATCGGAAACCCATTGGGAATAATCGGCCAGGGCATCTGCTTTAGTGGCAAATTCGTCCTGGATAAAGTCCCACAGATAATCGACAGTGGTCATATCGGGATAGCAGATCCCGCAGGTGCCGCCGGCTTCAATGGCCATGTTACAGAGGGTCATCCGGGATTCCATCGACATCGCATCGACGACGGGACCAGTAAATTCAATGACCATGTTGGTGGCGCCGTTAACCGTCAGCTCTTTGATGATAAAGAGGATCAGATCCTTGGCATACACACCCGGTTTCAGTGCGCCGGTGAGAACAATTTTAATGGTTTTAGGAAAATGGAAGGCACAAACCCCTTTTAAGATCCCAACTTCCAGGTCAGTGGTGCCGATTCCGGCAGCGAAGGCACCAAATGCCCCATGGGTACAGGTGTGAGAGTCGCCCATGATGATGGTGTAGCCAGGTCGGACAAATCCCTTTTCCGGGAAGATGGCGTGACAGACGCCGTTTTTACCGATGTCGAAAAAGTCTTTAATATCATGTCGCCGAGCCCAGTCCCGGAGGATTTTACCCTGTGCGGCGGTTTTGGAATCCTTGGCTGGGGTGACGTGGTCGATAACGGCCTTGATCTTGGTGGGATCAAAAACCCGATCCATCCCCCGGGCCATCAGATCGGTGATGGCAATTGGTGTGGTGATTTCATGACAGAAAACCCGGTCCAGTTTTAATACATGTGTATCTGGAAACGGCTCGTCTACCCGATGTGCATCAAATATTTTTTCTGCGATTGTCTTACCCATTTTAATCTCCTTCTTTTTTATCACTTTCTTAATCTCAATAAACTCATCTCTTATTATGACATAAACCTGTAAATAGATCAATAAA
>PGZR01000053.1 GCA_002841405.1 Firmicutes bacterium HGW-Firmicutes-4 | reverse complement strand
TATCCCAACACATTGGGCAATACGCATGTCGCAATCTCCACATTTGTTGATCACATGCTGATCTGATGATCCTGTTTTTATAATGAGTAGTTTTTTCATAATAATTCCTCCTCCAATTAAACGCTCTTTATTTCATACTTTTCATATATGTTTTTATTTTAAATAAAAATCAGACAATTGTCAATAGCAATATCTTTATAAGTCCGTGAATTTACTAATTCATATTATTCTTATATGCTTTATATTTATATATTGTAATCGCCACCGCTTGCCGTTATAACAAAACACATCACTCATATGTTATTACTATGATATTATAGGAGGTGGCCTCATGATAAATCCGTATGTTATCTTATTTACTAATTTTATTTAGTAGATAAACCAAAACGACCGAAAATTTTATGATTAGAAAAGAAAGGATATCAAATGAAAATTAAACGAATTATCTGAGAAACCAGTTTCGTATACTCCGCCGAGATATCGGGATGATTTTTCAACACTTTAATCTGGCTTGTAATCTGACTGTCAAACAAAATATTACCTTTGTTTTAAAGGCAGTAGGGAAATCTAAATCAGAAACCCGGGTCAATGAATTACTGGAACTAGTCAACTTATCTGATAAGGCAAATTCCTATCCGGCCAACCTTTCGGTCGATGAAAAACAACGGGTTACGATTAGCCAGGGCGCTGGCTAATGATGCCAAGATTCTGCTCTGTGATGAGCCGGCATCCGCCCTTGACCTGGAAACAACCTCATCCATATTAAGTTTATTAAAAGACCTGAATAAAAAATTTGATATTACTGTTGTCATCATTACCCACGAACTGGATATTATTAAAAGTTTTTGCAACCGATGTGCGGTGATGAATAAGGGAGCAGTCGTCGAGATTAGGGATGTTTATGATATTTCCACAAAACCGAGGGAAGAATTCACCAGACAGTTATTAAGTCATACCAATCATTTCAATTTGCCTGAAGAAATTATCAGCAAGATGCAAGGCCCAATTATCCGCCTGACTTTTGAGGGAGACAATGCCACCAACCCGATTCTTTATTACGCAGCCAATACGTTTCAGATTGGTTTTAATATTTTGTTGGGAAAGGTTGAATATATTAACGGTTTACCCCTTGGGATACTCTATGTTCAGCTGATTGGTGAAACGGACACGATTAAACTGGCAATCGAATTCCTTGCCCCAAATACGGCCGATTTGGAGGTAATCAATCATGGACTTTGATTTAAAAGCAGCACTGCTTCTGACCTTTTGTCAAACCATGCAAATGGTCATTTCGTCACTTTTGGCTGCAATCATCATCGGTGGTAGTATTGGCCTGTTATTGTTTTTAACATCGAATACACTTTTTCTCAAGAACCGGGTCATCAACCAAATTGTCGGCGTCATTATTAATATCACCCGTTCAATCCCCTTTCTGATCTTGCTTGTTTTGATGATTCCCGTTTCGAAAGCGATCGTGCATACATCCATTGGTCCCAATGCCATGGTGATTCCCCTAGCAGTCGCGGCCATCGCCTTTTTCGGCCGACTTTCAGAAGCGTCTTTTTCCGATGTTGATAATGGCGGCCTCCAGTACGCCATTGCTTCTGGGACCAGTAAATTGTCGATTGTGCTGAAGATTGTGCTGCCAGAAGCCTTGCCGTCACTGATAAAAAACATCACCGTGACCGCGGTGTCATTAATCGGTTTTTCAGCCATGGCCGGAACCGTTGGAGGCGGTGGAAATGGCGATCTGGCCATTCGCTACGACTATCAGCGCTATGAACCCGAAGTGATGTTCATCTGTGTGATCGTTCTGGTTCTGCTGGTGCAGATCTTCCAGATAATTGGTGATTCATCCGCAAAACAGCTGGGATCACTGGCGAATGCCTGATCCGTTTATACAAACAGAACCACGCTGTTAAATATCGGCTTGAAATCGAAAAATCCGATGATAGCAATGAACCGGACGAAATCTTAAAAGAACGGGTTGTTGCTGCTGCGCTTAAAACCCGGCTAGGAGTCCCGATCTTAAATGATGGTGATTTGGAGCGGCCTACCCATAAAGCCAAACGCTTAATTGATGAGCGAACCTTAATCTATGAAATTTAAAGAAGGTGCATGATGAAACCACTGATTAACCGAACTGCTGACTTTACCGATTCTGTGATCCGACGGATGACCCGAATTTCCAATCAATATAATGCGATCAACCTGTCCTTGGGATTCCCTGACTTTGATCCGCCGAAACCAATTCTTGAGGCCTGGAAAAAGCTTCCCATCAGGGGCCTCATCAATATTCCATTACCTGCGGAGCGCAAAATTTCCGGTAGGCCCTGGCGCAAAAACAGTCCCGATTAATGGGCAGATCAATTTATCCAGAAACCGAAATTGTAGTGACCTGTGGCAGCACCGAGGCGATGATGGCCGCGATGACATTGGACTTACCTACAGTACTCCTCAGGGTGCCTATTATGTGATGATTGATATTTCGAAATACAAATCCGATGACGATCTGGCCTTTTGCACCTGGCTGGCCGAGCATGTCGGGGTCGGTGCGGTTCCCGGATCAACTTTTTTTAGGGAAAACGTCAACCACTTAATCCGTCTACATTTTGCCAAAAAAGAAGATACCCTTTATGAAGCATTGAATCGGTTATCTGAAATAAACAAAAAATGGCAAAGCACTTCTTTTTAAGAAGTGCTTTGCCTTATTGTATTTATGATTTATTTCTATTTCTCATTGATGGCCCGTTCCAGCTGGGTCAATGCCTGTTCCAGTATAAGTCTTGGGGCGGCAATATTAATCCGCTGAAAACCTTCGCCACCGGCGCCAAACATGGTACCGGCATCCAACCAGAGACCGGCTTTATTAATAATTAAATCTTCTAACAGTTCCTGATTTAATCCCAGATCACTAAAATCCAGCCAGATCAGATAGGTTCCCTCCGGTTCGATGAGCTTAACCTGAGGGAGCTGTTCGTTTAAAAAGGCTCGGATGAAATCCAGATTTTCGCCAAGATAGGTTTTTAATTCCTCCAACCACTTGCGCCCTTTTGAATAGGCAGCCATACAGGCGACAATGCCCATGATATTAATCTCATTATATCCGCCTTTTTGCATTTCTATTTTGAACTTTCTTTTTATTTCTCTATTTTCAATAAAAATATTTGAAACTTGAAGTCCAGCCAGGTTAAAGGTTTTGCTGGGGGCTGTGCAGGTAATGGTGATCCCTAAAAACTCTGGCTTCAAATCTGCAAACACCAGATGTTTATGTCCCGGATAAATAAAATCCTGATGGATTTCATCAGCTATCACCGTTACCCCATGTTTGAGGCAAATATCACCAAGGCGAACCAGTTCTTCGCGCGTCCAAACCCGACCAACCGGGTTGTGAGGATTGCAGAGAATAAATATTTTGACCCCGTTATCAATGATTTTATTTTCAAAATCAGCAAAATCAATCGAATATCGATCATTATCATAGACAAGCTGATTCACAACCAGCTTGCGCTCGTTAATGGTGATGGTATCAGCAAAGGGATAGTATACCGGCTGTTGAATAATAATACTATCGCCGATCTGTGTCAGACCGCGGATTGCCGTAGCAATGGCATAAACCACCCCCGGGGTAGTGACAAGCCATTCCGGCTGGATATTCCAGTCAAACCGGGTTTTAAACCAATCCTTTAACGTAAAAAAATAATCCTGTCCGCCTTCAGAATAACCAAAGATGCCATGTTTACTTTTTTCCACCAGGGCATCCACCACTGGTGCCGGGGTTTTAAAATCCATATCAGCCACCCATAGTGGCAGCAACCCCTCCGGTTTTCCCCGTCGGTTGGCAAAATCGTATTTGATGGAATTGGTGTTATCCCGGCTTACAATTTCATTAAAATTATATTTCAAGTCTACTCCCCCTTTATTACCCTGGCTAATTCAGTAATTAAATCCTGCACGCTTTCAATTCCTACCGATAATCTCAGCAAACGGTTGTTGATCCCTTTTGCTTCCCGTTCTTCTTCAGGGATATCCCCATGGGTCTGCAACATCGGATAGGTTATCAGCGTTTCCACCCCACCCAGACTCTCGGCATATTGAATGATTGAAACCCCTTCTAAAATTTGTCGAGCGGTTTCTTCACTGTCCACCTCAAAAGAAATCATTCCGCCAAAACCGCTAGCCTGGCGTTTAGAAATTTCATAACCTTCATGAGTCGGGAGCCCGACATAATGGACAGCGGTGATTTTCTCCTGCTGACACAACCAATTGGCAATTTTTTCGGCATTTTCCTGTTGTTTGTCCATCCGGATTGGCAGGGTTTTTATTCCCCGGATTAACAGCCAACTGTCAAAAGGCGATAGACAAGCCCCAGTGGTCTTATATATAAATCGCAGTCGCTCAGCGATTTCCTCTTTTTTTACGACTGTAAAGCCAGCCAGGGTATCATTATGTCCGCCTAAATACTTGGTACCGCTATGGATTACGATGTCTGCCCCCAATTGAAGCGGCTTTTGAAAGTAGGGAGTCAGAAAGGTGTTATCAACAATTAATAAAAGCTGATGTTTTCTGGCAATCTCTGCGACTGCGGCAATATCAGTTACCTGCATCATTGGGTTGGTTGGCGTTTCAACAAAGAGTGCTTTGGTATTGGACCGGATGAGTCCTTCAAGCAAAGAAAGCTCCGATGTATTGACCAGATCAAAACTAATTCCATTTTTCATCGAAATGTGATGAAATAAACGGTGTGAGCCCCCATAAAGATCATCAGAGGCTATGATATGATCACCCGGTGAAAACAGCTCCATGACAGCACTGATGGCCGCCATGCCGGTAGCAAAGGCAATCGCATCGACACCATCCTCAAGTTTTTTGATAACGTTCTCCAGGTGCTCCCGGGTCGGATTTTGCTGTCGGGTATAATCATAACCGGTACTTTCGCCCACCCCCGGGTGAGCAAAGGTTGCCGACTGAAAAATCGGGACACTGACAGCTCCGGTATTATCGTATTTTTCTGTGTTTCCATGTATGCAAAGGGTGCTAAAATCCATACTCTTTCTCCATTTCTGTATTTTATTCATAGTCGTTCAGTATGTTTAATAAATACTAACTGAACGCGGTTTTTTTGTCAAGTTTCAGATTATTTTGCAACTTTATTACATTACATCTATCGTCACGAAATTAACTATTACAGATCGAATATTTCTGCTGATTGAGTTTACATAAATCTTAAAAATCCAGATACTGGTTGTATTTCATATTAATTCCATAGTATAATTATGTTATCTTATACGGAGGTGCCCTATGTACAATGATACTGTGCTCGACCATTTTGCCAACCCCCGAAATGTTGGCAGTATCCCTGATGCTGACGGCCTCGGGATATCCGGGAATCCGATTGATGGCGATAAAATAACGATTTATATAAAAGTTCAACAAAATATTTTAACTGCTGTTAAATTTAAAACCTTTGGTTGCGGCGCTGCCATCGCAGCCAGCAGTATGCTGACGGTCCTTGCCACTGGTAAAACGTTGAGTGAAGCTCTTACAATCACTAATGCGGATGTAGCTGAAGCTTTAGGTGGTCTCCCCGAGCAGAAACTGCTTTGTTCAAATATCGCCGCCGATGCCTTGCATGCTGCTATTAATGATTATACCAATAAAAATACAAATCTAACCAACTCTCAAGCTACTGCTGGGATTTTATTTGAAGCTGAGCATCCCGAGCCTGTTCTTTCTGAAAAAATTGAAGGCCTGACCGACGCCAATCAAATTAAACGTTATTTGCGTCATATCATCATGCCGGACATTGGCGGCCGGGGACAAAAAAAGCTTCTTGATACCCGGATGCTTGTCTGTGCCACCGATGTTGAAAGCTGTGATCTGTTGCTCCGTTATCTTACCGCCATTGGCATTGGTCATATCCATTGCTATTTCGAAAGTAAAGATGGCTGGGAATTGGCCCTTAAAACGTTGAATGATCTCAATCCTGATGTGACCTTTCAGTTCGCAGATGACTTTGTTACCGATGCAGACTTGACGATTATTATCGGGACTATCGACTATGCGACTCGCACGACAGGGCTGCTTCTAAATTCATCAAATCCACAAATTTCGCCCACCTTTGTTTCAGTAAACGAAGCCTGGCAGGGTTGTTTCGGACTGTTCCAGAACAGCAATGAAATATCCGGGTTTCTAAATGACATCAAGCAAAAAGGCTTCTCCGAGCAAAACGACTGCAACGATAAGCATTTTTCTGATCAACTGGGTTTGCTGCTGAGTTCTTGTTTTGTTGGGACATTGTTAGCAGTCGAAGCCGTCAAATCCCGTCTTAAAATCGGTGCTTCACTGACTGATATTTTTTATTTCGATTTAATAAACCACACATTTGACAATCATTTTTCAACGAGTGACCAGTTTTTTGTCAGCTTTGACTTATCGTCTTATGAAAGTGAAATTAAAAATAAATTAGCGAATGCAAATATCTTAACCATCGGCGCCGGTGGTCTCGGTTGTCCAGCCAATCTGGTATTGGCTAAAGCGGGTGTCAAAAAACTGAGCTTGATCGATTTTGATCATGTCGAAATCAGCAATTTAAATCGTCAGATTCTCCATACTACCGCTACCATCGGGCGGTTGAAGGTTGAGTCTGCTAAACAGTCTCTGATAACCATGAATCCAGATCTTCAGGTAACCACCTATTCCGGTGCTTTTTCAAAAGAAAATGCCCGAGAAATCATCAAAAAACATGATCTTGTCATTGACGGTCTGGACAATTTACCAACCCGATACCTGTTAAATGACGCCTGCTATTTTGAAAAAAAACCATTGCTGGAAGCAGGTGCATTAGCTTACTATGGGCAAGTGACCACCATTATCCCTGATGAAGGGCCATGTTTTCGCTGCTTGTTTCCTGAAACCAATAATCAGACTGCCGGCAGTTGTTCTGAGACCGGTGTTTTAGGACCAGTCCCGGGAATAATGGGCGTGCTGGAAGCAATCGAAGCAATTAAACTGATTATCGGAATTCCGGCAACTTTAAAGGGTAGCCTCTTGATGATTGACGTCCTGGAAACATCTTTTGATCGCTTCACCTTTAGAAAAGATGAGGACTGCCCGCTTTGCGGCAAACACCCTACCATTCATGAACTTGGCGATTTCTCTTTTGTTTGCGAAACGACCAGAACGAATGATAAAATAAACAGTTAGCGGAATCAGCCCCGTTTTCAGGGATTCTTTTGAACATCTCCCTTACTGCGTTACATTAGCTCTTTTTTCATCCACGTATTAATTGATTTGATCTAAACTATTTTACCACTTAAATAAGACGCCTCAGTGAAAGCTTCATCTGTGACGTCTTATTTTTTATGATCAGGTTATTAACAAAAACCGTTTGGTTTAATCGTCGATTTAATCATAAATATTTTTGCTGAAATAACGATCGCCCCGATCAGGGAAAATGGTAACAATATTTCCCCGGTCAATTTTTTCAGCCAGTTTGAGTGCTCCATATAGAGCTGCACCCGAGGATGTTCCGGCGATGATTCCTTCTTTTTTCGCCAGTAGCCGTACCAGATCAAATGCCGTTTTATCGTCAACCTTAATAACTTCGTCGACCAGTGACATGTCCATTGTTTTGGCAATAAAATCGTTGCCGATCCCTTCAATATCATAACATCCCGCCGTTCCACCACCCATAATTGAACCATAAGGATCGGCCAGAACCCCTTTGATATTTGGGTTTTTCTCTTTTAAATAACGAACAACTCCAGAATAGGTTCCTCCACTGCCAGCTCCGGCCACCAGGTAATCAATGTTTCCATCTAAATCGGCATAAATTTCCGGACCGGTTGTTTGATAATGAACAGCTGGGTTTGAGGGATTATCAAACTGCTGCAGTGAGATAGAATTGGGAATGGTTTTTAGTAACTCCTGAGCTTTTGCCGTTGCCCCCAGCATCCCCAATTCTCTAGGGGTATTGACAATTTCTCCGCCATAGGCCCGCATCAGGGTTTGTTTTTCAATGGAGAATTTTGTCGGCACCACAAAAATAACTCGATAGCCCCGATTAATGGCGGCCAGCGCCACCCCTAGACCGGTGTTTCCGGCTGTCCCTTCGATAATCGTCCCGCCCGGTTTTAAAAAACCTGATCTTTCAGCATCCTCTATCATCGAAAGTCCAATTCGATCTTTGACACTTCCACCGGGATTCCAGAGTTCCAGCTTAGCGAAAATATTCACCTGATCTTTGACCTGAAACTGATTGAGCTTAATCATTGGCGTATTGCCTATCAATTCTTTGATATCATTATAATAAGCCATCTTATGCCTCTAAACTCTTTTTAAACGCCTGTTCTAAATCCGTTAAGATATCATTTTTATCTTCAATCCCCACCGAGATGCGGATCAGGTTTTCAACGATTCCCACTTTTTGTCGTATTTCAAAGGGGATGGAAGCATGGGTCATACTGGATGGATGACAAATGAGTGACTCAACCCCACCCAAACTTTCTGCCAGGGTAATCAGCTCCAGGGATCCCACAAATTTATTAAGATCATATTGTTCATCCAGCTCAAAAGAGAACATCCCCCCCGGGCCGTCAGCCTGTCGTTTATTGATCTCGTAGCCCTGACTGTCCGGCAAGCCGGGATAATAAATCACTTTGACGCCAGGATTGCTTTTAAGCGCCTCAGCAATAAATGTTGCATTTTCAATGTGACGATCCATTCGCACCCCCAGGGTTTTAATCCCCCGGATTAACAGGAATGAGTCGAAGGGTTGCAATACGCCACCGGTGGCATTCTGAATAAACCAGAGCCGTTCTGCCAGCTCTTTGCTGTTGACAACCGCCAAACCGGCAATCAGATCGCTGTGCCCGCCTAAGTATTTTGTGGCACTGTGTACGACAATGTCTACCCCCAGCGCAATGGGCCGTTGGAGGTATGGCGTCATAAAGGTATTATCGACGATGCTTAAAACCCCTTTTTTTCTGGCGATTTCCGCCACCGCCTTAATATCAGTAATGGTCAAAATCGGATTGGCTGGGCTTTCGATAAAAATTGCCTTGACATCTTCGGTCAGACTATCCTCCAGAAGCTTGAGATCTGACGTTTCAACAATTTCATAGGTCAGGCCAAAGTTATTGAAGACCTTGTCAAGCACCCGAAAGGTTCCACCATAAACATTGCTGGAAATAATTATCTTGTCCCCGGTTTTAAAAAGACTGAGTACCGCAGTGGTCGCTGCCATACCCGAAGCAAAGGCAAACCCAGCGATTCCGCCTTCCAATTCGGTAATCAATGCTTCCAGGGCTTCCCGGGTTGGATTGCCGGATCGGGAATACTCATAGCCCCGGTCTTTACCCAGGCCATCCTGTTTATAAGTGGAGGTTTGAAAAATAGGAACGTTCACTGCTCCGGTTTTTTCATCCCCATCAATACCACCGTGAATTAACTGTGAATTTAAATTGCTGTACTTACTCATGCTATGCTCCTTCAAATTTTATATTATTTCTTCAACATCAAAATGATGTGCCGTATTAATCATCGTCTGGACATTCTCCAATTTTGTTTTGGGGGCAATATCACAACCGGGCATTAAAATGAAACCCGGTGTTCCGCCCGCCCTGATGCAGGCCAGCGATTCGGCCTCAATTTCAGAGGTCGTCCCTTCCAGTAAAACCCTGATCGGATCTAATTGACCGCCGAAAGCGACCTTACCCGAGAGCGTTTCTCGGGCAGTATTCAAATCAACCTTGTAGTCCATTGAAAAGAGATTCGCATCTGTTTCTGCAATTAAATCCAGTATATTGATCGTATTTCCGCAAATGTGCAGCGATTTTGTTTTAATCCGCCTGGCAATTGCCTGGTTGGCAGATCTAATACGTGGAAAGGATAACTCTTTAAATAATTTAGCTGAGATGACATCCCCTGATGAAAGGGGCTCTGCCTGATTGACCATTTCGACTCCGGCATCTATGAACAAATTCCAATACTTTAAAAGGAGTCTCTCCGTAAATTCCATAATATGATTTAGTCCGGACTTGTCCTTAATGGCAATCTTCATCATATTATCCATTCCCAGAAGCTGCCCTGCCAAGGTGAAAGCACCCCACTGGCTGACCGCCACAAGATACTCTGCACCAATCCGTTTTGTCACGAGACTTGCTGTTGCTAAAAGATTGGCAATCTCTTTTGAATTTTCCAGATCTTCAACCCTCAGCCGATCCACATCCTCCGGTCGTGTGATCAGTGGTTCATCAACGGTTGATGCCTCGCCCGCTAGATTAAAGGTGCATTTTCCACCAATGGCTTTTACAATAACATTGCTGCAATCCGCACCGACCCAGACGACATCCGAATCCACTTTTCCGTTATCACCCATGATGATTTTGGCAATCTTTTCCGGGGCATCTTCCAGGACGTTCTGAAGGGTTAATCCATTGCGATAATCCGTCCAAACCCCGCTTGAAAGAATCATTACCGGAAATCTGGGGGTCTTTTTCAGTGCAATTCCCGAAAGTATTATCTCTTTGTTCGTCAAGAACTCAACTCCTTTAACTCTAAAATAGTCTTAATAATCTTTCGTTCAGTAATCATTGATTCAAAAGCCAACATACACTTCGCTGTCGTGGAGCAACTTTTAGTCCAATCTGTATATCGCTGCTTAGGCACTCTTTTTGTCGAAAGACAAGCAGTCCACAAAAATCCGATCAAAATTTTCGCCATTCGATAATTCAACGACATCAATCTCGGTGACCAGTCTTTCCATCTCTTCGCGATATTTCTGATTTAATAAAAAGGCCAGTCCGCCGGATTTAGAAGTATTGCCGACAAAATCAATTTTACCTTCGAATTCTTTTGGTAGCAGCCCGATATTTATCAGACTCTTGGCCCGCAGATGAAAGCCAAAAGAACCAGCAATTTGAATCTCGTCAACATCTTCGGGCCGCAGTTCTTTGGCAGCCATTAAAAACTCAATGCCGGCCCGTATTGCGCCCTTAGCCAACTGCACCTGTCGGATATCTTTTTGCGAGAGGTATACCCCACTGGTAACTTCAAAGGCAATTTTTTCGTCGATTTTCACCAGTCTGTTTCTAAGTTTCGGTTTCAAATTAGCGTTGTCCGGAGCTGCCAGTCGGCCCCGTTTGTCGATAACTTTATGGACCACCAGTTCCCCCACAATATCCAACAGACCGCTACCACAGATCCCAATGGCTTCGCCGTCTTCAATGGTCCGGATGTAAATCTCGCCGTGATCGTCAATTTCGAAATACTCGATTGCGCCTTTTTCGGCCCGCATTCCATAAGAAATATTCATCCCCTCAAATGCCGGTCCGGCGGCGGTGGAGGTCGCCGTTAATTCGCCATGATCTGACAAAACCATCTCACCATTGGTGCCGATATCGACAAATAAAGTAACCTGTTCTTTATCCTGAAGCCGGGTAGCTAAAATACCGGAGGTGATATCTGGCCCCACAAAGGAAGAAATAATCGGCGGCAGATAAATTGATCCCAGTGTGGAAATATCCAGGAGATGTTCTTCGTAACTTAAGCTGCTTCCACCGTCATGCAAAAGGGAATACCGAAGTTTTCAAAACCGGTGTTTTCCTGAACATCATTGGCAATCTCTGCCATTAACTGACTATCGTGATGGCCATCAGGCAAGGTATGCCCGGTTTTATTCATCACATCAACGATAGCTGAATTCATCATTCCACCGGGACATATTACCGGTGCCCGATCAATGGATTCTTTATTTAAGGAACGAAGAATCCGTTCCTTCGGTGTTAAATCATTCATTTAAGCTTCCTCTTTTCAAAAATATCTTTGGCAGTATCAAAATTTACTCGAAGCGATTAATCGTCTACGCTTATTTTCGTGAAATACTTCTTCTTACTAGCTCATTTCCATATGCGGCAGCAATGTTGTTCGCTAATTTTACCGCTTCGGCAGCATTTTCCGCGTAACCATCAACACCAATCTTGTCGGCATAAGATTGAGAAACTGGACCGCCGCCGATTAAGACCTTATAGTCTTCTCTTATTTGCTCTTCGACTAAAATTTCGACAACCTCGTTCATGCCTTCCATTGTCGTTGTCATCAGTGTTGAAATGAAAATGAATTCAGCATTCTCTGCTTTGGCTCGTTCCACAAAAGTAGCCGGAGAAACGTCACGTCCCAGGTCCACAATATCATAACCTCCGGTCTCCAGCATGATCTTTACCAGATTCTTTCCGATATCGTGGGTATCCCCTTCAATTACGCCAATGACTGCTTTTCGTTTGGTTTCGTGAGAGTTAATCTTAATATGGGGTTTTAGAATATTTAGACCCGAATACATGGCGTCTGAGCACATTAATAATTCGGGCACAAAATATTCTTCTTCATCAAATAGTTTTCCTGCCTGGTTCATCCCAACGGTGAGTCCATTAACGATGGCTTCATAAGCATCAATTCCTTCAGCGATCACCTGATTACTGAGTTCAATGGTTAAATCCTCGTCCATGTCTACGATTGACGCTGCCAGCTTCTCGAATAATTCCGGTTTGTTTAAAGGCATATAATAACCCCTCCTCTTTTACATATATTTCCTATATGTTTAGTGTGATTATTATATTAGAAGCTTTTTCTTTTGTCAATATATTTTCGCGCTATTCCGATATGAATTATTACTTACGCAAAAAAGGGACATGATTTCAAGCACAAGGCTTCAAATCATGACCCTTTTAAAATTATCCTGATGATTAAATATTTCAGTCCCACACTCTTCAATTTACAATGAAACAAACCAAAATAAAGCAAATCAGATGAAATACTCACAATTGCCTTTATCGTGATAGCGCCTCACCAGTTCTGCCAGGGTAATATTATCCACCACCTGATCTATGGCATCTTTTATTTCCTGCCAAACGTCTGCAGTAACATGGCGATCTGCTTGCTCGTAAACTCCCGCTTCATCACTTAAAATAACCGGTGACAACTCACCTTCCAGTAACCGCACAATCATCCCCACGGTATAATCTTCCGGGGGACTGGCCAGCTGATAACCGCCCTGAGAACCACGAACACTGTGAACAAAGCCAGCTCGTGAAATTTGGGTAATGATCTGTTCCAAATATTTTTCTGAAATCTCCTGGTGCTCAGCAATCCGCTTAATGGGAATGTAATCCCCGGTGTTGTTAATCGCCACGTGCAGCATTAAACGCAAGGCATACCTGCCCTTAGTGAAAATTTTCATTACTGAAACAAGCCTGTCGACAGATAGCGTTCACCAGTATCAGGCAATAAAACCACAATCGTTTTGCCTTTATTTTCAGGCCGTTTTGCTAATTCAGTAGCTGCAAAAATAGCTGCCCCAGAAGAAATTCCTACCAATAGGCCTTCTCGCCGTCCCACTTCCTTGGATGTCAGAAAAGCATTTTCATTGCTTACTTTAATGATTTCATCATATATCGCGGTATTAAGCACCCCTGAAACAAACCCGGCACCAATTCCCTGGATTTTATGCGGCCCAGGATTTCCACCTGATAAAACTGGAGAAGCCTCAGGCTCCACAGCGATGATTTTAACCCCAGGTTTCTTTTCTTTTAAGACTTCACCGACCCCGGTGATGGTTCCGCCAGTACCAATTCCGGAGACAAAGATATCCACTTCACCATCGGTGTCATTCCAAATTTCCTCAGCTGTAGTTTTTCGGTGAATCTCGGGATTGGCCGGATTCTCAAACTGTTGCGGCACGAAAGCATTCGGTGTGCTTTCCGCCAATTCCTGAGCCTTAGCAATCGCGCCCTTCATTCCCAGTGAACCGGGAGTCAAAACTAGTTCCGCCCCCAAAGCTGAAACCAGGTTCCGGCGCTCAACACTCATGGTTTCGGGCATCGTTAAGATTAAGCGGTACCCTTTTGCAGCGGCTACAAGCGCCAGTCCAACAACGGTATTCCCACTGGTCGGCTCAATAATCACCGAATCTTGATTGATCAGACCAGCTTTTTCTGCCGCATCAATCATAGCAAAACCGATTCGATCTTTGACGGAAGACAGGGGATTAAAATACTCAAGTTTTGCAATTACTTTCGCTTCCAGGTTCAAGTGTTTTCATAGTTTACCAATTCCAGAAGGGGGGTGTTTCCAAATAAGTCGGTCAGATTTTTTGCAATTTTTGACATCGTGATACCTCACCCCTTATAAAATTCACATTAATTCTATATGATTTGTTATATCGTTCTTTCTTTTGCTTGTCAACTTTTATTTCTTTTTTTACGCATTAACTACTTTACTTAATACCCAAAGCAATCCTTAAAATTCGAAATCTTCATTTGATTACAAGTAATTCTATAGTATAATTAGGATATTAGCCTGGCGATTTCGTAATGATCTCCTGGGTATTTTTTATGAACCGCTGCAGTCATTAACACATGATTCGGTTTAGAACGGAGATAACACGTGATATATTTGGATTACGCCGCCGATACCCCGGTCAATATCGAGGTCCTGGAATTGTTTTACCACATCAGCCAGGATGCTTTTGGCAATGCCAACGGCGCACATGTTTTGGGCCGAAAGGCGAAACAGCACATTGAAAATGCAACCATCAAGATAAAGAATCAATTAAGCTGTTTGAATATGGAGCTCATCTATACCTCTGGTGCCACTGAAGCCAATAATCTGGCGATTAAGGGTGTGGCCAGAAATTACCGTGAAAGTGGCCGTCACCTCATCTCGACCTGTCTGGAGCATGCTTCTGTCAGCGGCAGCCTCAAGCAACTTCAATCGATTGGCTATGAAATTGATCTGGTGTCCATCAAAAAAGACGGCGCCGTCGACCTTGATCATCTCAAAGAATTAATTCGAGAGGATACCATTCTGGTTTCGATCAACTATGTGGACAGTGAATTGGGGGTCTGTCAGCCAATCGAATCAATTGCGGCGATTGTTGCCGCCTATCCCAATTGCTTTTTTCATGTAGATGCCACCCAGGCTATTGGAAAAATTCCAATTCTTTTGGAGCAAATCGATCTGGTTACCTTTTCACCCCACAAATTTTTCGGCCTGAATGGCATGGGCGTACTGTTAAAAGGTGACAGCCTGATCCTTGAACCACAGATCCATGGCGGTACTAGCACCAGTTATTATCGCAGTGGCACGCCTTTTACCGCAGGGGCCGGGGCAACAGCGCTGGCCCTTGAACTGTGCATAACTGAACTGGAAGAACGGCTGGCCCAGGTCGCTTTGAAAAACGCCTGGTTAAAAAAGCATTTATCGGCTTATCCACTTGTTTCTATAAACAGTACCAGCCATTCTATTCCCCACATTCTTAATCTCAGTGTAAAAGGCGTCAAGGCCCAAGCTTTTCAGGCTGCACTGAATGATCAGGAAGTCTGTGTTTCAACCAAATCAGCCTGTTCCACTGATAATACCCCCTCGCGCTCGGTTCTCACAGTCACCGGAAGTCGGGAGCTGGCAAGATCTTCCTGGCGGATCAGTCTGAGCCACTTAACCACTGACAGTGAATTACAGGATTTTATGGAAATATTTGATTCTTGTTATAAAAGTTTAACTAAAAAATAGGAGTTATCATGGAACGCTATGAAGAGATAGAAAAAAGCTTAAAAAAGAAGTATCGCAGCAGTATCTGGTGCCGTTTTACCAGTGGTATCAATGAATATCAGCTGGTCAAGGAAGGAGATAAAATTGCAGTGTGCATCTCTGGAGGAAAAGACTCCATGCTGATGGCAAAGCTGTTTCAGGAACTGAAGAAACATAATAAATTTGAATTTGAATTGGTTTTCCTGGTAATGGATCCGGGCTATAATCCGATCAACCGGGAAATGATCAAAAAAAATCTGAAGCTGTTGAATATCGAAGCCACTGTTTTCGAGTCTCAGATTTTTGATTCGGTGGCCGACATTGAAAAATCACCCTGCTATCTCTGTGCCCGGATGCGACGGGGTCATCTGTATCATCACGCCAAAGAATTGGGATGCAATAAAATCGCCCTGGGGCATCATTATGACGATGTCATCGAGACCATCCTGATGGGGATGCTTTACGGTGGACAAATTCAGACTATGATGCCCAAGTTAAAAAGCAGCAATTTTGAGAATATGGAGTTGATCCGGCCGATGTATCTCATCCGGGAAGAGGCCATTATCAGCTGGAAATTACATAATGACCTTCAATTTATTCAGTGTGCCTGCCGATTTACTGAAAACTGTATGATTTCAGACAACGAAGGCGGAGCCTCCAAGCGCCAGGAAATGAAAACCCTGCTGAAAAAATTCCGACAAACCAGCCCTTACATCGAGAGTAATATTTTTAAAAGCGTGGAGAACGTCAATCTGAATACCATTATCTCTTTTAAACGAGATGGGGTTAAACATCATTTTTTAGATGAATATGATCACTGATTTGTTGGACTCTGGCATTGCAGCCATCAAGGATCACGTTTCTTTAAGCTTAACCCTTCCGCTTGTATGGTCGCGCCAATGAGATTTTTTTTAAGAATAAAATGAAGAGTTGGCGCTGAAATCCTTGTGTTTTTACTAATGTACACGGTGATGTCATTTTGTTCAAACGTTTCAAAGTTTTCGACTTGATCCGGTTTGAACAGATTGATATCGGCAATTTCAAAGGTTGGACAGCAACCACCTCCGGTGGTGTTGACCCGTAGCGTCAACACCCTTTTTCTTTTTTTGTTCATCCATTCTAACACGTCATCATCGATTTTTATCGTAATATTTTTGTTCATCATTTTTCCTCCAAGATGTTTTTATTTAGGCAGGATTATCGTAAAACAGCTTCCCTCATTCAACCGACTTTCAACCTTAACAGTTCCATCATGAGCACTGACAATCGATTTGACAATAGCAAGCCCAATCCCAGTACCTCCGGTCATTCGGTTCCGTGATTTATCAGCACGATAAAAGCGCTCAAAGATAAATGGCAAATCTTCCTCACTTATCCCGATCCCGTTGTCGTTGACCCGTACTTCTATATCAGTATCGGACTCGGACAGGTGAACCTCTATCATTCCACCTTCAGGTGTATATTTTATCGCATTGGTAATAAGATTGATCAACACCTGAGTGATTCGGTTTAAGTCGGCTTCAATATTTGAGCTCTTTCCTTTTGTGACAACATGCAAATTCTTTTTCTTAATTTCTGCTTCAAGGTTATTTAACACCTGATCAATCACGTTGGCGATATTTATTTTAGTCTTTTCCAGTTTCAAATTTTCACTTTCAACCTTTGCCAGACGCTCCAGATCCTGGATGATTTTTCCAATCCGCAATATTTCATCGTGGCAGCTTTGCAGACGTTCGGTTGTCGGTTCCCAAATGCCTTCAATCATTGCCTCAAGATGCGTTCCAACGGATGTAAGTGGCGTTCTCAACTCATGAGCAACATCTGCTGTCAATTGTTTTCTGAGTGCCTCCTGTTTTCCTAACGAGTCAGCCAAATGATTGATGGCAATAATAAGTTCATCCAATTCTTTTGTTTTTGAGCTTTCTTTAATGCGAACTGCATAGTCTCCGTCGGAAATTTCTTTAGCAACACATGAGAATTGTATTGAGTGATTTTAAAAATTGAAAATCGTCTTCATTCAAAAAATAAGGTCCGTAATAACTGATCTTAACGGTTCCGATCAGCTCGTTATTTTTGATCAGACTTAACGATTTTTCTGTGAATTCACCTTCACTATCAGGATGCAGCATTGCCATTCGCTGTTTGATTTCATCAGTTACCTGATCGCAAAGATTCATATCACATATTTGGGCATCCCATATTGTTTGCCCTTCAGCATCAATTACCGAAATAAGATAGCCATCATTTAAAGCGTACATCCCAATGGTATGAACAAAGTCAGCATCCCAGGTTTTTGATGCTGAATCATATTGCTGACTAAGGTTATCGGCAATTTCCAGGGTTCGCCTATCCTGTTGAATCGCCAGATAATTGGTAAATTGTTTTTCAATAAAAAAGTTGGACAATAAGCTGATTAAACCGATGGTTAACAATAATACCAGAGCAAAGGTCAGGGAGAATTTTGTTCTCAAACTATGTTTCAAGGGTTTCACCCCCAAATTTATAACCAATCCCGTAGATAGTCAGCACATAAACCGGATTTTTAGGATCTGTTTCTATTTTTTGCCGCAGGTTTTTGATATGGCTATCAACAGCCCGATCATATCCTTCGAATTCATCACCCCATGCGACTCTGATCAAATCCTCCCGGGTAAAAACCCGGCGGGGATATTTTATTAACGCTGCCAGTAATTTATATTCATTGGGCGTAAGATTTATTTCCACCTGATTCTTTTTAATCAAATGACTTTCAAAATCAACTTCCAAATCACCACCATTGAAATATGCGTTATTATAGAGTGGCACCAGATCATCGCTTGATCTGCGAAGAACTGCTTCAATTCTGGCATAAAGGGCTTTTAAACTGAATGGTTTCGTAATATAATCATCTGCGCCAATATTTAATCCTTTAAGCATGTCCGATTCCTCAATTTTTGCAGTAAGCATAATAATCGGCACCCGAGATTTTTTTCTGATCTGAACACAAATTTCTTCGCCTGTCATATCAGGAAGCATCAGGTCTAAGACGATGAGCGCAATGTTTTCCCGGTCAAAGATCTCGAGGGCTTGTTTACCGTTTTCTGCCGTAAAGACGGTGAAGCCTTTACTTTCCAGAAAGGACTCTACCACCTCAATTATTTTTGGCTCATCATCAACAACAAGCACCTTTTTAAAATGATTGTTCATCTTTCCAAACCTCCATACTTCCCGATTAATCAGTTTATTGAACGTCAAATCCCGCTTCTGCGATTGCTTGCTTGAAATCTTCTAATGCTACTTTTTCAGGTTGGTATTCTATTATAGCAGTTTTTCCGACCAAATCAACAACCACGCTTTCAACACCAGCCAATTCGCCAACTCCATCGGTTACTGCTTTTACGCAATGAGAACAGGACATGCCTTCAATCATTAACGTTATCTTATTCATTTTCTACCTCTCGACTAGTTAATATTAAATGGTTTTAAAAATTTATCCACTTCAATTGGTTTTTTATCTTCATCTTCGGTGCTGACCTTGGCAAAAACCCAGCCTTCAACTTTTTCTGGATCAACGCCGGCATCAATAAAGATTTGCGGATTTAAAACAAAGACAATGTCTTTGTCATTGGTATTCAGGTCTTTCGCCCATTCAAACATATTCCCATCACCAAGGTCAACACCATAATGATCAAGGGCGGTGTGGTATTTAATATGATCACGTTTCAGATTAATAATTTGTTCATAGGACGCCAGTGGCGTCACTTCGCCACTATAAGTTAATTCTTCATCCCCTAACATTGTTCCGACCATGATTTTATCATCAATAACCATCCCGGCAGGAAGTTTTGTGACATCAAGTCCGGCTTCAATGAATGGTTTAGCAGCTACTTCCAGCATTACATCGTGCGGTGTTCCGCTGCTGTAATCTTTACTCCAGATAAAACGGGCGGTCCCATCGGATGCCGACAGGGCCCAGCCACCATTTATCTCATCTTCCGCAATTTGGTTGGGGATTGCCTGGAGCACCGCATCAAAGGATGTGATGGAGGTCTTTCCGACGACATCGGTCTGCTGGCAACCAGCCAGGACAACTAAAAACAATAGGGCTGTCCCGGCTATAATAATTTTCTTTTTCATAATCTCTACTCCTTTTTTAACTTAATTTTCATGGTTTAAAACCTTTTAATCTGAGTGCGTTGGTGAGCACCGAAACCGAGCTCAGCGACATGGCCGCGGCGGCAAAAATAGGATTTAACAATGGCCCACCAAACAGATAGAGCAGTCCGGCGGCGATAGGAATTCCGGCGACATTATAACCAAATGCCCAGACCAAATTTTGTTTTATGTTACGAATCGTGCTTTTGCTGAGTTTAATGGCGGTGGGAACGTCCATCAGATCACTTCGCATCAGCACTATGTCGGCAGATTCCATGGCGACATCGGTACCGGAGCCAATCGCAATACCAATATCGGCCTGAACCAATGCCGGCGCGTCGTTGATGCCATCCCCAACCATCGCCACTTTTCGACCTTCTGACTGGAGCTTTTTAACCTCATTTGATTTATCCTGGGGCAGTACTTCGGCTAAAACCCGATCAATCCCAACCAGTCTGGCAATGGCTGCTGCGGTTCTTTTATTGTCACCGGTGATCATCGCAACTTCGATCCCCATTCCATGAAGTTTGGCAATGGCTGCTTTACTACTTGCCTTTACTACATCTGCCACGGCAATAATCCCGGACAATTGGCCGTTCATGGCAATGTACATGGGGGTTTTGCCTTCTTCTGCCAGCCGATCAGATTCTGCTTCCAGAGTGGTCAAGGAAATACTGTTCTGATCCATCATTTTTCTATTGCCCAGCAGCAAACGGGAACCGTCAACTTCAACTTCAATCCCATATCCTGGAATTGCTTTGAATGTATCAATTGTAAGTATTTCCAGGCTTTCTTTTTCGGCGCCTCGGACAATTGCTTCACCCAGAGGGTGTTCTGATCCTTTTTCCGCGGATGCGGCAATTTGAAGGAGCCAATCCCGGTCAACCCCGGCCGTTGTGACAATGTCAGTTACTTCAGGCTTCCCTTCAGTGATGGTGCCGGTTTTATCAAAAACAATGGTGTTAATAAGATGAGTCGTTTCCAGGGCTTCCCCGCCCTTAATTAAAATGCCATACTCAGCACCCTTGCCGGTTCCAACCATAATGGCTGTTGGGGTTGCAAGGCCAAGTGCGCAGGGGCAGGCGATGACCAGAATCGAAATAAATATGGTCATCGCAAAGACAAAGGAATGGCCGGTGAAATACCAGCCAGCGAAGGCCAGAACAGCGATGACAAACACAGTCGGAACAAAATAACTGGAAACAATGTCAGCCAGCTGGGCAATCGGTGCTTTTGACCCCTGGGCGTCTTCCACCAGTTTGATGATTTGAGCGAGGGCTGTGTCGCCACCTATTTTTGTTGCTCTGAATTGGATCATACCATTTTTATTAATACTGGCCGCATATACCATATCGCCTGATTTCTTATCGATGGGCATACTTTCTCCGGTGAGCATGGATTCATCAATGGCGGTGTTTCCTTCAATGACGACCCCATCAACCGGAATTTTACCCCCGGGTTTAACCAGAATCACATCATCAATTTCCACCTCATCAATGGGTGTTTCAATTTCGACTCCATCCCGGATGACAACGGCAGTTTTAGGCGCAAGGCCCATCAGTTTTTTAATCGCTTCGGAAGTTTTTCCTTTGGATACTGCTTCAAGATATTTTCCTAACAGGATCAAGGTAATGATAACCCCGGCGGTTTCAAAATACAGATCTTCAACTGCTCCGAAATTGCCTGAACTGATCTGATAAACAGAATAAAGGCTATAGAGAATCGCTGCCGAAGTTCCCATCGCGATCAATGAATCCATATTGGGACTGCGCTGGATGATAGCTTTGAAACCGACACTGTAAAAGCGGTGACCGGCGATGATAATCGGGATAACCAGAATAATTTGCACGATGGCGTAGGTCAGCGGATATTCCATCGGT